>NZ_JBXYJE010000002.1:0-365242 GCF_057396285.1 Psychrobacter sp. CX97 | reverse complement strand
AACGTAGGTACAATCGGCCACGTTGACCACGGTAAAACGACCCTAACAGCCGCTATAGCAACCGTAGCAGCAAAAACATCAGGCGGCGAAGCAAAAGACTACGCAGCTATTGACAGTGCCCCAGAAGAAAAAGCACGTGGTATCACAATTAACACCTCACACATCGAATATGACACAGAAGCACGTCACTACGCTCACGTAGACTGCCCAGGTCACGCCGACTACGTAAAAAACATGATTACCGGTGCAGCCCAAATGGACGGCGCAATTTTAGTCGTATCAGCCACAGACGGCCCAATGCCACAAACCCGTGAACATATCTTATTATCACGTCAGGTAGGCGTACCATACATTTTGGTCTTCATGAACAAATGTGACATGGTAGACGACGAAGAACTATTAGAACTAGTAGAAATGGAAGTACGTGAACTACTATCAGACTATGACTTCCCAGGCGATGATACCCCAATCATCAAAGGCTCAGCCCTAGAAGCCCTAAACGGTAGCGACGGCCCCTATGGCGAACCAGCCGTACTAGAACTACTCAATACCCTTGACACCTACATACCAGAACCAGAACGTGACGTAGATAAGCCATTCCTAATGCCTATCGAAGACGTATTCTCAATCTCAGGTCGTGGAACCGTAGTAACCGGACGTGTTGAATCAGGTATCGTAAAAGTAGGCGACGAGATTGAAATCGTTGGTATCAAAGACACTCAAAAAACCACCTGTACAGGTGTAGAGATGTTCCGTAAGCTACTAGACGAAGGTCGTGCAGGCGAGAACTGTGGTGTACTACTACGTGGTACTAAGCGAGAAGAAGTACAACGTGGTCAAGTACTAGCAAAACCAGGTTCAATCACACCGCATACCAAGTTTGACGCAGAAGTATACGTATTATCAAAAGAAGAAGGTGGTCGTCACACTCCATTCTTAAATGGATACCGTCCGCAGTTTTACTTCCGTACGACTGACGTAACTGGTGCCATTCAGTTAGAAGAAGGTACAGAGATGGTTATGCCAGGCGATAACGTAGAGATGGGCGTAGAGCTTATCCATCCAATCGCTATGGACAAAGGCTTACGCTTCGCTATCCGTGAAGGTGGCCGTACGGTTGGTGCTGGTGTTGTCTCTACTGTTAAAGACTAATAGTAGAACCGCTAGTCCTCTAGCACGAGTATGATGAAACCGCTTCCTTTGGAGGCGGTTTTTTTACGAGTCCTGCTGTCTGTTATAAATCAATTTAATTAGCGAGATAAGAGTGATAGACGATAGGATCGCTTCTATCAAAGGCATAGTTTAATTATATACAGTCTATAGTCTGGAAAATTTTTTCAAAAAGCGCAAATTAAGGTCATTCTCTAGCAAAGCATTAAACGAGAAGATATAGTGAATAAGATTTTTAGCATAGCCTTGCCACCATAATATCACTGGACATTAAACATCTTTCATCAATTATTTATAGTATATTGAGTGGGGTATTTTTTGGCTATTGTAAAATAGATAGAATTGATTCAATGTAAACTGACTAATATTATGCATAGTGTCTTTGCCTTAATGTTTCATACATGCAAAGTGCGCCAGCAATAGCCACATTCAAACTTTCTTGTCCATTTGGTTGAGGTAGAGCGACAGGTGTAGCAGATTGCATGATTGCATCGCAAACGCCTTGACCTTCATGCCCCATAACCCATGCTACAGGACGATTTAGATTCTGATTATAAATAATGTTATCAGTATGTGAACTCGTCGCATAAACCGGTAGTCGCAGATAAGACAGCACCTCATCTTCTTCAATCCCTTCATAGATGGTTAGGCCAAACTGAGCACCCATACCTGCTCGCATGGTCTTGGGCGACCAAGCTTGAGCCCCTCCTTTAGTACAGATGACTGTTTTAATACCAACAGCTGCGGCGGTACGCAATAGGGTTCCAACATTACCATTATCTTGTACATCGTTTAGTATTAAACAATCAGTTGTAATGGGCGACTTAAGTGCATTAAGACTGTGCTGAGGTACATTAACAACAGCCATAATCTCAACACCATTGCCTAAATTTGAAATACTTTGATACACACTATCACTAACAACTGTTAACTTTCTGTCAATATTATAGGTGGCTAATGAGGACAATAGTGATTGCACGTCAGGATGTGACAAACCCGTATATGAAATAACAATATGTTCAGGAAAATGTTTGGCTTGTAGAGCAGCTTCTATTAAATGAACGCCTTCTAAGACAGTTTGGTTTTGCTTTTTTCTTTGTCGAGATTGGGTTAACAGTGCTTTAGCAAGTTTAACGGTGGGGTTTTTATCAGAAGTAATGACAGGGTTATTCGAAAACTTATTTGTCAGCTCGTTAATCATTATTCAATCCTATAGGTAGATATAAACACTTTTTATTAAAATAATCTAATTTCGTCAAACTCGCAAAACCTAATGTTTACAGTATGTCACTCGTTTTTCATATTATTTGAATGATAAGAATCGATACCAAATTGGTGTAAAAAAGACCATGAAAACAGTCATGGTCTTCTAAGAGGTTGAGGGGCGATATTTTTGTCAGCTAATTACTTTGTTAGATAATTATTAGGGCAGTTATTAATGAATACGATCATGAGTGCCAACAATCTGAACACACATATGAATTCAATTGTCAGTACACTCATTGGCAGCAGAATTAAAGGTTAACGAGTATTTTTATGAAGCTCTTTGACACGATTTACTTCATTTTTGGCACCCAAAACTACTGGTACACGTTGATGAATATTATTTGGTTCAAAGTCCATAATGCGCATGACGGCATCTGTAGAAGCACCGCCAGCTCGTTCAATCAGTAAACTCATAGGGTTTGCTTCATACATCAAGCGTAACTTACCGGGTTTGCTAGGATCCTTTGTATCGTAAGGATACATGAATATACCACCTCGACAAAGAATTCGATGCACGTCGCCAACCATTGCGGCAACCCAGCGTGTATTGTAATTTTGCTTTCTTATGCCACTTTTTCCGGCGACCAGTTCATCAATGTACTGCTGCATTGGCTTTAACCAAAAGCGGTAGTTAGAGGCGTTGATGGCATACTCTTTGGTGTCAGCATCAATACTGATGTTCTTTTTAACCAATATAAATTCTGATGTTGTCGGATCAAAGCTAAACATGACAACACCGTCATCTTGAGTCTCGTCACTATCATTACTTTTATTGGCAAAAGTAAATACTAACATAGCTGAAGAGCCGTACAATAGGTAACCTGCAGCAATCTGTTCGGTTCCTTTTTGCAGGAAGTCTTTATTTTCAGCCACTTTGCCTTTATTGTTGTAAGGTAGGATTGAAAAAATAGTTCCTGTCGGCATATTAATATCGATGTTTGAAGAGCCATCTAAAGGATCAAACAAAACCAATAATTGCCCGTCTTTGTTTGCAGCAGTAGCATCATCTAGTTCCTCACTCGCCACACCAGCACAGTTTTTATTAGCAGTGAGTGCCTGTAATAATAGATCATTGGCGATGACATCTAACTTTTTTTGCTGTTCGCCTTGTACGTTCTCAGCACCTGATTCACCATGTATATCCGCTAAGGCACCTTTACGAAGTAGTTCAGAGATTTGAGTACCAACTTTGGTAATCGTAGAGATAACATCAATAACCGCTTTCGTTTGAGCTAAGTTGTCTTGTGAAGTGGTTCGTTTTTTTGAGTCAAGCAACTGATTAAAGTATTCGTTAAGCGTGGTCATTAGTAAGTCCTTAAAATTATTTTAGTCGGGATATGGAATCTGCAATGTAGGTAGGTAGACAACTCATAGGATAGTTTTTATAACGTTTTATAAATAGGTTAGCGCAATAAATTTGTTGCATTTACTTTTTGAATGCTCTTAAATCCGCTAAACTATATCAGATTAAACTAATTTTTATAATGTGTAGAGTTTATCAAAAATAAGCTTTCTTTACTTGTAAAGCTTATGAATATTCTAGTCTTTCTACATGACGTCATTATTAATTGCAAGCTGACATAGGATACCTCTCATCGCCATGACTGACTTAACAGATATTGCCACCGATAATAAAATCCAAAATACCTTTGATGCGACGACACGAAAGCTTAATGCCTCACTTAGTAGACCACAGCTTAATGAAGATGGACATATAAGGCATTTTTTAGGCATAGAAGGACTAAGCCGTACCCAGTTAAAATCTATCATCGCAAAAGCGGAAACTTTCTTTGATGACAATGGGCAGCTTATTAACAGTCCAGAGCTCGAAGGGTGTACGGTGATGAACTTATTTTTTGAGCCATCAACTCGCACTAGAACGACTTTTGAGGTTGCTGAAAAAAGGTTAGGTGCAAATGTTCTGAATATAGATATTGCCCGCTCAAGTACAAAGAAAGGCGAAAGTTTACGTGATACATTATGGAACTTGCAGGCGATGACGGCCGATATCTTTGTGGTTCGCCATTCGGCTTCAGGGGCAGCGCACTTTATGGCCACAGAGGTAACCCCAGAAATTGCTATCATTAATGGGGGTGATGGATGGCATGCACATCCAACCCAAGGTATGCTAGATATGTTAACGATACATCGTGAAGCACCAAGACCTTTTGAAGAGCTATCGGTAGCCATTATTGGTGATATTAAACATTCACGAGTGGCACGTTCAGATATCAGTGCACTTAAAACACTAGGCGTTAAAGATATTAGGGTCATTGCGCCAAGAACCTTATTACCAAAAGGTATCGAACGTTATGGTGTATCGGTATTTGAGGATATTGACGAGGGTGTAGTGGACTGTGATGTTCTTATGGGCCTACGCATACAAAATGAGCGTATTGGTTCGCCCCTAATGGCAGCATCGAATGAGTATTTCAAAAAGTATGGTATAACTCCAGAGCGAGTGGCTAAGGCAAAACCAGATGCCATTGTTATGCACCCAGGACCAATGAACCGAGGGGTGGAAATGGCATCTAGTGTGGCTGATGGGCCTCAATCCGTAATTTTAAAACAAGTAAATAATGGTATTGCAATACGAATGGCTGTGCTATCAATGTCGATGCAGGGTCAACGTGAGTTTCAAGCCAAAAATTAATAATAGCTCATCAAAAGCAGTCTGTAGTTTGATGGGAGATAAAGACTCATAAAGCGTTATTTGATAATGAACAATTATTTGGAAATACCATGCTAAATTTATTACCAAAGAATCTAAAACATCCCAATGTTGAGACTAAAGCAGATCACTGGCTACTACCCCCACTTGTTGATTTATGTGCACGTTTGCGTGAACCAGGTCAGCAGCAACATGGTACTTTAGAGAGTGAAGGACATGCGGCACGTGCTAATGGGTTTTTACACGTCGTTATACCCCCAGATACAGATCCTATTTTAGAGAATGGGTCCTTACTTAAAGGCCTACGTGAAAAAGCACTACAGGATGGCGGTATTTATCTGCACGTTCTAGGTGCTTTAACCGCAGGGCTTGAAGGTGCTCGTCCTGCTAATGTCGCAGGGTTAAAACAAGGCAAGTGTATCGCTGTTTCAAATGCAGGGAGACCCTTTGAAAATGATTTAGTATTACTTCGTACACTCGAATATGCCGCTACGTTTGATTTGAAAGTATTTTTCTACCCCGATGAGCCAAGCCTTTCTAAGGGTGGTGTTGCTCATGAGGGGTATATTGCCTCATTCCATGGCTTACAAGGTATTCCATGGTTGGCTGAAACAGTCGCTTTATCCACTCAATTATTAATGGTAGAAGAAACGGGTATATCGGCACATTTTAGTCAGCTCACTTGTAAGTCTTCGGTAGAGCTGATTCGCTGGGCAAAGGATAAAGGTTTACCGATCACTTGTGACGTAGCAATGCATCAGCTGCACTTGACGGATGATAATTTAGAAGGTTTTAATGCAAAAGCTTTTGTACTACCGCCGCTGCGCAGCAATACAGATCAGCAGGCATTACGTGAAGGACTAAAAGATGGCACAATTGATGCGATTTGTAGTCATCATGAGCCTTTAAATGATACCGCAAAGCAAGCGCCATTTGCAGAGACGAGACCAGGCATTTCAAACGTTGATACGTTTATGGCATTGGGCTGTAAGTTGGTTAAAGAAGGGGTACTCACACCTGAACAATTAGTCCACAAAATATGTATTGCGCCTGCTCGCATCGCTGGTATTGAAGATACCTATAAGAGGGTAGGCGGTGCTGTATTAGTTGATCCAAATCTTGAGTGGCAAGTAACCCGTGAGACCATATTGTCAAAAGGTAAAAACACACCTTTTTTGAATCAAATCTTAAAAGGCAAAGTAGTGGAGACTTACTTTGAATGAACCGCAACATATTAGTGGTTCGATTAAAGCGGTTGCTGGTTATGAAATCGTTAAAGGTGCAGGAGCAATATTAACAGCGCTTGCTCTATGGATGTGGCACAAGCAGTTATTGGCATTGATTAATACAGCCAATAGCGCTTGGATAGGCGGTTTTGGCTCCTTATTTGAGTCACAGATAAATAGCTTGGTTCTTCTTGCTCAACGAGCTGCACAAAACTGGCAACTCTTTATGGTAGTGATTTTTGGCTATGCCACTCTCAGATTTATTGAAGCTTATGGTCTATTAAAAGATAGAACATGGGCGTACTGGTTTAGTGTGCTTGGCTATGGATTATTCATCCCTATGGAGGTTTATTACCTTTTTGCACGCCCTTTTGATTGGTTTAAGTTATTTATTTTGCTACTAAACATAATAGTTGTGTTTGTGGTATATCAAAATATGCGTAAAAAAGGTCTAATTTAATCGCCTTAATTTAAGATTTATAAAAGACTTTAATTTGCTTGATCTCTACTATAATAATTTAAGTAGCGTCTGAGAGAGCTCTAGTGCCCAATATTCATAAGTTATTGCGTTGGGATGGAAGCCATCTTCAGCAAACATATTTTTAGCTTCTAATCCGGCTTTAGCAAAGTCGATATCCAAATAAGTAACATGGGTATGTGCTTCACACACTTCTTTTAATCTGCAATCCAGTAAATCGGAAATTGCACCAATATATTTGTTTAATGGAAAGCTGATAGAGGGAAAATGACCCATCGGAGGTAAGCAGGAAAAAATAATATTTTTCGCTTTAAATTTTCGCTTACCTATTGCGATAATCTCTTCAATTTGCTTCTGCCATTGCCCAAGCGCCACATTGCTTGTGGTGTCATTAGCCCCAATGATGACGACCATGATATCCACAGGGTTGACAGGTGTTGGTAATACATAAAGTCGATATAATAAATCCGAGCTAGTGTGTCCGGATGTTGCATGTAGTGACCATTTAATGTGGTCATATTTGGTTTTTAATTGGGTAGAAGTTGACAGATTTTTAAGTAAATGCCCAATTATAGCCTCTTCTTGTAAGTCTACCCCAACGCCTGCCGCCGCAGAATCGCCAACTATCATTAAATTTAGCGTTTGCTTATCTAGGGCTTCACTCTCTAGTATTTGATTGCTTAGGGTTTGACTATTTAGTGTTGGGCTATCGGATAAGCGACTTACAACTGGCTTCTCTTTGGTTAAAGTCAATAACCCATGTCGATTACCCTCTGCCTCGGGTAATCGAAGGGTTGTTTTATTTAGCTTGCGACCTTGATAGAGATATATGGGAGCCAGTAAGATGTCTTTAGTTTGCATTATGTTTTGCCTCGATTACCACCCTGTTAGCTGGCGAATATTTTTTAAATCCTGATGGACAAGTAGCTTACCATCAACAAATACATCACGTAACAGATTTGCTGCCTCATCTTCCAAAGTATCTTCTTTGACAGTGGTTAGATTACCGCTATCATCTTGCACCAATGCCAATCTACCTTTTTTTGAGCGTTTGGAACGACTCGTAATGGGGTCTTTAAATATATCTTTCCATTGTCCATTTATTTGTATTGCACTGGCCTTCATTGCCCAGCTCATGGTGTCACGATTTACTTGTTGTAGTAGACCTCCGCCCATGCCAAATGTGACATTGTCGGCACTGAATCCTGCATGCATTATAGTCTCTAATATCTTACCAAGGCTTTGAGGGTTAATACCGTCGCCTTGAATAAGCCGCACATAATCAGGCAATACTTTAAAACCCTTACTATTAACGCGATAACCAAACTTAATAGCAAGACGTTCCAGTGCTTCACGAACAACTTTGGCTGGATCTCCACTGTCAGGGCGAATCACTAAAGTGCCACCCATCGTTTCGACTTTATCTTTTAATGCGTCGCCCCAAATGTTATCAATAGCATTCCATAAGTCATAACTATCCGAAACCACAGCAACAATATTACCTTCCCCGCCAAACTGGTCGAGCATATTAGCAAATGCTTCTTTTTCAAAGTCACGCCCCCAAGCGGTCATGGTACTGTGTTCAGCGGCTGGAATTGAAAAAGCAGGCATTTCTTCATCCATGCCGTACCAACGGCTAGCAGCAATTAAAGCACTCATACTATCAGTGCCAGAAAAGTTAACCAGATGAGCTAGGCTACCTAAAGCCACGGTTTCTAAGCTAGAGGCACCGCGCGCGCCAAAATCATGTAGCTTGAATGGCAACCCTAAGGTGCTGTCAGCGGATTTTTCAAGCGCAGCTTTAATGACGGTTTTACAATAATAAGAGATACTTGCTACCGTAGAAGGATACCAAATAGCACGAAGTAAGGCTGTTTCAAGGTAGCTTGGTAGCCAATAAAACTCAGGGTCAGTATTTACAATCTGGCAAACCACGTTTGAGACAGGAACAATACTGCCTTCTGGAACGGCTTGAATGCGAATAGGTAAGAGGCCATTATGCTTGTCTACTAAACGCTCCCATCCTGCACGGTTAAATGGTAAACCATGCGCCTTAATAACCCGCTCAGCGTCATCTATATCGGAGGTGGTAATGGGCGTTTGCAAGTATTCTTTGATAAAAGCTTGTAAACCAAAAAAAACAACATCATGATCGCCTTTTCTGGCCTCGACATAACTTGACATATATTCACTTTTGGGGGGGTATTGTAGCCAGTGCGAGGTTTTGTAGCTGTCGGAGTTTAAAATTAAATTATTAAAATTACTGGTATACATGAAATGACCCTATTTTATTTTTGATTACTTATCCAAACGCTTGTTATGAATGGCGGTGTATTGGTTTATTATACAGAGGCCATAATCCCGATGAGGCTACAACCCTACCATTTTGATAATAATGGCATAATGATCTTCAAACATTTTTTTAGCTTCAAGCTCTGCAAGGGGTAACCAGAAAGCATGTAGCGCATCATCTCCACCAGCCACTTCAGGTAACCCTTTCGGATCATTTTTAAGATGAAAAAAATAGGCTTGAGTTATCGTTCGCCCGCGAGCAGAGCGATAAGGGTCATCGAAGGTATGTTGACTGTGCAACGAGCGTCTTAAGGCTAATTCGGATACCTGTAGATGGGTCTCTTCTCTGAGCTCTCGAATACAGGCATTAAAAAGCGTTTCCTTTTGGTCAATAAAGCCTCCAGGCAGTGCCCATAAGCCGCGACCTGGCATATTGCGACGCTCCACTAAAAGAATATGACCTGACTGTACTACCACTGCATCCGCTGTCATAAATGTGGGTGGGTAGGGTGTATCACGCCAAGGTTTTTTATAGTTGTCTATAAACCAAGCTTCTTCTTGGAGGTATTTAAACTCAGGCGTTTTCTTGAATTTCTCAAGCACTGCGCGGGTTGAATCAGGTGTACGCTCTGGTGTAGGGGTGGCTCCCATTAGGTAGCCATCACGAATCGGCGTTGAGGATAGTTCTTTATGGTTGGGAACAGATATGGATTTCCAATGCGGAAATAGTGAAAGATAATAAGATGAGCTGTCTTTCGAGTGTCCAATGAGAGCGATGTCATCCCGCAAATCTCCAGTAACTGAAAGTACAGCTTTTTGTACATATTGTAGCCACCGGGTATCGTTGTACAAGGCGTCATCTAATCCAACGCAGTGGATACGTGATGATTCAGATGCAGAATAGGCGCCTTTAATCATTTGTGCACGCTCTTCCACGCTAAAAGGATTGCGCAGACTTCGGGGCAAATTTGCTGAGCCTATTAGAATAATCACATTATCAGCACGCTTTAAAGCTTCATCGATCACAGACATATGCCCTCGATGAAAGGGCTGAAAACGTCCAATAAATACAAGATATTTAAAATGCTCATTTTCAAGAAGTGTGTTGTCTTTATTATCGCCTTCCGCTAATTTAATCATCGTACAAACTCCTGCAAGACAAGTTATAAGCACAATTTGTGCTTATTATTCTAATAGTGATGTTTTTTCAGGCATGTGCTACATGCGCTAATAGTGACACAGCCAAGTGCATACTGACAACTAAGAAACGTATATAAGCGGTTATTTATGATATAAAATCAGCTGGTAAACCACTTATCAACCTAAATTTTGATGTAGGGTTCGTTGGAGAAGCACAATGTTAATATCGAAAAAATTACTCAATAGGCCTATTAAAAAGATAGCTATAGTGGCTGTCGGTATAATGTTAAGCTTATCTGCAAATGCCTATGATGCTGCTGATAAAGTGAGTATAGAACAAAAAATTGAGGTTATTCATACCTCTGCGAAAAGTTTGGATTTTGAACCCTTAATCAATATGATGCCAGAAAAAGTGTTGCAATATATGGCGTTAAAGGCAAATATACCTGCCGCAAGACTTAAGCAAATAATGATAACAATGTCTAGCTCGCTTATAGATCCTAATGCTGACATTGAGTACGTGGCTGATCTAGACATTGCTAAAGTATTTACCTCTAAAGTAGGACGTGATTATCTTATTATTCCTACTCAGTTCAAGATGATAACGGATGATGAGATCAATCAGCTTACAGGCAACTTACTGGCTTTTGAGGATGAAGGCGCGTGGTATTTGATGCGAGTAGAGGGACAAAATCATCTGGATATTATTGCCGAAATTTACCCCGATTTAAATGATTTAAATGATTTAGAATTATTTGAGGTATCATCACACACTTTTTTCAGAGAGTAAGTTATTGCCAAGAAGTAAACTGATATTGTCACGCTCATTTAGTTGGCTAGAGCTAAAACATATCTTCTTATTCTTTGGTTGATTTATAGTTGAACTCACATAATTTTGCTACAAGGCGGCTAGCCGCAGATAGTACAATTCGTACATTCAATAAGGTTAGACCTTATAGGATTTATTTGAGACAGCCTACAGCTTTGATAAAAGCTTACAAACATGGGCTGCGCAACAAACTTAGTATCGCCCCCTAAAGCGTATTAAGACATAGTATCAATCTTAGTGACTAACAGCTGGTTAATTTTAAGGTTTTCGGTATCTACAATTTCAAATCTGAACCCTGAGTGCTCGAAGATGTCGGCTTTTTTTGGTATCCGACGTAGCATGAACATCATAAATCCACCAATGGTTTCATAGTTTTCGAGTTTGGGTAGGTTAAACATGCCCAAGGTCCGAATAACATCTTCAATCGGTGTCATACTATCTATTAACCAAGAGTTATCTGTACGTTGAACAATTTGTTGCTCATCAATAGTTACCAATTCACCCATGACGATGCTCATCACATCTTTGAGAGTAATGACCCCCATTATCAGCGCATACTCATTCACAATAATGGCGAAGTCTGAGCCAGTCGTTTTTAAGGTTTATAGTACGTCAAATAATGACAAGGTATCCGGTATAAATAGAATAGGGCGTAAAACTGATTTGTCACTAAGATTAACCTGCTGCTTCTTTAGCACGAGTGCTAAAAATGTACGAGATTCAACATAACCTATGGTTTGCTCTAAATCATTGTCGAGACAAACCAAAAATTTATGATGAGGTTGATCCATCATGATTTATACTATGGTGTCATGCTGCTCATCGATATCAAAGTAAATTATATGTTCTCGAGGGGTCATTACCGAGGTAACCGTGCGTTGCTGCATTTCAAAGATATTCTCAATCAAATGGTGTTCTTGATGCTTTAAAATCCCCGCTTCTGCACCCGCATCCATAACAGCATAAATGTCTTCTGATGTCATGTCATTTTGACGTATAGTTGAGATGCCAATTAATTTAAATAGTAGGTTTGCGCTACCATCAAAGACCCAAATAAGAGGCTTAAAAATAAATATAAGAAACATCATTGGCCGCACTGTTTTTAATGCAATTTCTTCAGATTTTGACATAGCAAAGCGTTTGGGTATTAAATCAGCAAGCAAGACGAAGGCACTTGTGACAAAAATAAAAGACAGCGCCGAAGAAACGGCATCATTGGCAATAATAGTTTGCAAATAGGGACTAATGGCTGATTCGCCGACTACGCCTGCTAAAATAGCGACAGAGTTTAAGGCGATTTGTACAACGGTTATAAAGCTACCCGGATTATCTTGCATCGCAATAACGTCAAGGGCTCGGGTATCTCCTTCCTTGGCTAATATTTGTAGTTTGATTCGGCGGGCTGAAGCAAGTGCCAACTCAGAACTTGAGACAACGGCACTGATGGCAATAAGTAAAAAAATAGAAATTAAGGCACTAAATAAGCTCATGAGATTAAACTCGAATACAGGCTAGTAAAATATCAGCAAATAGATTGTAAAGCTGACTTTTACACTTGGCCTTAAAGTTATAAATTGGTTAAATTTAAAGGAAGATGAGAATATTTGTTTAAGCAAAGGTGGATAATATAGTCGCTAAACTTACTGCTGGCGAGCGAATAAAAATAAAGCATGATGTGTGATCAATATTTCTTAGTCTTCCTGAGTCTTTATTAAGGCAAGTGTCGAAAGTTGATATATATTGTTGTGAGATATAAAGTAACTGAGCAAGCGCTTAGTTTATTGAGCTTACTTAATTGATAAATAAATAATATAGGCATTGTTTTGCTGCTATATTTTTGTATTATAAGCTATTTTAATAGTATTAAATTTCAACTGTGTTGTTCAATCCATTTAAGTACAGTTGGCCAGACTTCTTTAGCTGCATTTAAACTAACAATAAGTTTGGTGTGATCATAATCGGCTAAGTTACCATTTGCTATCGAGAACTCTTTAAATTGATTGTTAGGGTTCTCAAAGTCATTCATATACTGTTCGCAACAAATAGGCGGTGCTATAAAGCTATCTCCTTTGGCGCAAATTGAATAAATAGGTATGGAGATATCTATCATATGATCACGATAGTCAAAACTCTCGCCTCTGTGTTCAGGAAGGCTGCTGGCGTAATTCTTGTTTAGATTCCATCGATACCACTGCTTCATCGTGTAATGACTTTCATTGATAGGACCCATCTTGAATCTTTTAGCTGGCAGGTATCCTAGTGTTTTTGTTACATAGTTCAACGTCAGTATTTTTGCATAACACTTAGGATTTAGTACGGCGCCGTAAGCTTGGCAGGCAAACATGCTGATACTGTTGATGCGGTCAATATACGATTTGTTTTTTGCTAAAAACATAGTCAAGCACAGCCCACCACCGCTATGTGTAATACAGTGCAGATTTGTTATATTTAAGTCATTGAACAGATAGTCAAAAGTGGCGTCAACGTCATAGTGTGCGACCGTTTCAAAATTAAAGTCATCTTTAGGTATGGCGCTTTTCCCCCGCCCTCGCCACTCCATAATATAGCAAGTGTGCCCAAACTTTGTCAGATAGCTTGCAATACCCATACATACTCTTTTGTCAGAGAACGCCCCGTGGAGTAAAAGGACGTTTTGTGATTTATCTGTACGATTTGACGGTAAGTCATCACTAAATTGCCAGACAGCGATTTGCTGCTCATCTTTAGTGGTAACAAGAGTTACATTTTCATTTAGCATAGACAAGGCTCGTATTTTTCAATCCCTTTAGGCGGGGCGCATGATTGTACGTATTGTTTTAAGCATTGCTCACATTTAGCGTGGTATTCAAAACTTTTCAAGGTTAAGGTTTTATAATGAGCTGAGACTGTATAAAATGAAGTGTAAGTATCATTATACGTGATGAATAACGGTCTTGAATATTTCATAATCGTCGTCATTATAAATATAACAATCTATAAATCCACTGATCTAAAAATACTATTTATTAGTAACTATAATATATATAGATAAAATTCATTTTGTATTATTTTATCTCTCAATTCATCAGCCACTTAAATAAATGAGGTCATGACATGACTGACAATACGCAAACGTCTGCTCTAGATATCGAGCAAACAGAGTTTCAAAGTAATATTACTATTACGCCCTCTGCTCAGGACTACCTAGCAGAATTGTTAGCTAAGCAAGAAACCGATGGGATTGGTGTGCGCATATTTGTTGAACATCCTGGCACCCCAAGAGCTGAGTGCTGTATGGCGTACAATCAGCCTGGCGAGGAAGATATGGCAGACTTGCAGCTTAAATTTGAGGCATTTACCGCGTTTATTGAAGCCTCATCTGTGCCTTATTTAGAAGATGCAGTGATAGATTATAACAAAGACCGTTTTGGGGGTCAGTTGACTTTCCGTGCGCCTAATTCCAAAGTGCCAAAAGTTGGCGAGGATGCCAGTGTGGAAGAGCGGATAAATTATGTATTACAGTCTGAGATTAACCCAGGATTGGCCTCTCATGGAGGTAATGTCCAGCTAGTTGAGTTGCTTGATGAAGAAGACGTCGGTTTGACAGCAGTATTGAAATTTGGCGGCGGTTGCCAAGGGTGCTCTGCGGTAGACTTGACGCTACGCCAAGGGGTAGAGGTGCAGTTGAAACAGCAAATACCTGAACTGATGCAAGTGGTTGATGAAACAGACCATACTAAAACGGAAAATGCATATTATAAATAAGGCTAGATTTTAGTTTACTTTATTTATATTTGATCGTTAAACCACTTTGATGGGTTTGAAATTGAGTAGTTCTAAGAAATACGACAGTCAAATTTAAAGTTTGTGAATAAGTTTTGCGACTTAATTGTCATTTTATTCTTGTTTGTCTGTCATGATGCTTCATTTTGTTTAATCGGTCGGTCATTAAATTGCTAGTTCGTTAAAATAGTAGCATTAGCTCACTATTGGACTATTATTATTTGATTCGCAGGCAGATATATTAGCAAATCGAGAAAGAATTATTATTTTATGTTATAACATTAGGAAGAATTAATCATCATTTTTATGAGTAGGCTGGGTTATTATAGGATAATCCCAGCCTTTTATTTAAATTTGTATTGGCAATTTCACACAGTAAATTATAGCTGAAGCCGTTAAAGTCATCGTACTGTTAAATGGTTATACGTCAGCTATGCATAGGTAGGTTTAACTAGTAGCTGATTATAAAAGCGGGTGCAGCTAGAAATGTTAACGCTGAAATCGTTGCGAGTTACTTTGACTATAACCGCTTTATCCATTAGCACTATTATTATATAAGGACATACGATGAGTAATACAAATAGCCAACACCGCTTGGAGACTTTAGCCGTTCATGCAGGATATAGTGTGGAACCCACCACTAAAGCAGTTGCTGTTCCAATTTATCATACCAGCTCGTATGCTTTTGATAGCACGCAACATGGTGCTGACCTGTTTGATTTGAAAGTGCCAGGCAATATTTATACCCGAATTATGAACCCAACCAATGCGGTTTTAGAGGAGCGAGTCGCTGCCCTCGAAGGGGGAATAGGTGGGTTGGCAGTTGCTTCTGGTATGGCGGCTATCACTTACGCTGTACAAACCATTTGTGAGATGGGCGATAACATTGTTGCGGTATCCACACTATATGGGGGTACCTATAACTTTTTCGCCCATACATTACCTCGTCAGGGTATTGAAGTTCGTTTCTTTGATCATAGTAATCCGGAATCTATTCGGGGCTTAATCGATGATAAGACAAAAATGGTATTTGCTGAAAGTATCGGTAACCCTCTAGGTAATATTGTTGATATTACTGCTGTTGCTGATATTGCCCATGAATTTGGCGTGCCTGTCGTGATTGATAATACGGTAGCAACACCAGCTCTGTGTCGTCCATTTGAGTTTGGTGCTGATATTGTCGTACATTCTTTGACTAAATATATGAGTGGTACAGGTACCTCTATTGGTGGTGCTATTGTTGATAGTGGCAACTTTGACTGGGGCGCTTATCCTGACCGTTTTCCATTGCTCAATGAACCCGATGTTAGCTATCACGGCGTTAATTTCGTAAAAGACATTGGTGCAGCAGCGTTTATTGCCCGTGCTCGGGTGGCGCCATTACGCAATACAGGTGCTGCATTAAGTCCATTGAATGCATTTGCTATTATGCAAGGTATGGAGACGCTGAGTTTACGTATGGAGCGTCATGTTTCCAATGCAATGGCGATCGCTGAGTACCTAAAAAGTCATGATAAAGTCGCTTGGGTTAAATACGCTGGCTTGTCAGATCATCCTGAGCATGAGCTGGCAAGAAAGTACATGAAAGGGTCGCCCTCTGGGATTTTGACATTTGGAGTTAAAGGTGGACGTGACGCAGGCGCCAGATTTATTGATGCCCTTAATTTGATTACTCGTTTGGTAAATATTGGTGATGCGAAGTCTCTAGCCTGTCATCCTGCCACGACGACCCATCGTCAGCTAGACGAAGCTGAACTTGCTAAAGCGGGTGTGAGTGAAGATATGATTCGCTTATCTATTGGCATTGAGCATATTGAAGACATTAAAGATGACTTAGAACAGGCCTTAGCTAAGGTTTAATATTCAGCTTAAGATGACCGTTAATTTTAGCGATAAAATTAGGGTCTGTTGAACATTTGAATGTTCAACAGACCCTAATTGGTAGTTAAATAATATAATTCAATGATAATCATATTATTGAGCGGCAAATTTCTTTTAATGGATACCCTTTAATAGATAACCTTACTATTTATAGCTTCTGTTTAAATTTTTAATATTGTACGTTATCTAATAGCCAACACCTTACGCTCTAAGTACACGTTTTGCAATATCGCGATATTGCAGCGGTGTTAACCGAGGCCCAAATTGCTTAACCACTTGACTGGCAATTTCGCCCGCTAATTTCGCACACTCCGGTATGGTGTATTGCTGAGATAGTCCGTATAAGAATGCACCAGAATAATTATCACCAGCACCATTGGTGTCAGTCACTTTTGCAACGGTTGGGGTTGCTACTTTCGTGATCGATAAGTTTTTATCTCTTTTGCGCTCACATATAACGGTATCTTCTGGGCCATTTGTGACAACAGCCAATTGACAATAATCCATTAAGGCACGCGCCGTGGCTTCAATTTGTTTTTTACCGGTAAATAGACTGGCTTCATCATAATTACAGAAAATAGTGTCAACACCAGTGCCTAATATCTCAAGTAACCCCTCCTTAGCAAAGTTAATAACAGAGGGATCGGCAAAGCTAACCGCAATTTTAACGTTATTGACACCAGATTGATGTCTTAGCTTTTTAATAGCAGGGCGAAGGCTATCCGACATTGCCATATAGCCTTCTAAATACAACCAGTCACTTTTTGTTAACACATCAAATGAGATATTATTTTCATCAATGCTGCTTGAGGTTCCCAAGTAAGTCTGCATCGTGCGTTCCCCATCCGGAGTAATGGCGACCACGCAAGACCCCGTAACGCCCCCTTTAAAAATAGATTTGGGAGACGTGTCCACACCCGCATTATTTAAATCTTTTAGATAAAATTCTCCAGGTTGATCATCTCCTACACGGCATGAATAGAATGGCTTACCACCAAGACTAGCAAAGGCAAACATTGCGTTTGCGGCTGAGCCCCCGCCTGTTCTTTTGGATGGTTTTAAGCCTTGAACTTGAAATTGCTTTAGAAGACGACTTTGTTCTTGTAGGCTTGCTAAAGTCATACTACCCTTGGTTAGTGACTTATTTTTTAACTGCGCTTCAGTGAGTAAGAACTCATGATCTACTAAGGCATTGCCTACTGCCATGACATCATACATAGTGTTTCGGTTTCCATTTGGTTATTTTAATGATTACTGTCTAATTTTTTAAAAAGTCACTAGATATGTACTTTATTGTATTTTTTTAAAAGTAATTGCAACTAATTTGCAATTATCTGCTATTCGCAACAAATATGCTATAACACAAGTATAACTGTTAATCCCACCTTATATTATTGGGTATTGGTTGAAAGAAATTAGGATCTTAATCCGTTAATAAAATTAATATTTATGTTTAGTGATTTTAGATAGGATTCTATTGAGTTCGTGTTAGCTTTTACCTTTGGGTGTTAGTTTTGAGTTTCTTCTTGTTGCTTTGAGGGATATCTTTACTTAATGATTCTCGAGTTAAAAAGCAGCTTAGCTTTGTGGAACATATTTTATAATATAGTAATTACCAATTGTAATTTTACCTTTTTATTATAAACAATAATAGTTTGTTAACGTCTTGATTCAATTATGTTTTTAAATTGTTTAAAAATTATACAAATTAAGGGAAGCCATTGAGCCATTTGGTTTTAAGGTGGTTGGGTTTTGAGTTATTCACAGAGTTATCCACAGAGAGTGGGGAAAACTTTCTTACCCCTTGAAAATTCTGGCTTCTACGGGGTTAGTTTCTGCTGTGGATGGTAGTCTGAGCTAAAATATATTAGCTCCTTCAACTAACTCACTAAAAATTTCTGACCTGTTCCATGATATATTTAAATCAATACTAATTTTGAGCGATTAGATAGGGTAGGCAAAGTTACCCCTATTGAATATTAAGCATAATTTTCGAAAAATGGTTATTTAGTAATAGGTATATGATCAATACAAGTTGTATAACGATAACTGATTAGATTACGGCGCATCTCCCATTCTCTTTCTTTATCCATAAGCTGACTCGCAAAATACAAAGCGTTAGTTGATTGTTGATTAATACTATCAAGTACATTCATCAGTGCCTCGCTTTTTTCATACTGGGAGGGAGCATTAGGAGCACTATAAGAGCAATCAAATAAATCAAATTGTACCTCATTTGAGCTATAGATATCAGATAGCATCACTCCTGCCTTTGCGTAGTTAACCCCCTGTTTATAAATACGATCAATTACTGCAGTTGCAGCGCTTAACATCAGCCGAGTATCAGAGGTGGGTGTAGTAAACTGATATTGGCCTGATATAGAGGTGTAACGATCAGACTTAACAAACGGGCTGTTTTTAGCAAATACGATTAGGGTACGGCATAGGCCATTTTGTTGTCGGAGTTTGACCGCTGCTTTGGCAACATGTTCACAAATGGCTTCGGTTAATGCGGGTTTATTGGATATGCGCTGCGAAAATGAGCGGGAGGATACAATTTGCTTTTTTGCAACAATAGACTCTATTTCTAGACAAGATTGTCCATTAAGTTCACGGCAGGTCCGTTCTAACACCACCCCAAATTGCTGACGTATTTTTCCGGTTTCGCAGGTTGCCAGTTGTTGAACATTAAAAATTCCTATAGCGTTTAGCCGTTTGGCATAGCGTTTCCCGACGCCCCATATGTCACTCACATCCGTAATTTGCATCAACCTATTGATCCAATTTGATTGAGTTAACACGCATATCCCACCAGTTTTAGGATATTTTTTAGCCGCATGATTGGCAAGCTTGGCTAAGGTCTTAGTCATACCAATCCCTACGCTAACCGGAATACCTGTATGTTTTTCCACTGTATTTTTAAGAAGTTTTGCGTAGGCCGATAAATCCTGCATAGCAGTAGGGTAGTCTGCTAAATATAAAAATGCTTCATCAATAGAGTAAATTTCAACAGTAGGACAAAGCTGCTCTAACGTCGCCATCACACGTTGTGACATGTCGGCATAAAGGGTGTAGTTAGAACTAAACACAGTAACGTTATTGGCTATGCAAAAGTCCTTAACTTGGAAGTAGGGAACAGCCATTTTCAACCCAAGCGCTTTTGCTTCGGTAGATCTTGCAACCACGCAGCCATCATTATTGGAAAGAACAATAACAGGTTTATGTTTTAGATCAGGCCGAAATAGCTTTTCACAGTTGGCATAAAAGCTATTACAGTCTATTAGAGCATACATAAAACCCCCGTTTAAGCCATTAAAAAAAGATTGTTATAAAGTACAACTAAAAGCCATGAAATTTATTAAATATAGTGCTTGCATCACTTGCATTCGTTTTGTAGAAGGTAGTGTTTTGACTGATAGCTTACAGACTACAAAGATGGTTATATAAAGCTTAAAGACTCTACTGGGATACTCGAAAGCTTTATAGAGAAAAACACAATATAGGCTAACAGGCTAACAAATATTGGGTAAGATTGAATAGTCTGATTCAGAGTTAAACGACATATAATGACGTGTCTGTATATTAGAAGCGTTAAAAAAATCAATATTGGGACAAGTAAAGAGACTGTAAGACTATAAAAAAGGAGATTGTAACGTGTCACTTACGTTTCACGTCAAATGTGTACTCTCTTTACTGGAGCTGTTTATATAAGATTTTTTGTATCAATCTGTCGAGGTTGATTGTAGATAGGCTCTAGTCAACAAACTACAGGGATCGATATTAGTTAGTTTCAAATGTCCATAAAAAAGCATGCATATCGAATATTAAGATAACTAACATTAGCAGATAGACAACTCAAGTACAAAGATAACCTAAGTAGAAAAGGGTCATATAATGAAAAAGATTTATTTGGTACGACATGGGCAGAGTATCACGAATGCTGGCGGTGCTTTGCAACCCAACCCGCAAATACAGATCACTGAGTTAGGAAAGCGTCAAGCGGAAGAAGTGGCAGATTGGATAATTCAAACACTGGGCAGTAACGTTGACTCAATTAACATCTCAAAATTCATACGCACAAAGCAAACCGCGCAACCTTTAATAGACAAAACAGGCGTGCAGCCAAATGTTATAGACGGACTTGAAGAGTTTGATTATCTAAGCTTTGCCGCATTAGATGGGGTGGCTTTTGCAAAAAGATTGGAGGAAGCGGATGCCTTTTGGGCTCATAAGGCGCCTGATGACCTGCATGGTGCAGATGCAGAAAGCTATCGAAATTTCTATAATCGCGTTGCAAGTGTCTTAGCGCATTTCAAAAGCTTGCCTGCGGGCAATCATGTGGTATATACGCATGGGTTATGGATAAGTATGCTGGTTTGGCAGATATTGGGCCAGCCGCATGAAAGCAACTTGGATATGCGGAAATTTCGTCAATTTGAATTGTCTATCCGTGCCAAAAACTGTGAAGTATTTTGTTTAACCCTTGCAGGTAATGATTTGCTTGAGTGTTTACCTCCAGCGATTACGAAGGTACGTACGTGTGATGGCGATAATAGCGACCTTTCTGCCAAGCTGTAAGGATGGGATAGATTATAGTTTTATTCACACTAAAATTTACTGCGATTTTGCCCACCACGCCCACGTTTGATAGACCTGATAATGTTAATAACTACACCAAACACCTCAAAGTCCGCCTCAGTACCAATTGGGATATCGGGGTAATCGGTGTTGTGCGCGATGAGACATGGCGACGGCTCAAGACGTAACTCTTTAACCGTGAAATCGCCATTTAACATGCACACCACTATATCCCCACTCATGACCTCAATACTACGATCTACAATTAGTAGGTCGTCAGGATAAATGCCGGAGTCAATCATAGAGTCGCCACCCACTCTCACTAAAAAAGTGGCATTTGGATGCTCAACGCACAGCTCATTTAAATCAATACTAGCTTCTACATAACCCGCAGCTGGAGAAGGGAATCCTGCTGCTACGTGCTCTATAAAGTAGGGCAGCGGTTGAAAGCTTGTAGGAAGTAATGTGCCAAGTATCGTTGTTTTCATAAAGTAAACCGTTTAGCTATTTAGCCTTTTAATGTGATTATGCATTGTATTTTTGACTCAATAATCACAGTGATGAGTGGAGGGTCGTCCAAAAGTCAGTGTATATACACAAAGTTTCAGACAATAGTTCGATAGTGGTCAAACTATACCTGAGAAGCTACCTTAAAACGCGACTACTTTTACGCTCTTAGTTAAAGCCAACTTAATAGTAGTATGCAGGGTTTATAAAAATATAACGCTATTATTGAGCAGTTTAAATAGCCTTTATATACAAGATGCGTTAATCTAGGCAGTTAATATTTTTAAGCCAATTATTTTAAAATAGCTATTTATTGTTTATTCATAACCTTCCTTCTTTTTTATAGCGCGAGTTAGCTCATCTTTAATACAGTTGATACAGTTAATTTATAGCTTGTTTATTAGAGGTGGTGTAGACGTTATTTAGAACAGGTCGTCAAAATTTATCAAAATAATAGTCGAGATTATATGATCAATATTACTAACACTATCCTGAACAACACCGTGAACAATACCACAAGCAGTACTATCAACACTGAGTCCACTAATGACATCAGTGTTATCCACGCTATGCCTGATTTAACCTTACATCCAAGTTTTGAGCTGGTTGAGCACCGTAGGATTGAGTCATTGCAGATTGACGTGTTGATTAGTAAGCATACCCAAACTGGCGCTATGCATTATCATCTTGCGCATCCAAGTAATGAAAATGCATTTTTGGTTGGTTTCCGTACGCAGCCAATGGACTCAAAAGGCGAGGCACATATTTTAGAGCACACAGCACTATGTGGCTCGGCTAAATATCCGGTGCGTGACCCTTTTTTCTCTATGATAAAGCGCTCCTTAAACACATTTATGAATGCGATGACTGCAGCGGATTGGACAGCGTATCCTTTTGCGACGCAAAATAAAAATGATTATTTTAATTTATTGTCTGTATACCTAGATGCGTCATTTTTTCCAAATATTCATCCGCTTGATTTTGCACAAGAAGGCATTCGTATAGAGCTTGATGAAAACGATAAGCCGCAATTTAAGGGTATCGTATTCAACGAGATGAAAGGGGCAATGAGTGGCGAGATTGATCAGCTGTATCATGCTGTAGCTCATCATTTATTCCCGACAACTACTTATCATTATAACTCTGGCGGTGACCCAGCAGATATTCCAGATTTAACACATGCTGAGCTGGTTGAATTTCATCACAGCCATTATCATCCCTCTAACAGTGTACTAATGAGCTTTGGGAATATTCCAGTCGCTGAAACGCAAAAAAAATTACACCAAGACGCACTAAGCCAGTTTGAAAGTGGTAAGAAACATGACTCACGCTTGGAGCAACGGTTAAAAGCGCCAATAACAGCAATTGAAACATATACAGTTGATGAGTTGCGAGAGGCACAAACGCATCATGTAACGGCATGGCTTTTACCGACCATCACTGATCCACAGCAGCGTCTTGCATTGCGCTTGCTTGAAGGTGTGTTGATTGAACATGCCGGTTCTCCCTTGCGTGAGTATTTGGATAGTCATCCACTTGCTACAGGGCCAAGTCCACTATTAGGGTTAGACGACAGTCATTTTGAAATGGTTTTTTATGCGGGTGTACGTGGCTCAGAACCTGAACATGCGGAAGCAGTTGAGCAAGGTATTTTAAATTTACTGACACAAATTGCCAGTAGTGAAATTGATGCCGAGGCTATTGAAACCATCTTGCATCAAATAGAGATTGATCAACGACATATTGGGGGCGATAGCATCCCTTATGGTCTAAATCTTATGCTAGAAGGTTTTAGCACGGCTATTCATGATGGTAATCCAATTGATATTTGGGAAGTTGATGAACACTTACTTTGGCTCCGTGAGCAGGTAAAAGATCCAAACTGGCTACCCCAGCTATTAAAAAAACATTTGATTGACAACCCACATCGTGTTCGCGTGACCTTAGTACCCGATGAAACGAAATCAGGGGATCTGGCTGCAGCAGAGCAGGCACGTCTTGATGCCATTGAAGCAACTCTTATGGCAGAGGATAAGGTTAAGCTTAAACAGCAAGCGATAGATTTGGCCGAACGCCAAGCGGCAGAAGATGACTTGAGTGTACTGCCAAAAGTAGGGATTGAAGATGTCCCAGCATCAGTAAGCTTTACCTATGGTAAGCAGGTTGCAACTACCTTGGCCGGCACTGAGAGTGTATTGTATCAATACGAAGCAGGCACTAATGGCCTGTATTACTATCAAGTTATCATGTCTTTGCAAGATCAAGACGATATCGTCAATCACCCCCTACTGCCTATCTACTTAGGTTTGTTGTCGGATCTTGGGACAGATACTTTATCAGCTCGTGAGTTTCAAGCGGTACAAGCGGCCCACTCCTCAGGGGTAACTGCGCGTATTAGTCAACGAACCTCTACGCATGATGTTGATACATTGACCAGCTACTTTGTTGTGGCAACTCGAGCCTTAAATCGTAAGCCTGAAGCCATTGACTTGGTTAAACAAGTGCTTGAACACAGTGTCTTTAGTGAGCATGATCGTATTAAAGAGTTGTTGCAACAAAAGCAATCAGGATGGCAGTCTCGATTGGCTAGTGCAGGGCATGCCTATGCTATGCAAACAGCCAGTCGCCGTATGAGTCGTCAAGCTGAGCTTGAGTATGTGAGAAGTGGCTTACCTGCCCTAAACGCGCTCAAAGAGTTTTTGTCACATGCGAAAGAAGATAGTAGTAAATGGGATGAATTAGCCTCAGCACTTATGGCCTTGCATCAACGTTTAGCTGCATTACCTAAACACGCCTTAATTGTGTGCGAAAAAGAGCAGACTGAACGCTTAAAAGGGTTGATTGAGCAAAGCTGGCAGACTTCCTCATTTATGGTAAATGAGCAAAGTAAAACCGCCATTGAAGGCAATATACCCTCTGAATACACACAGCTAGAGTTGACACGAGCTAGTGAAGCACATTTAGATAAGGAAGAGTCTGATAGCGGGGGTTTAACGGCATTACAGACAGAGCTAAATCGTCAAGCTGATGATGTCGCATGGCTGGTTGCAACGAACGTCTATCATAACGCGTCTGTCTATCCAGCAGTAACTGCGGATCATCCAGACTGTGCTGCTTTAATGGTACTTGCCCCCTATTTACGTAATGGGTATTTGCACAGTGCAATACGTGAGCGTGGGGGCGCTTATGGGGGCGGTGCAGGCTATGATGCAAATGCGAGCGCATTTAAGTTTTTTAGCTATCGTGACCCACATTGTGCCGAAACCTTCGATCATTTTATACAGAGTATTGAGTGGCTACTTAATACCCCGCAAACCTCTGAGCAATTAGAGGAAGCCATTTTAGGCATTATATCTAGTATGGATAAACCCGGTTCTCCAGCAGGTGAGGCCGTTAAATCCTGTTTTGCTGATTTACATCAACGTGGAAAAGCATGGCAACAAGCAATGCGTAGTAATATATTGGCAGTAACCATTGAAGACTTAAAAAGAGTCGCTGTGACCTATCTTAAAGACAAGCCATCTTCCAAAGCAGTTTTGGCACCTTATGATAAAGAAAGTATCGTCGTAGATCTTGGATTTAAGGTGGAGAGGGTAGCCGGTTAAGCTTTTTTAACGCTATACTTTGACAAGTATTCTTTGTCTACTATAAACAATCAGTAAGATAGCCATAATAATAAAAAAGGTAAGCCCAACGTCGGCTTACCTTTTTTTTATTATGGCTGTATGGTTCAGAGTTTTATGATTTTATATAGTCAGCGAACTACTAAACGGTTACAGTGTTAACCTCGTTAAGCCTACTCTAGTAGTACTTGCACTCGGTTGCCTTGTAACCATTTTAGACTTCTTTGACTATAGCGCTAAAAATTAGGTTGCTAGACTGAGGTGGGTTATTAGCCGCTCACTCATGAACAAGACATTATTCACGGATACCTAGTTCACGTTCGCCGCATATTTTTTCCAACACGGCTAATTCATCTTCTAAAAACTGTAAAATATGTTGTACTTTTGGTAAAGCCTGACTGCAAGCAGTAATGCCAAACTCTATGCGATCTAAATAACTTGCTAACGTTATATTCAGCGCTTGACCGTCAAATAAAACAGAGGCAGGGTATAAAGCTTGAAGCTTAGCGCCATTCCAGTACAATGGCTTCTTAGAGCCGGGTACATTAGAGATAATAAGGTTGAATCCGGGATTATTTGGCATGGCACCAGTGATTAGCTTCATAAACTCTAAAGCATAAGCAATGATGCTGTAGTTTATTACTTGGGGTTGGTTCATACGTCCAAAACGTTGTTTACCATTGTTCATGCTGTCACTGATGGTCTTTACGCGTTGTAATGGGTTGGTTAAATGCGTTCCCAAATTACACAGTAAAAAGGACAGCTGATTTCCTGATGCACTGCTATCTTTTCGCAAAGAGATTGGCACAAATGCAATTAATGGTTCTAGCGGTAGCTCTTTTAAAGTCAGCAAATATTTGCGTAATGCACCAGAACAAACGGCCAGTACGACATCGTTTAAACTGACATCCAAATGAGTAGCAACGTGTTTGAATCTAGATATTTCATAAGACTGAGCCACAAAGCGTCTCGAGCTTGATATACGCTGATTGAGGATAGACATTGGTGCTTGAGAGGTTGTCACATAGCTGGGTTTATTACGCTCAACGAAACTACGTTTGAGTTCTTTGGCAACTGGCAATGCAGTGCGCAATTGTTCTTTAATAATTTTGCGTGCAGAGCGCTCAGCTGGAATTAGGGCATCAACTTGGTGTCGATGGCGCATCATAAGTGACCATAGGGGCAATGACATGACTTCATTGGGCGATTGTGATAATGACTTTTGCACGAGTCGCATAGCTGCAATACCATCTACAAGGGAGTGGTGGATTTTGAGATACAATGCGAATCGTTCAGGGCGCCCTTTAACCTCAGGCTCAATGCCTTCAATAATATGACACTCCCATAGTGGACGAGCTCTATCAAGTAGTCGCCCGTGCTCTTTTGAGATATAAGAGAGTAACTCACGTACCTGCGCAGGTTTTGGTAAAGCAATGTGCCTAAAATGATGCTCTACATCAAAATCTGAATCGGTTTTCCAAAACGCTAAGTTATGTAGTACTTGGTTAAAAGGAAATGTTGGAGGGACATCAGAGGTTTGCATTTGGCGTACAAGTGAACGCACGAAAGCAACATCTGCGTTTTTAGGTAGTTCAAATAAAAATAGACCACCAACATGCATAGGTTGCTTGCGATTTTCAAGCAACAAAAATAATTGGTCTAATACGGTCAGTAAACGCATAAACATCCTTTGCAGATAAACGACTAAACGGTTGTCGTCATATAGATATCACTTTAAATGAGTAAGATAAAAGTAGAGAAGGGGTTGTTAGTCTGTAGAGTCCTATCATATTTTTAGTAGACGTTTTAATGACACAAGGTTTTATGACACGAGACTGCGAATGATTGCAGCAATACATGATAGACGAATTACTTCTTGGTCTTTGCCATAAGTCGTGTTTTTCTACAGAAAATGAACTAAGATATATAAGGTCAGTATTATAGCAAATCTGTTGTGGTTTTAATTCATTGCTTTTATATAAAACCCAACAAATATTGAGAATATTAACCCTTTAAACAAAAAATTCATAACAGACTTCTCAAAGTGAATCCTCTATAATCTAAAACTACTATATTTTAATATGATTTTTATAAGTTAAATTCCAGGATATAAGTATGAATTCGTCAAGACAACTTTTGCTAGGTACAGGGGTATTCTTAGGGGGCGGTATATTGCTCTTTGCAATGCTACAACAGGGTGGCGGCTCTGCCAATAATCCAATCATTGATACGTCTACTGAGAGCAGTGCCAACAGTGCTGACACTGTGAGTAAGGGTAAGCCATTGCAAACGCTAACAGCTGATGTGCAAACGGAAGAACGTATTTTGGCACAAAAACGCTTGGAGCGTGAATCTAAGGTAGCTGAATTAGATAAGCGTACTAAGGAGTTTTTGACGGAACAAGAGCGCGCTGAAGCTTTAGCCATGGAAAAGGCCCGCCTCGAAAATGAAAAGTACCGTACCAATGCTATTGAACCTGTGATGGATGAGCCAGTATTGGAAAACCAAACAAGTTCAGTTGTCAAACCTGTCGTCCAAGCCAGAAAGGCTGAACCTCAAACTAATGAGCAGCTTACAAGTGCTCAAGTAGCTTCTAGCTCTGCACAAAATAAGCCGGTTCAGGCATCAGTTAAGCCTAGGCAGACGACAGACGCTAATGAGAGTGCTCAAGCCAATAAGGCTGTAAATACCACAACCAAACAGCAACCCTCAGAAACAAGGGGTAAAGCACCTAGGAGCTCTAAGGAATATACGGTACAAAGGGGCGATGGTCTGATTAAAATCGCCAATCGTTATAATGTGCCAGTAGAAGCCTTATCGCAAGCTAATAACTTATCAGCCAACGCCACTTTGAGAACTGGTCAAAAGCTGATAGTCCCTTCTGCTAGTCAAGTAGAACGTTTGATTCAAAATGATAATGCTAAAAGTACGGTTACCTCTAATAGTAACAAAGCAAAGGATACCAGGGCTAAAGCAGAACCTGAACCTAAAGCAACCTCAGCGCCCACTCGTCAGCTTGGCTATAAAGTGAAGCGGGGGGATGGTCTGATCAAACTGGCACGCCAATATAATGTGCCCGTTGAAGCCCTTGCAGAAGCTAACAATATGAGTGTAAAGAGCTCGTTACGAGTGGGTCAAACGCTGACAATTCCATCACGCCGTCAGGTTGCAAGGCTGCAACGTGAAGCGGAACAAAAGCAAAAAGCATCTGAGACTAAGCGCGAAGCACAAATGCGTTTAGCTGAAGCCCGTCGCAAAGCGGCACAGGGTGAGGCTAAAGGTACATTTGGTGTCCAAGTTGCGCTGGCTGATAATCAAGAAAAAGCAGATGCTATCGTTAAAAAAATGCGAGCTGCGGGGTACTCCGCCTCTACCAGTAAGACGGATCGCGGGGTTAGAGTTATTGTTGGCCCTGAAAAAGGTAAAGAAGCTGCTTTGGCTCTTAAAGATAAAATTAATGCGGACTCTCGTACAGATGTTAATAATGCATGGGTGTTATATTGGCGCTAGGACTATTTGATGTGCTTTAAATTTGTCTGTGTTTAGGATTGAAATAGACTCCTGAATAACTTCTTTGCAGATAAGGTCATTACCACTTAGTTATGCTTATTAAACACGACACAAGTTGTCGTGTTTTTTTATATGAGGATGGTTATATGGTTATTAATACACCATAATTACCGTTCAAAATGAGTGAATGGTTACTCAGTGTCAATATAGTAGTCAGCGAACTACTAAACGGTTACGGCGTTAACCTCGTTAAACCTACTCCAGTAGTACTTGCACTCGGTTGCCTTGTAACCATTTTAGACTTCTTTAACTATAGTAGTCAATGTATTAAAGAGGCTATGTGTTAGGTAAATATTGGGTACATTGGGCTACTTCAAGTGTTGTTTTTTAAGAGAGATGTTGTGTGGATATAGTGGTATTAGGTTTTATGGTTGTCGCTGCCATGATTTTTTTAATCAGTATAGTGTTTCAGCGTTGTCATAATAATCGTAAGAGCAAACCAGTTCGTGGTGATGATTTACCTATCTGGCCGTTTACACCCATGCCAATCATGACAGATAGTGAAGTACTATTTTTCGCTAAACTACAAAAAGCAATGCCAGACTATTTTATCTTTAGCCAAGTTCAGCTCTCACGTATCATCGAACCAAGTGAAGAGGCAGGCAGTGATAGAAGCTTTTGGTTTAATAGAATATGTCGTCAGAGTGTGGATTATGTGTTAGTAGATACCGACGCGCAAACCACGTTACTTGCTATCGAGCTAGACGACTGGACGCATGAAAGTCAGTCAAGATTAAAAGCCGATGAGAAAAAAGATAAGGCGCTGGCAAGTGCAGGTATTCCGATTTTGAGGTTCCATGCTGAGCGTCTACCCAGTGTTGAGGTCATACAGCATGATATTGATGCGGTGTTACGCAAATATCCTAGAAGCACTGTTAAATGAGTTACCGCCTAATCGCCTAATATAGGTAGTATTATTAATAATATCTAGGGTTAAAAAACGGCTTTTTCTTATTGGATATAGGATGCCTATACTGAATTAAAGATCGCCTTTATTTGAAAGACACTTTTTTAAGTTAACTAAAGAAAAACCCCGATTAAGCGCATGGCTTAATCGGGGTTTAAGGTATATGGTGGGCCGACCGCGACTCGAACGCGGGACCAATTGATTAAAAGTCAACTGCTCTACCAACTGAGCTATCGGCCCTGAGACACGTATAAAAAAAGCATTGCTTTTCTAGCTTCGCAAGTTAAACTTCCTTAATTTGAAGTTTATGAATGCGTTAAAACAATGTATACAATGTTAACAGTACAAGAGAATTTTCTGTGAAGAAAGAATTCTAAATATTTAACTAAAATGGTTAAAGACATCAATGTCTTAAAACATAAGGTTAAATCACAAATAAGCGATTTGATAACTGCTTAACGTGGAAGCACATTATACTTATCAACAATAAGATTGCAAGGGCTAAAGTAAATTAAGCCAAAATTCTTTTACCATTCATTCTTTAACTAAAGAAAAACCCCGATTAAGCGCATGGCTTAATCGGGGTTTAAGGTATATGGTGGGCCGACCGCGACTCGAACGCGGGACCAATTGATTAAAAGTCAACTGCTCTACCAACTGAGCTATCGGCCCTGAGCGACATTAAAAATTAAGAGAGAATCCTTTGAACAGAATTGCCTTAAACTTAATACCTCAAAGGTGTCTAAAAAAGCATTGCTTTTTTATCTTCGCTAGTGAAATTTCCTAAAAGAAAACTTCAAAGGGGTGTAACAAAATAAGGGTATTGATAAACCATACAGTTATATCAGGTTACCAATACTGTGTATCCGCTTAACGTGAGAGCACATTATACGCCTCAAAAATGAGAATGCAAGTCTAAATATTAAATTTATCCATATTTTTATAGTACATCCTTTATAACTCAATACTATTAGGGTCTGTTGAACATTCAAATGTGGAACTGGCGGAGGCTATTTTTTAGGCAATATGCAGGGAAATTTTTGACGCTTAGTCATTCTAAGTTAGAAAATTTTGCAATATATTGACAAAAAATAGCTCCGCCCCGCAGGGCTGATGCTAAAATTGCCCCAAACGTTGTTATAAACTTAGCTAAGGTCTAGACATTATCGTCGGTTTACGCCTAGTTTGAAACAATTTCAGCTATCAGCAGTCCTAATATTTGAATGTTCAACAGACCCTAATCATATCTCTAAACTTTTAAGCATCTTTATAAACGTTCAAGTATCTTGCTAAACAATACTGAGCTGTCAGTTAATCACGAGAAAGGGCTTCGACAGGATTAAGCTTGGCTGCATTACGAGCAGGCAGAAAACCAAAAACAATCCCTACTAGTGTGGAGCAAACAAAAGCAGCAATAATAGAGGTAGGAGAGTATATAACCTTAAAGTTATCAGAACCAATACTATTAATTCCTTCACCAATCATAAAGGCCATGAGTACCCCTAGGCTACCGCCAAACACGCAGACTAATACCGCTTCAATTAAAAATTGCTGCATGATGTCACTTTGGCGTGCACCTACCGCCATACGAACGCCAATCTCATTGGTACGTTCTGAGACCGATACTAGCATGATATTCATTACCCCGATCCCCCCTACTACCAAAGATATAATAGCGATAGAAGATATAAGTAGGGTCAGGGCTGTAGTGGTAGATTCAATAGTTTCGCGAATTGAGTCTAAATTTTGGATACGAAAGTCATCGGTACCGTGGCGGCTAATCATTAGCTCGGATATGGCGGTTTCTGCAGCACTTGAGGAAATATTATCATTTATGAGTGCAACAAAACGCTCAATATGGGAGCTACCCTGAATACGTGACATCATCGTGGTATAAGGCATATATAGGATAGGAGTGTCGCTTGCTGGACCAAAGTCATTGTCATTTCTTGCAAGAACACCAATCACTCGGCTAGGTACGCTGCCAATCAGCATAACTTCGCCAATAGGATCATCATTGTTAGCAAAAAAAGTATCTTTAGCCTCGCTGTTTATGATGATGTCTTGCACTCGGCGGTCAATACTCTGTTGATCAAAACCTTGACCAAATGCCAAGGTTTCGCCGGTAACTTGTAAGTAGTCTTTACCCACGCCGCTAATAGTAGAGGCTTCTTCAATATTGCGATAACGCACATTGGCGTTAGCATCAAGTTGTGGACTAACACTAACGATGTAAGGTTGTTCAGCTACTGCCTGAGCATCTTCTGGTGTTAAGCTATCATCGTTATAACTGCGTCTAGGGTCGCCATAAGGATAGCCATCTATTACTGTGATGGTGTTGGTGCCAAGGGCACTAATGCTCGCTAAAATCTGCTGCTGTGAACCTTGCCCTAAGCCTACGATAGAGACTACAGAAGCAATACCAATAATAATACCCAACATGGTCAAAAGAGTACGCATTTTATGGGCACGCATCGCCAAAAGTGACATTTTAAAAGCTTCGGCTAGACGGTCAAAAAAAGAGCCAATAGCGCTTTTTTTTGAAAAGTTACTGTTTTTTACTACGGTATTATTTTTGGAAAACAGTGTCTTTTCAGTGTGTTGATTGGTCAAGCTAGTATCTTGATCAGTAGTGATGGTTTTGGAGGGTGTGGGTGCGCTATCGTGCTCGTTATGATAATCCGCTATGATACGACCATCTTTAAGCTCAATGACTCGCTCAGCTTGATCGGCGATAGAAGGGTCATGCGTTACCATAATAATGGTATGACCTTGACTATTTAAGTCTTTTAGAATGTTCAGTACATCTTCGCCCGACTTGCTGTCAAGTGCACCAGTAGGTTCATCGGCTAAAATAATATCTCCGCCGTTCATCAGTGCACGTGCCACAGATACACGTTGTTGTTGTCCACCCGATAACTGATTAGGACGGTTATATAGCTTGTCGCCAAGCCCTAAGTCAGTCAATAGCTGGTCGGCACGTGTCATTCGAGCATCACTATTCTTACCAGCGTATACAGCAGGGACAGCGACATTGTCGCGTGCGCTAATATCTCCCAGTAAATGGTAGCGCTGAAAAATAAAGCCAAAGTGTTCTCGGCGCAGCTTAGCCAGCTCATCAGCCTCAAGCTGCTCAACAGATTTGCCAAAGATAAGATACTCGCCTTCATTGGCTTTATCCAGACAACCTATGATATTCATCAGAGTAGATTTACCAGAGCCTGATTGACCAATAATAGCAACCATTTCGCCCTGATATATAGTTAAATCGATGCCATGTAAAACACGAATGGTTTGCTCGCCTGCTGGGAACTCTCGGACGATATTAGACAGCTGCATAATAGGAGCAGTAACATGTGCAGTCTTCGAGTTCTGTACCTGTAATACTGTCACACCTGTGCTTTTATTATTACCATTATCGAGGGTATCGCGGGTATCAAGGCTATCTTCTTTTCGTACATATGGCGGCTTAGAGGATGTCATAGAAAATTCTTCAGTTCAGGATGTCATAACCTAGTTTGATTTTTAGCACTAATATTGTTAGAAGTAATATAATGATAGTTGGCGGTTTGATGTGAGCCGATGTGTATTCGGCCTGTGCCTTTAATCGTTACATTCGAGGTCGGCCTTTGCGTTGTTCACTATCCGGGTTACTACTACTTTCAGCAATAATGACCGCCTCACCTCGTTGTAAACCACTTACAATCTGAGCATTGACGCGATTATCGATACCTACTTTTACCGGTCTTTCCTCTACGCTACCATCCTTGTTTAATACACGTACATAATACCCCATCCCCGTACTGGATTTGGCTGGTATGCTTGTATTAGCATTGTTGTTAGCGACTCGTGCTGGGGCAGTTTGACTTGTATGTCCTGAAGCCGAATTATTTGTGTTATTAGAAGGCACACCCTTCTTAATTGCGGCAGAAGGAACCAATAACGTATTTTTAGCGCTATCAACAACGATGTATACTTGAGCCGTCATATCAATACGAAAGCGACGATCTGGATTAGGTACTTCGATATAACCAACGTAGTAAATAGCTGAGTTTGTTGAGCTCGTGTCACTTATTTGCTCAGGTGCTGGCTCAATGGCAGTTAATACGGCATCGTACTTTTTATCAGGGTTACCAATAGTATTAAAATATACTGGCATACCAGCTTTGACATTTATGACATCTGCCTCAGAGATTTGCGCATTGATACGAACTGTGGATAAGTCGGCAAGTGTAACAATAGTCGGGGCAGACTGATTGGCGTTAACGGTGCTACCTTGTTCGGTTACGACAGCGACCACAGTGCCATCCATAGGTGCACGTATGGTGGTATAGCCTAAATCCGTCGTAGCGGTATCCAAATTGGTTTGCGCTTTTTGCAGATCAGCTTGGTTACTGGCAATGTTTGATTGTGCAGTAATAAGAGCGGCTTTAGATGTTTTTATGGCTGCTTGTGCATTAGCAACTTGTGCTTTCGCTGTTTCAACGCTGGTTTGGGCATTATCTAGCTCTTGTTCACTAATCGCCTTAATCGCTAGGAGAGGTTGTAACCTTTGATAATCTGATCGGGCTTGTTTTAGCTCCGCTTCACGACTGGCAAGATTAGCGTAGGCACTTTCTAAATCGGCTTGACGACTCAGATATTCAGCTTTTGCACTTTGTAACCCTGCGCGGCTCTGCTCTAGAGATGCTTGCTGGTTAGAGAGGGTATTTCGCTGTGTTACTTGGTCAATTTGAGCGATTAGGTCGCCTTTTTTGACTTTATCACCCACATTCACATAAAGCTTGGTTACCTCGCCCGATACTTGAGCACCGACATCGACTGTATTGAGCGCTTTTACTTTGCCTGATGCCATAACATTATTTTCAATATCGCCTTTTTCAGCAACGGCAGTAATATAACTTGGTGTGTCTTCTTTGGGCTTAAAACGATTATAAGCCAGCAGTGCCAGAGCAAGAACAACGAGCCCAACAATGAGCCACTTTAAAATAGTTTTGCGATTTTTAAAAATAGAAGTAAACGCCATGCTACAACCTAGTATTAGATTTTTAATATAAACATGATACTTTATTGACTAAAAAACACTATGGTTTAAAGTTTAAGAAAAGTTACTACAGGAACAAAAGAAGATGGGTGCGGATGTATAGAGTTGATTTAATATACTCTAATTATATTCAAAGATGATTATCTTTATCTACATTTATCAGTTGTTTATATTGCTGCAATACATTAAAGGAGTTACTGTATCTTAACATTGAGAATAGTGTAAAATAATTTTATATCATCTGCTTAGAAAAGTGATAAAAGCTAAAAGTGATAAAGTTCTCATTGAAGAATGACAAAAACCACCAACAATGAGTTGACTATGGAACACCAAGACGCTAAACAATTAAAATTAACAGATGACAAAAGACATCAGGCAGTTCATGAGTATTTATTTGAGTTGGTCCGATCCGAACCACAGCTATACTATGCCTCAACGGATGAGGTTGCCCATCGATTAGTTGACATTATTAGAGAGCGTGCTGATGACATGAGTATCGAAGAGCAAAAGCTTCTAAAGAGTCTAACCGTTACCGATATTGATGAGATATTAAGCTTCCATTCACGTAAAAAGTAGCGGGAATATAATTGCAGTAGTAGATATCGATCGTAATACGTTTTTTAAGTAAAATTTGCCAGATGTCTTGAAGAAAAAAACTGGGAAAAGTTAAGCAAATAACTGTACTCCAGTAACTCGTAGGGCTGCTTGTAAGATAAGCTCCCAAGCAGGCTGATGAATAACCCCTTTAACGGCTTTATCACATTGGTACAAAATATCTGACCAATCGGCAGTAGAGTGGGGAGAGTGCCTACGACAGGCGTTTTGAAATAGCGATTGTTTATTGCGCCATATACCAATACTCTGAGGGTCTTGACCATCCATAAGCTGCATTATTAAGCGCATATCTTTATTAATGGCCCATAGCACCAAAGGCGTTGGTTCGTCGGTTGCACGTAACTGTTCTACTATTTTAATAACCTGTGCTGTATTACCAGCGAGCATCGCATCTGATAAATCAAAAACACTGTATTGGGCATCGCTAACCAGCGCATTCTGCAATGCTTCAACGTCTACATCCACGAGATTTGTAGGCGTGTCAGGGGTAATTTGACTTATTTTGTCGGCAAATAAATAGGATAAGCGCCACAATGCTTGGTAGGCACTTAATAAATGATGCTCAGTTTGTAGCATTAGAAACTGCCAAGCATCGGAGGTTAAGTTCAATCCGAATCTATTGGCGTGAATTGACAACAGCTGCTGCCGCTGATTTTCATTGTAAAGATTACAGTCAACAACGTTACCCAATTTAGCAAATGGCACAAACCATTTGCTGGATTGGGCACGCTTGTCTATTTTTGCAGTCAGCCACACTAGGCAGTTGTCGTTATTGCCACCCTGAGACTCTAAAGCAAAGGCCTCAAGCTCATCCTGTGTATATTTGTCTGGCTTATGGTTACCAGTTACGACAACTGCGGTAGCATCATCAAATAAAGATAAGCTGTTAAGCTCACTGAGTACATCTTGCCATGATTTAGGCGATAACAGATCAACACGTTTAGTCATTAAGCTTTGTGTTCGCCATGTGCTACGCATGGCATCTATTAACCACTGATGTAGCAAAGGCTCATCACCATGCGCTAACCACAAACCTGAAAGGTTATAACGTTCGCTGGTCTGATCATTAGCGATTTTTGGATAAATATTAAGAAAGGTATCTTGCATAACTTAATCAGTTCATCTGTGTGGATGATGGCGTTGAATTGGTTTTTTTAACAGACTCAGCAGTCGGTGCCGTGGATATAGTGTGAGGCGCAACTCTAGGCAAGTTTAGTGCTACGTATTGGTCTGCTATGCGTTTTGCAAGACTGTCATAGAGCCAATCACGAATTTGCTCCCCCTGTTGATCTTCGACACTCACGGTTGCCTCGTTAAACTGATAACTGCGCTCTACCTGAATAGGGTTTTTAACCGTTATTGGCTTACCAATTTGACCTTCAATATTACTTAGGGTTTGGTAAGTTACATCAGCGGATAATACCAGACGCACTTCGGTTAACACCCCCACGAGCTCATATTTTTTAAAGCGGATATTATCGACAGTAATGGCTGCGGTATACTGTTGGTTTGAATCATTAATTTGACGACCAATATCATCTACAACATTAACACCAACCGCATTGAGGCTCTGCTTAAGCGGCTGTTTTAAATAAAAACTGCTACTGTCATCTGGTAGGTGTAATGCGGTACTACTTACCACGTAGCTCATAGGCGTTTCGAGACCACGCAGGTGAAAGCCGCAACCTGCTAGCAATGTTGGGGCAAATATTAAGGCTGATAGGCAACTGGCTTTAAAGAAGGAACACAGCTTGTCATCTCTTGCTTTTAACGCTTTAGTGTCGACTACTGCCTTTAATATTTTCATTTATCCGACCACCACAATGTTCACTAATTTATTAGGTACGACAATTTCTTTCTTAATCTCGCCCGTTAGATACTTAGAAACGCTATCAATGGCTTTAGCTTGTGCTTTTAGTGATTCTGCATCACTGTCTGGCGCAACTTCCATCTTGCCTCGTACTTTGCCATTGACTTGCACTACCATGGTAATAGTATCTTGTACTAAGGCAGATTCATCAAGCGAAGGGTACACAAGTTTAGTGGTATCAACGCCTAACTTTTCAAGTAAATGTTCAGCAATATGTGGGGCATAGGCAGACAACATAGTTAGCAAGGCAACAATGGCTTCGTGTTGCACGGCAAGCGTTGTTTCTACCGCTTGGCTTGTGTCAGCTTTATAAGCACTTAACTCATTGGCAAGTTCCATTAAGCTAGAGACGGGGGTATTTAAAGACAAACGCTGACCTAGGTCATTATCAATTTTAGCAATAGTTTCATGTGTCTTGCGTCGCAGATCTTTTGACGCTTTATCAAAACTATTATGTAAACTTGAAACAGCGGGTAGGTCTGCGCCAGACAGGGTGTGATTGTCTAATACTTGTAAATGGTCGGTTACGCTACGCCATACTTTTTTCAAAAAGTTGTATGGTCCTTTTAATGAATCATCTGACCACTCAAGGGTTTGATCTGCAGGTGCGGCAAATAGTGTGTAGAGGCGAACAGTATCGGCACCGTATTCATCAATAGTGGTTTGTGGATCAACCCCATTGTTCTTAGATTTTGACATTTTCTCAATCTTACCAATAGTGACAGGCAACCCATCTGCTTTCAAAGTAGCATTAATTGGCTGACCACGATCATCATAATTGATGTCAACATCCTCTGCAAAATAGTAGGTCTTACTGCCATCTTCATTGTCACGATAAAGAGTACCAGCCAATACCATACCTTGGGTCAGTAGATTCTTAAAGGGCTCATCGCCAGACACTAAGCCTTCATCTCGCATTAATTTGTGATAAAAACGGGCATATAATAAGTGCATAACTGCATGCTCAACACCGCCTACGTACTGATCTACAGGTAACCAAGTATCTGCTGCTGATTTATCGACCATTTGAGTGTCATCATTTGGACTGGCGAAACGAGCATAATACCAGCTAGATTCCATAAACGTATCAAAGGTATCGGTTTCACGTTCAGCCGGACCCCCACATTTTGGACAGGTGGTATTAACAAACTCGGGTATGTTTTTTAGAGGATTACCACGGCCATCGGGAACGACATCAGTCGGTAACTTAATTGGCAGGTCAGACTCTTCAACCGGCACGTTACCACAATATTCACAATTAACCATTGGGATTGGGCAGCCCCAATAACGTTGACGTGATACACCCCAATCTCTTAAGCGATATTGGATTTTGCGATTGGCTAGGTCCTTCGGTTCAAGCTTTGCAAGCATGGCCTCAAATGATCCCTCAAAATCAAGGCCATCAAATTCGCCTGAGTTAACTAAAATGCCACGCTCCGTATAAGGTCCTTCATGGTCTTCGGGAGTTTTAATAACCCTCTTAATTGGTAGGTTGTATTTGGTGGCAAATTCATAATCACGTTCATCGTGTGCTGGCACAGCCATGACCGCCCCTGAGCCATAGCTCATAAGCACATAGTTTGCCACCCAGACAGGCACTTCTTTGCCAGTTAGTGGGTGAGTAACCGTCAGTCCTGTATCCATACCAACTTTTTCAGCTTGTGCTATGTCTGCTTCAGCAACCGAGCCTTTTCTACATTCTTCGCAGAATGCCGCAATTTCTGGATTCTGTTCAGCAGCCAGCTTGGCTAAACGGTGTTCTGCAGCAACTGCCACATAAGTGACACCCATTAACGTATCTGGACGGGTGGTAAACACGTCTAAGGTACTGATATCGTCACGGTTTTTATAAGGAAAGTGCACTTCCATCCCTTGACTACGGCCAATCCAATTGCGTTGCATTGTAATGACATCGCTTGGCCATTGTCCTTCGAGCTTATCTAAATCATCAAGCAGCTCATCAGCATAGTCAGTAATCTTAAAGTAATACATAGGTATATCGCGTTTTTCAACTGGTGCACCACTTCGCCAGCCTTTTCCATCAATAACTTGCTCGTTTGCGAGCACCGTGTTATCCACTGGATCCCAGTTAACAGTAGCCAGTTTTTTATAGACTAAGCCTTTTTTATAAAGCTGCAAGAAAAACCACTGTTCCCATCGGTAATATTCAGGTGTACAGGTAGCAAATTCACGTGACCAATCGATAGATAAGCCGAGTGTTTTAAGCTGACCACGCATGTTATCAATGTTAGCAAACGTCCATTTAGCAGGGGCAACTTGGTTGGCAATGGCAGCATTTTCGGCAGGCATCCCAAAGGCGTCCCAGCCCATTGGCTGTAATACAGTATCGCCTTTTAAACGGTAATAACGGCTTAACACATCACTAATGGTGTAGTTTCTAACGTGCCCCATGTGTAGCTTGCCGCTTGGATATGGGAACATGGACAGCATATAACGGGTGTTAGTATGTTTGATATTATTACTGACTTCAAAACGCTTGTCAGCTGCCCATTTAGCTTGTTGTTCTGCCTCAATAGCTTGAGGGTAGTAATGGTTCGGATTGGTATTGGTATTGGCATTGGTATTACTGTTTGGGTACATACTGCTTGGATTCATATGGTCTAATTGGTCTTCTGTTACTGTATTACGCGTGTTAGTCATAATGAAATTGGCTCAAAGTTATAAATTATAGTGTGAAAGAGGAATTGACGATTTTATTAATACTATTTTAGTTAAAAATAATAGGTAGAATTTGATACGATAGGATAGCGTAAATTGACTAAAATTGCGATGTTATGAGCCAATTATAATGAGAGATTGGTTTGTATCATTATTACTTTTTTGGTAAAGGTGAAGGATTCAATTTTTTTAAAACATGTCAGTAATATCATTATGTTATGAGTTTTAATATAAAGGAGCGGTAATGAACATCACAATTTATGGCATTAAAGCCTGTAGCACCATGAAAAAAGCATTTAATAAATTGGATGAGCTAAATATGCCTTATGCGTTTTATGATTACAAAAAGCAAGGTATCGACAAAGCCAGTGTACAGCGCTGGGTAGATGAGCTCGGCATCGACAAAGTACTCAATAGACGTGGTACGACATGGCGGAAGCTTTCTGAGAAACAAAAACAAGCAGCTGATACCAATGCGGATGATGCCATTGACTTATTGGTTGCTAATACAAGTATGATTAAACGACCAATTGTCGAAGGAGACTATAAAGGTAAACCTATTTTGCTTTGTGGGTTTAAAGAAGAGGATTTTGAGTCAACATTTGCCTCTTAGACTTGCCCAAAACGGAGTAATTATTTAGAAAGTAATTATTTAGAAAGTAATTGAAAAGCCCTGGGTTAAAATGCTCTTAGCTCAGGTCTAAAAACGCCAACAATAAACCAAACTATACTGACTATCCAAAGAATTAAAACATAGAACCTGATTTGTTCGCTATTCCAATCTAACGTAAACCAATCAATTAAAAAAAATGCCTTCAATCCTTCCACCCACTTCGCACCACCAAAGCCGATTATCCACCAACTAAATAGACTATGTAGTATAAATATCAGTGACCAAACAGAGAGAGACATTCCTCAACCCTTTTTATAAACTTACCGCCTTTAACTATAGTAAAACCTATACGAGCTCTGAATTTAGGTCACGGCTAATTAATGTCCCCACACCTTCATTGGTAAAGACTTCAAGTAAGGTAGCGTTTGGAACTCGGCCATCCACAATAACCGCACTTTTGACCCCACTTCGTACCGCATCTAACGCGCATTGAATTTTGGGTATCATCCCACCAGATATAGTACCATCTTCGATTAGCGCATCTACTTTTTTAGGGGTTAGACCTGTAACCACTTGTCCGCTTTTATCCAATACACCCTTGATATTAGTCAACAGCATAAGCTTTTCAGCCTGCAAAAACTCAGCTACTTTGCCAGCCACTAAGTCGGCATTGATATTGTAACTATTGCCGTCATTATCTACACCGATTGGTGCAATAACGGGAATAAAGTTTGAAGCAATCAACATTTGAATGACATCTTTATTAACGCTGACCACTTCACCCACAAAACCTAAGTCAACTTCAGTAGAGAGACCCTCACTGTCAGTTTTATTCATCAATAGCTTTCTTGCTCGAATAAGATTCGCATCTTTGCCGGTAAGTCCAATCGCACGGCCTCCGTGTTTATTAATAAGGCTGACAATAGACTTATTAACACTACCCCCTAGGACCATCTCAACAACATCCATAGTAGGTTTGTCCGTTACTCTCATGCCATCAATACGATTTGATTGACGACCCAATTCTTTTAATAGGTTATCCACTTGAGGTCCGCCACCATGGACTACAACAGGGTGCAGGCCTACCGTTTTTAACAGCACAATGTCACGCGCAAAAGAGCTTTCGAGTTCGGGGTCAGTCATAGCGTTTCCGCCATATTTAACGACAATGATTTTATCTTCAAAGCGTTGAATATACGGTAAGGCAGTGGTAAGAACTTGGGCAGTGGTTTTTGCTTCGGCAAGGTTTAATGACATATTAGACTCTGTTTGTTATCTTGAAGAATTGTCGGTTTATTATATGAGATATAAGTTAAGAGCTATAGAGTTTATGAGTTACAGACTGTATTAAACAAGACCTTTTCAATCAAAATCTTTCAGTAAAAGGTATGCTGTTAATAGACTTTAATATTTAGGGGCTTATATTCAAAGGCTATGAGGTTTAACAGCGCTTATGTGTAAAGGTTGTGATTGGTTATTAGTCAACTTTGTAGTTAAGTAAGTCTGACTATCACTGGTTATGATTTGGGGGTATTTTAAAGTAATAAAACTATTTTACGCTGTTGCGGGAATATTGGCTATATGATTGGCTAAATTACTGTCTAATGATTCACATAACATAACAAAATAGTGTTGGATGTCTTTTAAATCAGATAAGGAGTTACCAGCAAAACGAACCGTCAAGCAGTTGCTGGTATTTGATTTACGTATCACGCCAAAGCCGTTTGGGAAATCCAAGCGAATGCCATCAATCGTTGTTAAGAGGGTGTTTTTGGGCAGTCCAAATTTGCTAGCTTTATTAATTAAAGCTGTTTGACAGTGCTCAGTAAAACTATGATGAGATTGACTGGGTAAACAATTCTTTTCTAGTGTTTGACACAAGTTTGAAAGTCTAGATAAAAGGACGTTTTCATCAGATGAATTAACACGATTTGTGACTCTATAAAAGGTTAGTGGCAAATACACATCGGAGGTACTTACCATATTTGGTAGTTGTTCAATGATGCAGGATAAGCAGTTTGGTAACTGTTGAGCTACAGGTTGAGTTTGTGAATGCAGCTTCGTATCATGTGCCTCATGTAAAGACTGAGCTATGAATTGCTGATGTGATTGGTGTTTAGGCTTACAGTTTAACCAGTTTATTAAACGCAATGCGGCATACATGGCATCATCATGCAAAGTAAAATAACCATCATTAAATAAAAAATGACCAGATAGCTCGCCTGCAAATAGGGCTTGATTATCAGTGGTTTTATCTGCCGTTTGCAGTGCTCTACGCATTAGGCTGCTGCCTGTTTTAGTCATTTGGGGCGTTGCCCCTATTTTCTCAATGAGCTTGGGCAAGTGGTGTGAACACTTAACATCAAAAATGACTGTTTCGTGATGAGGATTATTAGACCTCTCCACACCGTCAAGGGCAACTAGAGCTAATAAGTATAAAAGATGATCTGGCGCAATTACTTTGCCTTGATTGTCCACGACCATTAAGCGGTCTCCATCCCCATCAAACGCTAAGCCAATATCGGCTTGATGAGTTAAAACTGCCAAACTCAATTCGTTTAGGCGTCCAGATTCTGTTGGATCAGGATTTCCTTTAGGGAAATTACCATCTGGGTTGTCATTAAGCACAATGACCTCTGAGCATAAGCTTGGATGCTTGGTAAAAAAAGCATGAGCATAAGGTCCAGTCGCTCCGTTTAAACAGTCGATGACAATTTTAAGCGGGTCAGAAGGGGTTATATTTGAATCTGATTGGATATGGACTTGTTCAATGGCACGTACGGTCATGTTGATATAGTCATCAGTGACTTTTGACTTTGTTAGAACCGTTAAGTGTGGCAAGTTATACTCAAAGGCCTCAAAATCAGTCGCTTTATCAGCAGGGGCATTCTTATTTATGGTTGCAGTTTGCAAATCTGCTAATTGAGTATACAGCTGCTCGATGTATGAGCTGCTCGGTGATTCGCCAAAGAGTAGCCATTTTAATCCATTAATATGTCTCGCTGAGTGACTTGCCGTTGCAATAAAACCATGCCCTTCATACTGATTTGCCCAAAACGCCATTATAGGGGTGGTAACCAGTCCAATCCAGACCACATTTATCCCAGATTGGCTAAAGGTATATGCAAATTTTTGTGCAATTGCTAGACTACCTTGGCGTGTGTCATAGCCGATAACAACAGTGGGTCTCTTGGTATTTGAGCTTTCAGTAGTAAGGTGCTGAGTGTTTATTTGCTTAGTTTTTAGAAGTAAGTCATTAGCAAATACGCGGCTTAAATCCCAGACAAAAGCATCGGTAAACAAGGTATGTTTACCGCGAATATCATAGGCTTTAAATAAAGCACGTTGAGCCGAATAGGAATGCGACGACAAAATGTTCTCCCACACTACATTAAATGTAACGAATAGTTTCAATCATAACTTTAAAGTGTTACTTAATAAAGTATAAAGCGTTATGATTGGTTAATCTGTCTGATATACAGGACAGGAGGTAATGAATGCTGATTTACTATAGTCAGCGTACTACTAAATGGTTACGGCGTTAACCTCGTTAAGCCTACTCCAGTAGTACTTGCACTCGGTTGCCTTGTAACCATTTTAGTCTTCTTTAACTATAACAAAAAAACGACCTATTGATTAAATGGGTCGTTTTAAACGGGGTAAGTGTTTGAAGTTACAGGACAATTTTTTTATTGTTGTTTTGAATAAAGTATGTTGTCCAATACATTGCGCAAACGCAAAAAAGCATGTTCAAAATCGTTAAATCTACTTACTTTTAGTAATTACATGTGTTTTCTCTTAGCAATTACATGTGTTTTTAATTTGGTTTTGGAGAATATTCGATGGCTATTTTCTACCAGAATGTCCAAAGCCACCTGCACCGCGCGCACTTAGTTCATTGAAATTGTCAACAATCTCAAACTTAGGGCGTACGACTGGCACTACCATATATTGTGCCATACGTTCAGCAGGATTAAGTATGAAATCCCTGTCACTTCGGTTCCAGACACTGACCATCAACTCGCCTTGATAATCGGCATCAATAAGCCCCACCAAGTTACCCAGTACAATACCATGTTTATGACCAAGTCCAGAGCGGGGCAGGATAATACCGGCATAATTAGGATCAGCAATATAAATTGCCATACCAGTACCAATGAGCTTTGTTTCGCCGGCTTTAATAGTCATAGGCTCATCAATACAAGCACGTAAGTCAATACCGGCTGAGCCATCTGTTGCCCGAGTTGGCATGGGGAAAGCGGGGTCGTTGCCAATTTTAGAATTTAAGATCTTAACTTGTACGGAGTTCATATCTTACCTCTCATCTGATAAAAAATATTTTGGTTAAGGCTTTAATCTGGATATGGATTAGCGAAATTTTAAAAATCGTTACTTAAATAAAACTGACAGGCTTATTTTCTTAAAATAGACGTCATACTTTAAAATCGGTATTCGGTATTCGGTAATCGGTAATAAGCTATAATATTAGAATGCTGGCAAGTCCTAAGAATGACATAAAGCCAACAATATCGGTTACTGTGGTCAAAATGACCGATGCTGAAAGGGCTGGGTCAATATCCATACGCTTCAATAGTAAAGGAATACTAATGCCAGCAACATTTGCTGCGGTCATATTGATGGCGATCGCACAGCCTATGACCAAGCTAATCCTTGGATCATGGAACCAAAGCTGAGCAATGCCCGCCATAATAAGCGCCCAAATAATCCCATTAATCGCCCCAACCCATAGCTCTTTATTCATTAACCAAACTCGGTTAGACCCCCCAATTTGCCCCATTGCCAAACCGCGTATAACAACGGTTAGCGTCTGGCTACCAGAGATGCCACCCATACTAGCAACGACTGGCATTAGGACGGCCAAAGCGACGACTTGAGCCAATACTGCTTCAAATTGGCCGATTACCGCAGCCGCCAATAATGCGGTTAATAAGTTAATACCCAACCACACACTTCGGCTTTTGGCACTGCGTAAAATAGGCGCAAATAGTTCTTCATCATCACTGACACCGGCTAAGTGCTTCATGGTGCTATCAACATCATCACGAATAATTTCCATGATGTCTTCAGCATTAAGCTGGCCGACCAATTCGCCAAAGCTATTTACCACCGGAGCGTAACGAATGTCTGATGAACGAAAGACGGCTGCCGCATCTTGAATATCCATGCGATCATTAATAGTAATCGCAGGATCAATCCACTGCTCAACCATAGACTGTTGTGGGTATTTAATTAAATCAACTAAGCTCAGTAGTCCGAGCAACTGATTACTTGTGTCTACTACAATTAGCTCTTGGGTTTGGTCATCTAATAAATCTTCATCTTCGCGCAAGAATTCTTGGACTTGTTCTAACGTAATATTGCCTTTAATCTGGATGGTGTCTGGATCCATGTAATCACCAACTTCATACTCTTCATAAGTATTTAATTGGCTAACTTGTAGGCGAATATCATCATCCAGATTAGACATGACCTCTGTACGAACTGTATCATCGACAGTATCTAAAATCTCAGCAATATCCTGAGCGTCGAGATCTTCAGCAAGGATTTCAATTTCGCCTGCGAGCATATTTTCCATCAAGGATGGACGAATATCACCTTCAACCTCAGCAAGCACCTCACCTTTAATCTCTACTGGAACTTGTGACCAAATTATCTTGCGATCGTCACTTGGGAAGGATTCAAGCAGGTTAGCAATCTCATATTCAGACTGCTCATTTAAAAAGTCTGCTATCAATGGCAAATCGTTATCAGCAACTAGGCTTTGTAGATAAATAAGTTTATCTTCAGCACGGTCATAACTTTCGGGGGGAATATCTTGCTTGAATGCTTGTTCAGTATTGCTTGACATACGCGCCCCTAATCAGTTGATAGAATAAAAAATAAGTTAAAAACAAAAATGACAGGAGTGACTCCTGCCATTTTGAGGTTATTTTACAATATTTTTATGGACTTGCATGATTAATATTTGGTTAAGTTTTAGCCTTTACCAAGCCTTTATTTCTTTTTTAAAAGCGCTTTAATATTTGCCATGTATTCAGCAGCAACAACTTGGGGGTCGCGTTCGGCTTTTTTCTTTTTGGCATTGGCTGGCCAATCTAAGTGCTCTTCAGGCAGCTCCTCTAAAAAGCGGCTTTGTGTCGTTGTACGCATTTGGCCACCACCGCGGCGCTGGGCTGCCAAGGTTAGGGTTAACTCACGGCGAGCGCGGGTAATCCCTACGTACATCAAACGGCGTTCTTCTTCAATAGTCTCTCCGATAATAGAGTTTCGATGGGGAAGTAGCTCCTCCTCTAAGCCCATTATGTAGACAAAATCGAACTCTAGACCCTTGGCGGCATGCAATGTCATCAAGTTTACCTTGTTGGTATTTTCTTCCTCTTGCTGTTGTTCAAGCATATCAAGCAATACCAGTTTGCGAATAACCGCATCAATAGTTTTGTCATCATCGTCTTCTGCACGGTTAATAAGCGCTTGGATGCTGGTGTACAACACCTCAATATTGTCAATCCGGTTTTTTTCTTGCTGCGGGGTTTTGGAATCCGAACGCACAAAATCGATATAGCCCGTTTCATCGATCAACTGGCGCACTAGCGGTACAGGATCGGGGTGTTGATCAAGCTCGCGCGTATAGTGCTCAATAAATTCGCCAAATTCTTTAAGAGTACTATACGCCTTTATTGGTAATACATGACCAAGCCCGCCATGAGTACAGGACGCCAATAGTGAGATGCTATGCTCTTGAGCAAATAAGCCCAACTTTTCTAAAGTAGCCGGTCCTAGTCCTCGCTTTGGGGTATTCACAATACGTAAAAATGCGCTGTCATCCTCAGGGTTTAGTATCAAGCGTAAGTAGCCCATCACATCTTTAATCTCACTACGTGCAAAAAATGATTGACCCCCTGAGAGTTTATAAGGTACTTGTAGTTGTCGCAGCTGTGCTTCTAACATACGCGCTTGGAAGTTACTGCGATATAAAACGGCATATTGCTCCCATTCGTTACCAAAGCGCAGTTTATGAGTCACAATCTCTTTAGCGACTCGCTCAGATTCATCATCATCATTACGGCAATTAATGATACGAATCTTCTCGCCTTGACCTTTTTCTGACCACAGCGCTTTATCAAATAAATGCTCATTATTCATGATGACTTGGTTAGCCGCACTTAAAATACGATTGGTAGAACGGTAGTTTTGCTCAAGTTTAATCACTTTTAGCTTGGGGAAATCCTCTTTGAGCAGCGCCATATTCTCTGGACGTGCGCCACGCCATGCGTAGATAGATTGGTCATCGTCGCCGACCACCGTAAACTTACCCAAAGGGCCTACAATAAGCTTAATCAGCTCGTACTGGGCAGTGTTGGTATCTTGATATTCATCAACGAGTAGATAGCGAATACGGTTTTGCCATTTATCTCTTAGCTGTGCATTTTCACGCAATATTTTAGCAGGTAAAACAATTAAATCATCGAAATCTACGGCGTTGTAAGCCCGCAAGTTGCGCTCATATAAGGCATAAAGCGTGGCAAATATCATGTCTTCAGGGTCATCAAGCGTTTCCATCGCTTTTTCAGGTTCGATTAAGTCGTTTTTCCAATCAGAGATAAACTTGATGGCTTTTCCGACAAGCTCTCTACTTTCTGCGCCAGATAAATTGTCACGCATCATAAGCTCCATAAGTAGCCGCTTACTATCGTCGGCATCCATAATAGAGAAATTGCCTTTTAAAGGGGTGTGCAGCAGCTCATAGCGTAAAAACTGTAATCCAAATTGATGGAAGGTTGAGACTGTTAGACCGCGTATTTTATCTTTGGGCATTAAAGAGGAAACACGGGCTTTCATTTCGCGTGCGGCTTTATTGGTAAAAGTTACTGCCGTAATACGTTCAGCAGGAACATTACATTGTTCGATAAGATAAGCGATTTTTCGCGTGATAACTGACGTTTTACCTGAGCCTGCACCCGCTAGAACGAGGAGGGGACCGGACACATAGGTCATGGCCTCTTGTTGTTTGGGATTGAGCTTGCTCATGGTGTACCTTTAATTTGATTTTTGACTAGATGAAATAGGGTTTCTTGATTATTTATACTATTCATATTGTAGCGAGTGGTAAAACTATGCTCTTTGCAGTAAGTCGTAAAACTTTGCCTATTAAATAAAGGTCATAAGTTACAGAGTGGTTATTATAGGTGGTAAAGATGAAATCACAACTGCTTTATATAAGACTATCTATGAGTGATCACCATTACCAGTGCTAATGAACAGTAAGGTAAAAGCTAGGAGACTTGTTACCTAGAATGCATTAATTGAAAAGTACTAATGTTGAAATCATAGTGTTTGAGATCATAATGACGGGTAGTTATACAGATAAACATATAACCTTTATAGTATCTGATGTCATAAAAATTTTGAGGCATTAGAAAGCAATAATAGGATTTGAAAAATTAAAAAAGCCAACCAAAATAGCCGACTAGCAAGTCGTATCTTTTTGGTTAAAACACCTTACAAAGTTTAAGGATATTTAATATAATCAAACTAGACAGTTAGAAAGTAGAAATAAACTAACTGTTGGTTATTAACTTTTAAGCCTAATCTTATTTCAGTTATTTTAGCACTTTATCTATCATTTAAATAAGTTGAGGAAACTATGATTAAACGTCAAGCATTGATATTAGCTGCACTGGCTGCAGGTTTAAGCATAACACCTGCAATGGCAGAAACAGCAGGCACTTGGACGGTGGGCGTGGGTGCTGGATATGTCGACCCAGAAAGTGGTAACGGCTCATTGGCTAATGGAACATTGGCTGTGGACGTTGATTCTGATGTGCGTCCTACAATCACTGGCGAATACTTTGTTGCAGATAATATTGGTGTTGAGCTATTAGCAGCTTTGCCATTTCATCACGATATCGATTTGAAAGATGCAGATGGTAATATCATTAAAGCTCAGACACAACATCTTCCACCAACGTTATCGTTACAGTATCATTTTGATGGTCTAAACTCTTCAGTTAAGCCTTTTGTTGGGGTAGGTGCAAACTATACAACGTTCTTTAAAGAACGTATCTATTTAGATAATGGTAATGACTTAGATATTGATGATAGCTGGGGCGTGGCAGGTCATGTGGGTGTTGACTTCAAAATCAATCCAACTGACTCCGTTCGTTTAGATGCTCGCTATATTGACCTTGAGCCAGACGTAGAGTTGAATGGTGCTGATATTGGTACAGTAGAGATTAATCCTTGGGTATATGGCATCTCTTACGTCAAACGTTTCTAATTCAAAAACGTTTGGGAAAGTAATGGATATTGACGATTAATTTTATTAAAAGCTCAGTCCATTCAGAACTGGTTTCGTTAAAAATCCCCGTACAATTACGGGGATTTTTTTATGGCTAAAACTAATAGCTGAAACCCTTTTATACAAGTAAAGGGCACCGCAACCGAGTGTACGTACTATACGAGCATGCTTAACAAGGTTAACACTGTCACTGATTTGAAAGTATTTGGCTATTAAAGCAGCGATTGCGCAAATCCGCTCGTTGAAGAGTATAAGGTTACAGGTTAGGTTATAGCTTATTTAACTGCTTAGCGGCCTCTAAAGCAAAATAAGTAAGAATACCATCAGCACCAGCACGGCGGAAGCCGATGAGGGATTCCAGTATAACTGCATCAGATAACCAGCCTTTTTGTATAGCCGCCATATGCATAGCGTACTCGCCAGATACTTGATAGGCGAAGGTAGGTACCCCAAAGGTATTTTTGACTTCACGAATTAAGTCTAGGTAAGGTTGGCCGGGTTTAATCATGACCATATCAGCCCCTTCATTAATATCCATAGCCACCTCATGCAAGGCTTCGGCACGGTTACCAAAATCCATTTGGTATTGTTTTTTATGACCGCCTTTTAAATTTCCGGCACTGCCTACCGCATCACGGAAAGGACCATAATAAGCAGACGCATACTTGGCGGAGTAAGCCATAATGCTGGTATTGACAAACCCTTCTTCTTCAAAGGCTTCACGTATCGCTAGTATTCTCCCATCCATCATATCACTTGGCGATATAATGTCAGCGCCTGCACGGGCATGAGCTAAGGCTTGTTCAACTAAGACCTCGACAGTAGCATCATTAACCACATAACCACTTTCATCTATCAATCCATCCTGACCATGAGTGGTGTAGGGATCTAACGCCACATCTGTCATGACCACCATATCGGGTACTTCTTTTTTTAGAGCACGTACCGCACGGCACGCTAAGCCATCTGGATCATAGGCAGCTCTACCGTCTTCTGTTTTTAAACTCGCATCAATAACCGGAAAGATGTCTACGGTAGTTACGCCCTCATTAAGTAGGGCTTTGGCATGCTCAATCAACAAATCGATGGACAGACGTTCAACACCCGGCATACTGGCCACAGCTTCACGCTGATTCTCACCGTTCAATACAAAAACAGGTGCAATAAAATGCTTGGGGTGTAACTCAACTTCACGAATCATAGCTCGAACGTTATCATTAACCCGTAGGCGGCGTAAGCGAGTGTGAGGGAAGGTACGATTAAAGGTATAACTCATGATTAGTCCTAATTAATAAAAAACATATAAAAGTATGATAAGGATTTTGGTAGCCGTACTGCTTATTTTATCTATTGGGTGGCATGGACTACCTACCCACATGGTAATTATAGTATAGCGCAGCAGTGGGTGTGTTTTGGATGCGAGAAATGATACAAGTTTATAACTTATTTTTAACTAAGGCGATATAATGAGAGCTATCTAAAATTAACCAGCTGTATGCTGTAAAAAAAGAATAGATGCCTCGTATATTATCGACGTCTAGGTTGTTTATTCTAGGTTATTTATTAAAGGTTTAAGGCACTCAGATATGAATAAAAAAAATAATGGGCTGTTTTCACATTCACCGATAATGACATCGTTTAACGATAGCTTAGATGATGAACAGAAACAAATAGATGTTAACGAAAAACCCCAAATAGCTATTGCCAATGAAAAAAATCAAGCAAAGACCCTTAACCGTAGGTATTTTTTAGGTCTAACCTCTATAGGTATTGCTAGTATGGGCGTATTGGGAACAGGAGCTCATAGAGCGATTGCTTCAACCTTAATGCCAGAAACTTTAGACTGCTTTGCACCAACTATAACCACACGGTTGTTTGCAAGCTCAAATACTGGTGCTGATGCGTTACGCAATAAGCGTAGTTTGCAGCGGCTGGCGTGTGCAGGGTTTAAAGTACAAAATCCTGAGATTACTGGCCGTCAATATTTACGTTTTGCAGGTACTGATAGCCAACGCAGGAGTGATCTTCAGAATATTGCGACTGGTGCCATCGAGGCCCCGAAGCTTCTCTTGGGAGTACGCGGCGGCTACGGTGCAATACGATTGCTCGAGCATATCGACTGGCAAACCTTAGGCAGAATAATGCAGGATCGGGGCAGTATACTAGCAGGATTTAGCGATGTCACTGCCATACAATGTGCTTTGTTAGCTCAAGGTGGGATGAGTAGCTTATCAGCGCCGATGTTATATAGCGAGTTTGGCAAAACTGAGCCTGATAAAATCAGTTGTCAAGGTTTTGTGGATGCTCTTACAGCGCCTAATCTTATTCTTGAGTTACCGCTGCAAAAAAATATTGAATTTGGCTCAAAACCTATCTCAGGAATGCTGTGGGGGGGTAACTTAAGTGTGGTTTCTGCACTGGCAGGCAGTAAGTATTTACCTCAACCTGAGGGCGGCATTGTATTTTTAGAGGATGTGGGAGAGCAGACATACCATATTGAGCGCATGCTTTATGGTTTATTCTTGGCAGGTACTTTTAAAAAACAGCAGGCTATTGTGTTAGGCGCTTTTAGTAATATAGGTAAGGATACCTACGATGCACGGTATGACATGAGTATAGTGATAGAACAGTTACGCCGTATGACAGGTTTACCTGTTTATACTGGATTGCCGTTTGGGCATGTGGCTCGTAAGCAGAGTTTTCCAATAGGGGCTATGTGTACTTTAAACCCTGATGATAAAGGGCTGGCGCTTAAATTTAGTGGTTATCCAGTTATTGAAAAAAGTCTGATTAATACAGAAGGGTTGTGGCGCTGATTCATCATTGAAATGTCAGAGCGTTTTATGTTTGAGACTCTGATGTTTAAAATGCTTTTGCTTGAAAGTCGGTCAATTGTTCTGCTCCTGTTTAAAGCAATTTATCTAGAGCGGCTTTAGCGTTTATTTTTCATATTACTTATTTGTCTATTGCTGATTTTGCCTATAGTATTCTTATCTATATTGATCTTGCCTATATCTATGGTACCTAAAGCTAGAACCATATTAATGATATAACCGATTATTAGTTACAATATTTAATTTATATTAAACTGACCTATTTATACTACTTACATCTTATATAAAAGGAACTTTTATGAAAAATCTTAGTCTCTGTCTTATTGCCGCTCTGACTTTAAGTGCCTGTGCAAGCACAACGCCTGATACGTCCAGCACTCATCAATACCCAGAACGTATGCTCGGGGCAGAAACCTATCCGGTTGAAGCAGTATTGCAGAAAGTTGCGACGGAGCTTGATATAGCATTCAAGGCTGAGACAGATGGGACAACTCTACAGATTTCAATGATTGGCGATGAAATAGGACAAACAACTTTTAATAATGAATCTGTACGTTATAAAGATTATAAAATGGTGTTTTTGTTAGATAATGAGCCCTTATTTGTCATGCCAGCAACGATTTATTATGATACTGCGCCATATCGTTATAAGGGGGCTAAAACTGCCGATAGGGCTATATCTGAAGTGGTCAAAAATACTGATTTACCTAAATACGCTACTTTAGATAGCCAAGGTGTTTACGCCGATGAGATCGTCTATAAAGATGAGACAAGAGCTGAACGTGTGAGTCGCAATGTGTTTCATTGGTCATTGACTAAAGCCAGTGATACGACGGCATGGTTGTGTGAGTCAATTGAGTCAGACGCCATATCATTTGACTATGATGAATCCGGCAAAGCTTGCTATGAGATTGATAAAAAAGGTGACATACTTGGCGGCACTGCAGAAATGGCTGATCCTTTTGGTGATGAAGGGGATATTTTAACCTATGATATTATGTTCAACAGATCCTAGATAAAATTATAAATGTTGACTTGAGCATAGAGGTCAAAATGTGCGGCTTTTAACTTGCTGTTAATGGTTGCCAATGAGTTGGCATATCAAGTTTAGCATGGACTTATTAAACACTCTATACTGGCCTAAAAATCAATCTTTTAGGCTTTTTTTGAATATCGCAAAACCCCCAAACAGAAAAAAGGCTTCAAATTGCTTGGAAGCCTTTTGTTCTTGAATATGGTACCCGGAGCCGGACTTGAACCGGCACGCTCGTTAGAGCGAGGGATTTTAAATCCCTTGTGTCTACCAATTTCACCACCCGGGCAAAACTTTTATCACAAGCTGTTTAATGTTTCTAACAACTCATCAAGTGCGCGTATATTATCATAAATCGAATATTCGTCAACACATAATTTGGAGGCTGGGGTCGGAATCGAACCGGCGTCCACGGATTTGCAATCCGCTGCATAACCACTCTGCCACCCAGCCATTTGAGGTGAACTATAATATCAAATAAAAACTAAAATACAAGTTATATTTAAAAAATAAAAAAAGAAGTCATAGTTTGTGATTAAAAAATTCAATGACAATTTATTTATACAGATAATTTACTATCAAAACGTATCACATTCTGATTATTTGCTTGTCATCAGTTACAATATACTGAGTTGATTCAAACTTAAAGACTTAATTAGAATCCAGCTAAATGAACACGCTTATTGAAATATTTTCCATTAATAATATTTAAAATCTGGAGCTCTACATGACCGATGTAAATACGGCCACAGTGCTAAATGGCAAAGCCTTAGCGCAACAAATCGAACAAGACTTAAGTGTGCGCGTGGCAGCCTTAAAGAAAAAAACAAACCGCACACCTATTTTAGCAACTATTTTAGTGGGTGATGATCCAGCGTCTGCCACTTATGTGCGTATGAAAGGTAATGCGTGTAAGCGAGTCGGTATGGAGTCAATGCGAGTTGAAATGCCAGAGAGTACTTCAACTGAAGCGTTATTGGCTAAAATTGAGGCGCTTAATAATAACCCTGATGTGCATGGTATTTTACTGCAACATCCCGTTCCAGAACAAATTGATGAACGTGCTTGCTTTGATGCTATCGATTTAGCTAAAGATGTAGATGGGGTAACGTCATTGGGCTTTGGGCGTATGAGCATGGGCGAGCCCGCTTATGGTTCTTGTACACCTCAGGGGATTATGTATCTACTTAAGCACTATGGTGTTGATTTTTCAGGTAAAAATGCGGTCGTGGTGGGGCGCAGTGCTATTTTAGGTAAGCCAATGGCGCAAATGCTATTAAACGCTAACTGCACAGTAACCATCTGTCATTCAAAGACTCAGAATTTAGCAGAGCATGTCGGCCGTGCTGATATTATTGTTGGGGCTGTAGGCGTACCAGAGCTTATTAAAAAAGAATGGATCAAACCGGATGCTATTGTGGTAGATGCAGGTTTCCACCCTACTGACAACGGTGGTGTTGGCGATATTGAGCTAACCGGTATTGAGTCAATCGCTTCAGCTTATACCCCAGTACCAGGCGGTGTTGGTCCAATGACAATTAATACTTTAATACGCCAAACCATAGAAGCGGCTGAGAAAGCGACCAATCAGTAATTAAAAAGTTAATTACGACAGGTAGGATAAGCAGGTAAGATGTTTTACTCGCTAAGCTAAATGAAGAGATAAGCGATGGCGCAATTAATAATGATACAGAGTTAATTATATTAGCAAAGCTACTATCGCTTATCTTTCTTGCTTATAGGTTATGCTTATCTATTTTTCTCATCTAAGAGGACGAAGAAAGCTAAGCAAGTTTTTATAGCATGGCTTCATTCAATACAGATCTGAAGGAGATGATGTGCGTGGATAATAACAGTGCGTGGCATAACCGAATACAAGCATTAGGCGTAACATTGGTAGATATCGGTCATTATCTAGCCCTGTTGTTGATTGGTGTGGTGGTAATATGGGCGGCAGGCGCTGAGTTTATTGGTATTCTACATAACGGTAAAGCAGAGCTTAAAGACATTTTAATGCTGTTTATTTATTTAGAACTGCTTGCTATGATAGGTATCTATTTCAAAACTCACCGTCTGCCAGTGCAGTTTTTGATATATATTGCCATTACCGCCTTATCGCGACATTTAGTTGTAGATGTGCAGGCTGTGTCAGATACTTTCCATTTATGGTTGCTAATGACCATTACCCTTGCAATTTTTGTATTGAGTTTGGCCGTTGTTCTTCTGAGCTGGACAGCGTATCAGTTTGGTCGTCCAGAGGATAATGTTCATAAAGGTGCCCTAAGTAAACGCAACGAATAGGCCGTTACGAGAGCAAGAGTCAGGGTGTATCGGCATCATCTAAATAAGGGTAAATGCTAAGATAAGGTTTTATAACCAACCAGATTTTCGGAACTGACGATACAATATCAAACAGGTCGAAATAATAATGGTAATGACGATAAAATATGAGTACTCATAATGTAGCTCAGGCATAACATCAAAGTTCATACCATATATTCCTGCTACCGCAGTGGGTACTGCTAAAATACCTGCCCAAGCAGCTAGCTTACGTACTACCTCATTTTGCCCCATGTTTACCATGGCCATATAGGTATCCATAGCCACACTTAACATCTCATTAAGCCCATTAACCGCATCAATTGCGCGTAACAGGTGGTCATTAACATCGCGAAAATAAGGCTTTGCCGTACTAGGAAAAGTGGAAACAAGTTCATTCTTTTTATGATTGATAAAAAAGTTGCAAATCTCTTGTACTGGCATCATGACTGCTCGCATATGGACCAGTTGCGACTTTAACATATATAAGCTTTTAAGCGTCTCTTTACTAAATTCATAAGAGAAAATATTACGTTCTTGCTCAAGCAGATATTCGCCTAAACTATCAGTAATAGGGAGGTAGCTGTCCACCACATAATCTAGGACTGCGTGCATGACGAACACTGGACCCATCTGCATTTTTTCTGGTCGTTTGTGGCAGTAAGCTCTAACGGGTGCAAAAGATTGTGAAGCCCCAGTACGAATAGTGATGATGTAGTTAGTACCCATAAGCATTGAAGTTGTACCATAATGGATATGGTTGTCAGCTAAAAGTGCTGTACGCACCACCACGAACACCGTATCATTTCCATAGTTCTCAATTTTTGCGCGTTGGCTTTCATTAAAGGCATCTTCCAGCGCCAATTCGTGAATATCAAATGCCTGCTGAACTGTTTTAATGGTCGCGATATTGGGGTCATAAAGTCCAAGCCATACAAAGTTACTGTTGTCGGCTAAATTTTTACTAACATCCTCTAACTCAATTTTCTCAATAAACTCACCTGTTTTACGTGAATAGACACAGCAGTTTACTATTTCGTTAACACCTGAGCGTTCAAAATCTTCCACCCGTTCGGCATCGGGATCATATATGCGCATCGTAGACGACATGAACTTGCGGACCCCTTGTTCATTACCTAATAACATTTTTTGATCATTAGCTGAATCCTTAGGTTTATTTATGCTAGTGGGGCTGAGTATGGAGGATTTTTGCTCTGGCATAATTTACTCTCAATTAACTCTCAAATGAACAAGGCAAAACTAAATTATGAGACCTTTGAACACTAAAAAGCGTGACACTAAAATATATACCCACGGTTGATGACACTTAACCTTATATTTTAATAATACGATTTTAATAATACGATGTGGCGTTATTTTTATAGGGCATACTGTTTTAAAGTCTCTATATCTACCAATTCTAGTAGGCTCTCATGACAAGCCTCTAGTTTAATTTGTGGTGCCATATTATGGTCTAGTGCATCCAGCCAGCGTAATGCGCAAATGCACCAGTAATCACCAGGTTGCAATCCATTGAAGCCAAATTCGGGGATGGGGGTAATGAGGTCATTGCCAGTTTTGGCTGAAAAATTCAAAAACTCACTAGTCATTTTTGCACATACCGTATGTTGACCAATATCTTGCGGTCCCGTATGACAAAATCCGTTACGATAATAACCAGTAACTGGGCTAAAACAACAGCTGGCTAGGGCAGTGCCTAAAACATTCCTTTGATTTGACTCGAGGTCAAGATGATTTAATGACATAAGCTATTCTCTCAATTCTGGTGTAAAGGTTGTTAAACTTTTGGCAGTATTTAACGTCAAAATATTAACACATGCGTTGATATTAAGACGATATTGCTCATAATTATTCAAAACTATCATTTACTGTCAAAGTAACTGTAAAAGGTTACTATAATAACCTTGCTGGCAGCATATGGTACTATCTGCACTTGGTTGCCTTATCACTATTTTAGATTATCTTAGCTATATCATTAAATGATAGGAAAGCTGTATGTATAGTCAGCGAACTACTAAACGGTTACGGCGTTAACCTCGTTAAGCCTACTCCAGTAGTACTTGCACTCGGTTGCCTTGTAACCATTTTAGACTTCTTTGACTATAAGTTTACGTTTTACAACTTATGCTTTTAAAGCCTGGTTATGGTTATCAAATTTCAGATTAGTTGTGGGTTTCTCTAGTCGAAAGCTATGGGCTATGCTAGACTTAATTACAATAGACCACTGGCTTGTTTAGGGACTGTATATAATTCAGCAGTACCTATATGATGCATGATGTAAATGCTATAAAGCTCTTGAAAGTTAACTCTATCTAATAGTGTTGTAGTCAAGTTAGCTGGGTTACCGTGCAGCCGCCGCAAAAAAAAGCATTTTTTAGACTATTGAAATTTAGCTATAAGCGTTAAACTGGCAAAGGGTAAACTGGCTAATTATTGTGATAGTGAACGCAATATTTTTCGTTTTAACGAGTACAAATACACTTTAACTAAATTTAACTAAAGATTTGGTCATGGCGTGTTCGCTTGTACAGGTTCTATTGGTACAGTGATTGTCGCCCCCAAACAAGGATTACTTGTGTCTGATAGTTCTATTTCTTCTAGTAAAGCGCAAATTCAGTCTTCCGATAAACTGTCCCATGTAGCAGATATTGATAATATTTGGTTATTGCCTGATGGTGTTAGCGATCTATTATCTGAGGAAGCACAAAAGCAAGAGTGGCTACGTTATAATCTTACCCGATTATTAGTTAGCCGAGGCTATGAGCTTATTTGCCCGCCAATGATTGAGTTTACCGAATCTTTATTAGGAAATGCATCTGAAGATTTAAAACGTCAAACATTTAAAATTATTGACCAGCTGTCTGGCCGGCTCATGGGTGTACGTGCTGATATAACCCCGCAAATTCTACGTATTGACGCTCATTTAAACAAACTTAATAAAGCCGATGAGATTGCACGTTATTGTTATGCAGGTCATGTTATTAGAACCTTACCCAATGGGCTTTTTGGTTCACGCACACCATTGCAATTGGGTGCAGAGATATTTGGTAGTGACAGTTTAGATGCAGATATAGAGCTCATTGATGTGCTGTACTGTTTAATCGACAGTTTAAATCTAAAGCAGCACTTGCATATTGATATTGGTCATGTGGCTATTTTTGCACGTTTAAAAGAGTTGGCAGGTTTATCTGATCAAGACGCCTCGGTCATAATAGATTTGTATGCCAACAAAGCATTACCAGAGCTAAAACAAGTGTGTGCAGGCTTGACTATGGGCAATGATTTTTATCAATTGGCTGTCTATGGTCATAATATGTCCGCATTAAAAACAGCGCTCTCAGATACCGCTGTCAATGACGCAATGATCAAAAGTGCTGTCAAAGATGTACAGGTTATGGTTGCCCATATACAGAAAACCTATCAGGGTAACGTCAGTGTTGATATCACTGGCCTTGGCTATCACTATCATACCGGCATCGTATTTAATGCTTATTTTGAAAATGAATCACAAGCAGTGGCAAGAGGTGGTCGTTTTAATGGTGAGCATGTTCATTCTGCTGGTTATACACCAACCGCTATTGCAGAAGCTCTCCCATCGCGTAGTGCAACTGGCTTTAGTTTAGAAGTCACTCGCTTACAACGTTATATCAGTATTAACGAAACTAAGTTGGTGTTGGTAAGCTTTAAAGATATGCAACAAATATTTGCTGAAAATAATACCAAACTAAGCACAGAATTAGACGCTAAAATTAGTGAATTACGTGATTTGGGTCACAGAGTGGTGCGTCCATTAAGTGAAAAAGATGTCCCACATAATGTAACAGACCAGTTGATTTTAGATGCAGGCGAGTGGGTTTTAAAAGCAGTTTAGTGATGAACGCCATTTTAAGTCATACGGCTGAGCAGTATGTCTTAATGACAATGATTAAATATACTGATTATTTTTATAGTTCAATATAAGTGGGTAAGGATTTGTTATGGGAAAGAATGTTGTAGTACTTGGTAGCCAATGGGGCGATGAAGGTAAAGGCAAGATTGTGGATTTGCTTACCGAAAAAGCGTCTGCTGTAGCGCGTTTCCAAGGTGGTCACAACGCTGGTCATACTTTAGTAGTAGACGGTAAGAAAACAGTTCTGCATCTTATTCCATCAGGTGTTTTGCGTGAAGGCGTGACCTGCTTTATCGGTAATGGGGTGGTATTGTCGCCAGAGGCACTGCTCATTGAGATGAAAGAGCTCGAAGCCAATAACGTGCCAGTACGTGAACGTCTCAGAATCTCGCCAAATTGTCCTCTAATTCTACCTTACCATATTGCGCTAGACCAAGCCCGTGAAGCTAAGCGTGGTACTGGTAAAATTGGTACGACAGGCCGCGGTATCGGTCCAGCCTATGAGGACAAAGTAGCCCGCCGTGCCATTAAGCTTGCTGATCTGTTTCGTAATGATTTAGATGAAAAATTACGTAACTTAATTGACTATCATAACTTCCAGTTAACTCAGTACTATAAAGTGGATGCCATTGACTTTGATGACACTTTAGCGCTATGCCTAGAGTGGAAAGCTGAGCTTAAAGATCTAATCTGTGATGTGACAGAAGAGCTTAATCAGCTACGTTTAGCAGGTAAAAACTTAATGTTTGAAGGAGCTCAAGGTACGCTACTTGACATTGACCACGGTACTTATCCCTTTGTAACTAGCTCCAGTGTGACAGCTGGTGGTGTCTCGACAGGTACTGGTATCGGACCATTATATTTAGACTATGTGCTTGGTATTACTAAAGCATATACCACTCGTGTGGGCAGTGGTCCGTTCCCAACTGAGCTATTCGATGATGTTGGTGCGCACTTGGCTAAAGTAGGTCATGAATTTGGCGCAACGACCGGCCGCGCTCGTCGTTGTGGTTGGTTTGATGCTGAAGCCCTTCGCCGTGCTGTAGTGTTAAATTCACTATCTGGAATCTGCTTAACGAAGCTTGATGTTCTTGATGGATTGGATGAAATTCGTATTGGCGTAGGCTATGACTTACCAGAAACTGAATGTGCTGGGGCGCATGATGGTGAGTTTTATGAGTCAGTAACACCGAGATATGAAACGCTTCCAGGCTGGAAAGGGTCAACAGTAGGTGTTACTAAATATGATGATCTACCAGAAGAAGCTAAAGCGTATATTAAACGTATTGAGCAATTAATTGATTGCCCTGTAGATATTATTTCAACGGGTCCAGATCGTGATGAAACTATCGTATTACGTGATCCTTACGATGGCTAATATAAAATATTTACGTTTTTTGTTTAAAACCTAATTATGCTAAGTCCTGTATTATGAACAATGATATAGGGCTTTTTGTTGTCTGTTAATTTTATTATCCTTAAATTTGGGGGATTATTAGCTTCATGTCTCTTAGCTTTAGTGGCTATAAACTCTATTACCTTTAATTTGCCTACGACTATGATATTCTATAGCCAGATACTCAAACTATAACTGTTAAGTTAATATGATAAAATCTACCATATTCGTATACTTCTCAATAGCTGAGTAGAATTAGAACCTATTTACTCTACTAATAACTGTCTTCACTAAAAAATATAGGCTTAACAATGTCATTAATTACCCTTAAGAAAGTCTTATTAAGCGCCTCTTTTGCTCTATTATCATCCGCTATTTTATTACCCACATCTGCATTAGCAGACCAAAACTGTGATAACCCAAATAACGATTTTGATGGTCTATATTGCTTATCAAAAGTATACCAAGAAGCGGATAAGGAGCTTAATATCAGTTATAGAGCATTAATAAAGCAGTTGAATAGCAGTCAGAGAGCAATATTAAAGCGAGGGCAGCTTAGCTGGATGCGCGATCGTAACGACAGCTGTAGCCGCTATTTAGATGACAGCTTTTTAGTAAATATGGACTGCGCTACTAGGATGACCACAAGCCGAGTAAACTTTTTAAACGATCGTTTACGTGAGTGTAATGCGGGAAGCTGCCGCACTAGCCGACTTGACGATTAAACGATTAGACTAAGTCGAAAATCGTCCTACTAAACCGATTCGATTTTTAATACTTTATTTGTTTTCAAAGCCTTATGCGATTTAAAAGCTGCATAAGGTTTTTTGCTATATGATGGTCTATCGTAAACATCAAAGTGATAATAGCGAAGGATCAAGTATGCCAGAATTGTATTTGGAGGATATAAACGTAGGTGCTAAATAGCCCAGTAAAATATATACTGTGACTCGTGAAGATATGAAAACATATGCCATTCAGTATGATATGACCCGCAGCCTTTTCATTTAGATGACGAAGCAGCGAAAGATACTTTTTTAAGGGTCTTGCAGCCAGTGGTTGGCATACCGCAAGTATTACCATGCGTCATATGGTAGAAAGCATTCCCATTGCGACTGGATTGATTGGCGCAAGTGGAGAGATTAGCTAGCCGATACCCACACGTACAAATGACACGCTATAGTCAAAGAAGTCTAAAATGGTTACAAGGCAACCGAGTGCAAGTACTACTGGAGTAGGCTTAACGAGGTTAACGCCGTAACCGTTTAGTAGTTCGCTGACTATACAGGTTAAAGCAGAAGTAATCAGTATTAAGTCGTCGCGCTCTAAACCTAATCGCGGGGTAGTGGTCATAAAAGTAGATACAATCAATCAAGATAACGAGTATGCACAACGCTTAACTTGTACAATGGTGGCTTTTAGCCGTCATAAAGACGAGTCATAACCATGTTACATCTAACTTTTTTAGGTACTTCAGCAGGCGTCCCTACCAAGCAGCGCAATGTCACGGCATTGGCGGTTGAATGTATAAACTCCTTTACCTCAAGGAGCGGGCAATCAAATAACTCAAATAAGCCTTGGGTATTGGTTGATTGCGGGGAAACCACCCAACATCAGTTGCTTAAAACCAATATTAGTAGTCATCAGCTAGCAGTCATTTGTATTACCCACGTGCATGGAGATCACTGTTACGGTCTACCAGGATTACTGGCGAGTATGGCAATGTCAGGACGAACAAAGCCTTTGACTCTCATTGCGCCTAAATCGATTGAAGATTTTCTTGACGCCGTTAAGCATGCTACAGACTTGCATCTGCCTTTTGCTATTGAATTTATAAGTACAGAAAGTCTATGTGAACTCAAAAGATTAAGCGCTCCTTCACTAGTAACCATACAATTATCAGCGACTCATCGGATTGATATCGACGTAACTCAACTTTCGCATCGAGTACCCTCCTATGCCTACAACATTATTCAAACGGTGCAAACTATTAAACTAGATACTGACAAGCTTAAAAATGAGGGTATCGAACCTAGTGCTACATGGGGTAGGTTACAGGCAGGACAGGACGTTATTTTAGACAATGGGAAGCAGTTAAAATCAGCTGATTACACCAATCGCATGACTCAGCGAATAAAAATAGTTGTAGCAGGCGATAATGACAACCCAGAACTACTTTTAGATACAGTTCAAGATGCCAGTCTTTTAGTGCACGAAGCCACTTATACCCAGCAAGTTGCTGATAAGATCATGTCACGAACGGATGCTTTTGACCCTATGCATACAACGGCCAAACGTATTGCAAGCTTTGCAGAGTCTGCGAACTTACCAAATTTAATTTTGACGCATTTTAGCGCCCGTTATCAACCTTTTGATAATCCAGATTCCAAAACGGCTAATATGGCGGACATTCGTTTGGAAGTAGAGCAATTTTATAATGGAAATCTATGGCTGGCGCAAGACTTTGCTCAGTATGAAGTTAATGTAGATGGTGTTGAGCTATTGCCGAGTTATTAAACCTATAATAAATACGGTCAAAATATGACTGGCGGAGGCTGAGCAACCTATGACAATGACGATTCGATATAGAAAACAGACGGATTTACCTAAATTAATCGAAATATTTGAACAGTCGATCTTAGCGATTGATGAGTTGGTTTATTCTAAGGCTCAAAAAAGAGCGTGGGCAAACGTTGAGACAAGCTTAGCTCTACCCGAAACGTTTTGGTGTGAGCGTTTTACCCGCACCCAACCCTTGGTTGCGGTGAACGAGTTAGGCGATGTACTTGGTTTCATTGAATATCTGACTTATAAAAATCAGCTTGGAGAGTATGACCCATTGAGTGGTTATATCGAGGGGCTATTTGTACATCCAGATTATCAAAGAAGAGGTGTTGCTCAAGCATTGTATGATAAGGGGGTGGACAATAGACTGGGTATCGGCGTTAAAAATATTTGGGTTCATGCCTCTAAGCTTGCCTATGCTTTTTTCTTAAAACAAGGGTTCAACGTAATTGAAGAGCAAGCTATCAAGCGGTACAACGTTATATTAGAGCGTTATCTAATGTGTAAACGTGCTTAGAGTTCTTATCGTACTAAGAGGTTTTATAAGGACGCATCGTTTTTAGCTAATAAATGTTGACCCACCCAATATCTGGAAAATTGATAGGCGACTCGGCCCGAGCGGCCACCACGGCTTGATGACCACTTCAGTGCCTCGGCACGTATGTCATCCGTCCATTTAATGCCTTCCGCTTGTAGATAATGAGCGGTAATCTTCAAGTAAGTCTCTTGGTTCATAGGGTAGAACGATAGCCATAACCCAAAACGATCAGACAGTGATACGGTCTCATCAATCGTTTCGTACGGGTTGACCTCATCGGTTTGACCGTCATAGATGTTAACGTTGTCTTTCATTAATTGAGGCAGTAAATGGCGACGGTTACTGGTAGCGTAAACCAAGAGTTTATCCTGTTCAGAATCAAGGGCGCCATCGAGTACACTTTTTAGAGTGCGATAGTTTTCATCTTGCCCATTAAATGCCAAATCATCACAGTACACAATATAGCGGCAAGTAGAGTTTTCTGGTAACTCGCTAATCGCTCGACGGATTTTATCTAGCATTTGTAGGTCATCTCGTGCGACCTCGATCATGCGCAGCCCTTGGTCTTTAAACTCATTTAATAACGCACGAATAAGTGAGGATTTACCAGCACCGCGAGTACCTGTCATTAATACATGATTAGCAGGATAGCCTGCCAAAAACTGCTTAGTATTTTGAGTGATTTTAGCTTTTTGAGTGTCAATGCCAAGTAAGTCATTCAAGCTTAGTGATGAATTGACATTAATTGGCTCAAGAGAGCCTTTTGTTCCGCCCACCCAGCGGTAAGCCAATTGATTCGGGTCAATATGTGCTTCAGGGGTTATATTTTGCTGAAGGTATTGCACTAATAGCGAAACGAGTTGATCGTTAACAGGAATAGTATTTTCTGTGTTTTGCATAGTTGTTCAATCTAGTAAATAATGAAAGTTTGTCGTTTTTTTTTATGATAGATATTGTTTTAATTATAAAATACTTTTATATAAAAAAGCTTTTAAAAAATAGTGCCAGTAATAAGTTATCAATTCAAGTTGATTTAAAGTTGGTATCAAAAAGGGTCCATAATGATCAATTATTAATACGCAATTATTAATACGCAATAAAATTGTAATTTTTAAGCAAATACTTATAGCGGATAATGTCTATACAACTCATATGATAAGCAAAAATCATATGAGAAATCCATAGGATAGAAACACTGTGCAAAACACCAATAATGAGCGAATAATTGCCGATGACAATCAGTCAAAAAATTACTAAGCAGTCATCGTACGCGACACACAACAAATTGATTCAGCAGGTATTAGAGGCGGTAACTGCTGAGCTTACTAACGATGGTTTTTGGGATATAGTGCATGGTCGTTTAAGCATTGAGACCGCAAATTTTGATCTGAATGAGATGATTTCAAGTAGTTATGAGGGGCTGAGCAGTGCCTGTATTGAGCATCAGTATGTTATGATTAAGTGGTCACTAGTACACAAATCCAGTATGGCAGATTGCCGATTGTTCAATGAGCTTAAAAATCTAGAGCAGTTGTCAAAAGTTAATAATCAAACGGATACTGACCTTGCCATCATACCAATCCTATCCCGATCACAAAAAAATATCCTCTTTAATCAGCAAAAGTGGCAGCTGACAATCTGTGTCATGCCGTATTATAAATTAGGTAGCTTGAAAGACTATCTAACCAATAACACTTTAACTCATACTCAAAAGTTATCACTTATTATGGCTTTAGCAAAAGTGCTATCAAAATTACATGAGGCTGGTTGGGTGCATGGAGATATTAAACCTAGCAACTTTTTGATTCAATATTTAAGCCATGAATCTGACTCTGGCGCTGAATCTGAGTTTGCTTTTTCTGTTTGCTTAAATGATTTTGGCTGTGCACTACCAATCAATAGTATTGGTATGGTCAAACATGAGGGTTTACGTGGTACACCAGCTTACCTAGCACCAGAGTGTTGGCGAGATAATAAAATCAGCATCCAAAGTGATATATATGCGTTTGGTGTCACGGTATTTGAGATATTTATGGGAAAAAGACCTTTCTCGATTGGTTCTAAAAGTAGGGACAGAATAGAGGATAGATCTAGAGCGTGGGCAATGGCGCATTGCCAAGAAGCAATCCCTTTATTGATAGATGAATGGCAAATATTTCAGCCTATTATAGATAAAGTTTTAGCAAAGAATACAGCATATAGATTTCAACAAATGTCTCAATTTTTAATGGCATTTGACCCACTTGTTAGTCAAGTGAGTTATAATAAAAAGGTATAGAAAAAATCAAATAATTAATAAAAAGTATATTCATCAAAAGGCTTACTATGTTTCTAGTAATTAAAAATGATACGATTAACTTGCAAGATATCAGCAGAATATCAAGGCAGAACGCAACAATTTTTGTTTATTTCATTAGTAAAGAACAGCCTGCCACCTATCATTTTGATAATGAGGGCGATGCGACAGAAGTTGAATACAAGGTATTTAAAAATCTAGAAGAAAATGGACTGGTTGTTTAAATGCTGATTGTTTGGCTGTTTGCAGCTTTGACTTTTCTAGTGTAACAATATGGTTTTAATATATTTTAATAGAATAGGGAGGTGCAACTTGAAGTCAGTTTCACTCCTTTTCTTTTTGTGAATGATATCTTACCCTTATTACATTTTTGTCCCATATCGCCTAGTCTATATCCCATAGCTTATATCCCATAGCTTATATCACATAACCTATATCACATAACAGTGTCATAAACCTGTGCTAATTTTATAGTATCTGCCAAATCTCTGTTTAGAGGGTTGCGTTAAATATTATTTATATGAGTACAAAACATCAGTGCTGATTAGATTAAGAGTGGATTTGTATTATAAAACGCTAGATTAAGCATTTGAAAAACGAATAATTATAAGCGGTTAAACTATATAAATAAGGAGTTTAAGCATGAAAAAACATGTGGTTATCTTTGAAGCACGTGGTGGCTCTGATAAAAGTAAGTACGGTTATCGCCGTGATACATATCCAATTATTAAATCCTTGCAGGCACGTGGCTGGACTGCAGAGGTCATATTTTACACTGATGAAAATCGTGGGGAGATATATCGATATACGATAGATAAAGCAGATGCCTATGTTAGCCGCATTAATCCAGGTAACCTTAAAGATGAGACAGGCTACTTCCAAATGTTACGAGAATTAGTACACCAAGGGGTTAAAGGTCTGCCACATCCCGATGCCATGCTTAATTATGGTGCAAAAGATTCGGTTGAACGCTTAAAAGGTACGGCATTAGTGCCAGAGGATGTGTTTTGTTATTACGACTATGATGAATTGAAATCCAGTTTTCCTAAATCTTTGGCAAAAGGTGAGCGTGTTTTAAAGCAAAACCGTGGTTCAACGGGTGAAGGTATTTGGCGTGTCCAACTCGTCGATCCTAATGAGTATGAAGGAGTAGACGAGATACCAATAGATGCTGAGGTAAAGTTAACTGAGGCACGTGACAACCATGTTGAATATAAAAGCTTAGGCGAATTCATTGAGTTCTGTTATCAGTACCTTGAAGGTGATAATGGCTTAGTATTAGATATGCCTTTCTTACCCCGCATTAAAGAAGGCGAGATTCGCGTGTTAATGCTGCGCGACAAAGCAGTGTCAGTTGTGCACAAAAAACCCGATGAATCTGCCGATGCATTCTCGGCTACTTTGTTTTCAGGTGCAACCTACCGTTATGATAAACCGGAACAGTGGCAGGAACTGGTGGATGATGTGGAAAGTAATCTTCCAATGTTGCAAGCTCGCTTAGGCGGTTATGCATTGCCCTTGATTTGGACTGCTGATTTCATTCTAGATACTGATAAAATGAATGGTAAAGATAAATATGTACTCGGTGAGATCAATGCGTCATGTGTGGGTTTTACAACCCATTTAGAGCTCTCTGAAAATATTGCCGATGAAATTATGAATTTGATTGAAGCGGAAAGAGTGATTAACGATAGATTTCCAGCCTTTAGAATCTAGAATAGCTTCTATTTAATGGTTTGTGAGTTGTTTTTATACCGTGATTGAGCTGAGATTTATCACGTTATTTTTTCATACTCTATGATTAAATTAAGCTATTAAGAATAAGTTGAGTACTAAGCTTCAATCAGCTCATCTAAGTTTGTTTCGATGGTGCTTTTAATTTTAGGGAGTAAGGCACTGAGCAAAAAACCAACCTTACCATTGATTTCAATATGATTAGCAGTGGCAACCAAGGTGCCATCAAAACCGGAGCGTTTAATAATCACTATGTCTCTGTCATTTTGTCTGTTTAAATGACAGGTCATTCCATAGTCTTTTTCAACAATTGGCACTAATTTATCGATCAAACTTCTGGTTTTTTCAATGCCTAAATCATGTGAGCGATGTATATTTAAGTTACTCATAATAAACCTTTTCTGTCATAACTGATCAAGTGGAGCAGAGCCCTAATTAGTGAAAGCTTAACATCATTTCCACGTCTTCAATCGTTAGGTTTTTAAACAACCTGTGCTCTTCAACAGGCATACGATTCATGTGCTCTTTAATGGTCATGTGTAAGTTTCGGGCAATTTCTGAGGTTGACGCATAATACAAAGTCGGCTCTGTTTTAAGCAGTTTTTGCAAATGAGTTTGTATGATGCGCCGTTTTATATCCGTATCAGTTTGCTCTGTTTTAATTTGTTTATTATTGGTCATAGCCACTCACTCAATATTTTTAAAATGCTAACTTAGAACTTATAAACTCTTATTATAATGTAATAACAGTCGTCTATTTTGAATGATATAGAAAATTTAACAAAAACGAAAAAGCAATAAAAAACCCGCTACAGAGAGCGGGTTTCAAGTTAGGTTTGAGAAATACTAACAAAATTAATGTTATAAATGGTGGGGCTGGAGAGACTCGAACTCTCACACCTTTCGGCGCCAGAACCTAAATCTGGTGCGTCTACCAATTCCGCCACAGCCCCATTTTATACATTTTGCATCTTGAAGATGCTTAATGGGTTAGTGCTTCTCAGTGGTTGGGTATTATATAGATTTTATTGAGCTTGGCAAGCTATTTTTGTGAATTTTTAGCATTTTTTTATTTTTAGTGACTTATTTATCTTCTAGCTGGTTGAGCCAATCAAATAATTTCTCCTCTAAGCTGTCAAGTTGATTTATTCTTTCATTGCGTTTAATAATGTCAGCCTCTGGATATTCATAGTCCTTAAGTTTGCTTTCTTGAATATTTCTATAGCGCTGGATAGCCATCAGCAATAAAGAGATATCTTGGGCATCAAAATTAGGCATTTTAGGTCAGTCCTTAACTTAAATGATAAAAAGAGAGGGATAAAAACATACAAGCAATACACTTTCAGATCTTCAATGTGCCTTAAGGTTGTTTTTGTTAGACGGTCTTTCAACACTTAGAAAACATATATAGATATTAAAATGCTGATATGTCTCATAGAATAATAAACAAACCGCCAAGCTATTAGAAAATAAAATGTGCATTCCTGCATGGGAAGACAAGCTTTACTACTTAATCAGACCACTAAATTGGACAACCTATTTAGTTATAAATCATCTAATCCCAGCAGTTTTATTTTACGGGTTAAGGTATTGCGGCCCCATCCTAATAATTCAGCAGCTTCGCCTCTACGGCCCTTCGTATATTTTAAAGCAGCCTGTAATAAGACACGCTCAAATTCAGGGGCAGCTGTCTGTAAGATATCAGTTTTACCGGAATCTAATGCTTGTTCAGCCCATGCGGTTAGTAACTGTTGCCAACTTGGCGCAGCTAATTGTGTAGCAGGCAGCTGTGTAGTAGGTAAATGTGCATTAGATAAGAAACGACTGTTTGAGCTGCTATTTATAATGTCTTTCTGAGGTTGAGTGTGTGTACCGGTTGCATCGGAGGCTAAATGACGATATATGCTTTCTTGGTCAAATTGAGTGGCAACAAGGTCAGTCATGGACTGTTGTTCAAATTCGGTCAGCTCGGGCGGTAAATCTTCAGTTTTGACCACATTACCGATGGCCATCACTGTGATCCAGCGGCAGGCATTTTCAAGTTGTCGTACGTTACCGGGCCAATCAAAAGCTTGCATAAGATACATTGCCTGTTCGGATAATTGCTTTTGTTCGGTATCCATTTCAATTGCGGCACGATGCATAAAGAAATCTACCAGCTCTGGTACATCATCGCGGCGGGCTCGAAGCGGTGGCAAAGGTAGGCGTATGACGTTTAGCCGATAAAATAAGTCTTCACGGAACTTCCCTTCTTTGACTAATTGCTCGAGATTTTGGTGAGTAGCGGCGATTATGCGTACATCTACTTTAATAGGTTGTTGCCCCCCTACACGAAAAAACTCGCCATTTGCCAACACCCGCAAAAGACGGGTTTGAGTGCTAAAAGGCATGTCGCCGATCTCATCTAAAAATAAGGTACCACCATCTGCTTGTTCAAACCGACCTTGGCGTAGTGTGGTAGCACCAGTAAACGCGCCTTTTTCGTGACCAAAAAGCTCTGATTCAATTAAGTCATGTGGAATGGCTGCCATATTAAGGGCAATAAACGGTTGTTTAGATCTTGGAGAGTGTTGATGCAAGGCACTGGCGACCAACTCTTTACCGGTCCCAGACTCACCAGTAATGAGCACCGAAATTGGCGATTTAGATAACCTGCCTATTGCTCTAAATACGGCCTGCATTGGCAAAGATTGTCCGATGATACGGATGTTGTTTGTGGTAACTTTATTTTTTTGAGGCTTGTTAGGCGCTCGTTTTAACTTAGATGAGTTTGGAATACTTTGACTTGTATTTTTAGGAGTAGGTACTGTTTGTTCAATAGCTGCTCCTGCATTCTTGTTTATAATAGTAGTTGTGTTACTGTGTTTATCTTCAGTTAGGTAAGTGCTTGGATCAAGGTTTATATCTGAATTTGAATCAATATCAGTACTCACTGTGTTGATGGCTTTTTTTATAACTGTGACTGCCTCATCTAAGTCAAAAGGCTTGGGTAAATACTCAAATGCACCGGTTTGGTAACTATCAACAGCAGAGGTCAAATCAGAGTGTGCTGTCATTATCACAATTGGGACATTAGGAAAATGAGTATTTACCCATTCGCTAAATGATAAGCCATCCATCATTGGCATACGAATATCGGTTAAGATAACGTCAGGTAATGCAGCGCTATCATTTGGTTTTTGCAGGGCATCATTGAGTTTAGCCCAAGCCCCTTTAGCGTTTGCAAATACGATAACGTTTAAGCCAGCATCGTTAAATGTGTCTTCTAGAATCAATCTAAGTGCGGGGTCATCATCTATCAACCATAGCGTATTTTTTTCTGTCATTTTTTGTCCATATATAGCTTTCTTAGTATCCACTTTCATTTAATACGGTTTAATTAAACCCGTTATTTAACTTATTAAACATCAAAATTTAAACATCAAAAACCTCATTTAATACAGGTTTATTTTTGCTGTTTAAATGGCAGATAAATCCAAAAGCTGGTATTACCAGGTTCTGAATTTACTTCGATAGTCCCTTGATGCTGATGAATCATTTCTTGAACCAAAGCCAAGCCAAGTCCTGTACCGTTAGCACGCCCGCTAACCATTGGAAAAAATATTCGATCCATCATTTGTGGGTCTATGCCTGCACCATTATCATGCACACCGATTTTAATAACCTGACGGTGGGTAATGCCATCAATTGTATATTGGTGTTCAACCCGAGTACTTATGGTCAATGTTGGCTTATGATCTTTACCAACGGTACGACTGTCAATAGCATAGGTGTGTTCTAGCATGGCTGCATAGGCGTTATTGACTAAATTTAAAAAGATTTGAATGAGTTGGTCTTTATCTGCAACCAGATCGGGTAGCGATAAATCGTAATCTCGCACAATTTGCACATCAGGGTGCTGTGTGTGTGTGAGTAATAATACATGCTCAATGGGTTGATGAATATTAACCGAATGCCAATTTGGCAGTTTATTGGAACCCAGTAGTTGTCCAATAAGGTCTGTAAGCCTATCTGTCTCGTTAATCACTATATTTGCGTAGGTGCTTAGCTTTGTAGCATCAACCATTGTCATGTTTTCACTCATGTTACCATAATGGGTAATAGCGCTAATTGATGGGTTGGATTTTAAGCCTTGTAAAAGATCTTTTAGTAGTTGAGGTTGCTTTCGAGTCTGTTTAATAAGTAGCTGTGCGGCCCCGCGAATGCCAGCCAAGGGATTTTTGACCTCATGGGCAACGGCGCGCAGCATTTCTCTAGCTATTTCGTGCTGTTGTTGTAATTGATGCTCTTTATTGATGCGACTTTGTCGGTTCTTCTCCCATACTTCAATCAAGAATCCCGTTTTACCATTTTGCTCAACGGGTGTCACGCTGTAGTCTACACAAACAGGGGCGATGACTCCTTTGACTTGTCTATTATATTCTATAAAAGGTTGTTGGAAGCTTTTTGCATTAATAAACTTGATGTTTAAGTTGCTGCCACTATAATTTGTGGTTATTTTAGTTTGAGAGGGAGAGGGAGAGGGAGAGTGGGGAGGTATCCTTGAGCGCATATCCGTAACATCTTCATTATGCGCATTGATAGGCAATAAAATATCTAACACATTTAACCCAATTAGGCGGGCTTGACTGGCAGAAAACAGTTGCTCAATTTGTGTGTTTACCCAGCGTATAATAAATGAGTCATCTACCCATATAACGCCAGTATATAGATGTTGGAGTATGGAGGAGGTATCAGGCATATCGTATGAGGTAGGTATCATTTAACTATCATTCAGCTATTAGTTTGTAATTGTGTTGTAGGTTACGTTGTGTCGGTTTTATATGAATTAAGGGTTTTACTTGCGTTTTCTCATTTAGGTCATTGTATTGGATTCAATTTAAAATTGCTGTTGAAATAACCTCGTATGAAGCAGCATTCGACTCCTACTTACTTTTGTTGCTAAACGTCGAATTGACTCGACTATAACAGTATTTAAACTATATTTGAATTCAGGAGCGAGCAAAGTTAATAATTGACGTCTGAACTCAATGTTTTAACATAGGATAATCATATCTTTTCTGCACGTATTAACAGGCTAAGACATCATTTAGCAGACGGAGTTTACTGCTTTACATAATAACCTGTTATGTAAATGTATGAATAATCTTTATATACTGGTATAGAGATGCAAAAGTTCGTACAATGCGCAACAGTTAATGGTGTTTAAAATGCACACCTTATTTAACCTCATTTTTTATTGATAAGTATTTATTTATGCCAAGCCAACGCCACACAGATTCGGTTTCTATTTTTATACCAAATAATTTACTTGAGTCTTCTCAAACAGATTTAAATAGTTCAACTCAGCCCCAATCGGCACAAAATGCTGCCTACCACCATAAAGCCAATCACAATCAGAATCGCAGTATTGAGCAATCTGGTCACAAGCTTATGATGAACAACGATCCAATCGAGCCAACTTTAAGAACCCCTAAAGTTGGCTTTGTGTCACTCGGCTGCCCCAAGGCACTTGTTGATAGTGAGCGCATTATTACAGAGTTAACTCGTGATGGCTATCAGGTTGCTTCGGATTATGCTGGTGCTGACTTAGTGGTAGTGAATACTTGTGGCTTTATCGAATCCGCTGTTAAAGAATCATTGGACGCTATCGGAGAGGCAATAAACAGCAATGGTAAAGTCATTGTTACAGGCTGTTTGGGCAAGGATGCTGACAAAATACGGGATATGCATCCTTCGGTATTGGCAGTGACAGGGGCGCATGCTTATCAAGAGGTAGTTACCGCAGTGGCAAAGCATGCCCCTATGCCAACCCAGCTTAGAGATAAAAACCAGTATGACCCTAAGATTGATTTGATTAATGATGCAGGTGTAAAGTTGACACCAAGTCATTATGCGTATCTAAAAATATCAGAAGGGTGTAACCACCGCTGTACTTTCTGCATTATTCCAAGCCTACGTGGTGATCTGGTATCGCGGACTATCGATAACGTCATGAATGAAGCTGTAGCCCTAAAAAAATCAGGGGTTAAAGAGCTATTAATTATTTCCCAAGATACCTCAGCATATGGGCTGGACTTAAAATACAGAACTGCTTTTTGGAATGGGATGCCGCTTAAATCGAAATTTTATGATATGTGCCAGGCGTTAGCGAAATTAGGCATTTGGGTGCGCCTACATTACGTTTATCCTTATCCTCACGTTGATAAGGTTGTCGAACTAATGGCAAAGCCTACTGATAAAGGCGGTTTATTGCCTTATTTAGATATTCCTTTACAGCATGCCAGCCCAGCTATCTTGAAGGCTATGAAACGGCCAGCTCACAGCGAAAACACCTTGGCACGCATCCAAAAATGGCGTGACATTAATCCTGATATTGTTATTCGTTCTACTTTTGTGGTGGGTTTTCCAGGTGAAACGGAAGAAGATTTTGTATACTTGCTTGATTGGTTAAAACAAGCGAGATTAGATAGGGTAGGCTGTTTTACTTATTCTGAGGTTGAAGGTGCGGTGGCGAATGATCTGCCAAACCCAGTACCTGAAGCGATCAAACAGCAGCGTTATGATAGGTTTATGTCGGTACAGCAACAAATTTCCGAACAAAAATTACAAGAGAAAGTCGGCAAAACGATGACTGTGTTGGTAGATGATATTGATACGCAAGATAATATTGCTATTTGCCGAAGTTACGCGGATGCGCCTGAGATTGATGGTCATGTCTATGTCGACGGCATTGTTGTTGCGGGAGTGATACAGGTAAAAGCAGGCGATATGTTGATGGTAACCATAGATGAAGCCAGTGAGTATGACTTGTTTGCTTCTTATAATAGTAATAGCGGGTTAATCTGAGACGATTGGTATTAAAGGTGTTGTATGTTCTTAACTGTACTGTATGTCTTATTAATTAGAAGTGATTCTGATGCATTGTAACCTTTAAGTAAGGTATTTTGATTTATAAGCGCTAACCTCTTAATTATAGGCTTAACTACAGGTAAAATTCAAACCTTTAATAAGTGTTGTGCAAGGTTTAATACTTATATTTACCAGTTAAAAGTGTTAACGGCTAAATATTGCTATATGCAAACTCAGTTTTTTGATAAAATTAGTTACATTTGGTTTTAAGCTATTTAGTTAATAGCAAGCCAGTAAGAGTTTTTAGCAGATCTGAAAGTGGTCATAATAAGCCCTCACGATAAGATTAGCTGAGTATAACGTCCTTATTCAGCTTATTTTGATACACTCAGTCTTTGTTCAAGTTAGAATCATTTTAATGCTCAGAGCCACAATTACTTTATAGCGCCATTTTTAATCTAAATTGATAACAGAATAAACGACGGTGTACCATTTCAATAAGAATGATTAAACGTGAATAAGCTAGCGCCCAACAACGCTGAGCCCTTCAAGTTTTGCATCCCTTTAATCGCTTACTAAAATATACTAAAAAGGTGTCCTATGTCTGATAAAAATCCTCAATATTCACGTATTTTGCTTAAGCTATCAGGTGAAGCATTAGCTGGTGGCAAAGGTATGGGCATTGATACTGCCGTTTTAGATAAAATGAGTCTAGCAATTGCCCATTTGTGCGGGTTAGGGGTTCAGGTTGGTATTGTGGTTGGCGGTGGAAACTTGTACCGAGGTAGTCAGCTGCAAAAGGAAGGGTTAGTGGGACGAGTAACCGGTGACCAAATGGGTATGCTCGCTACGGTAATGAACGGTCTTGCCATGCGTGATGCACTAGAGCGCCGCAATATCAACACACGCTTAATGTCGGCTTTGCCAATTGGCGAAGTGACTGAAAGCTATAGTAGCCGCAATGCAATCCGTTATCTTAAAAATGGGGATGTCTGTATTTTTGTAGCAGGTACGGGTAATCCGTTTTTTACCACAGATACTGCAGCATGCTTACGAGGTATTGAAATTGAAGCAGGCGTTATTTTAAAGGCCACAAAGGTTGATGGTGTTTATGATAAAGACCCTAGTATTCATAATGATGCTAAAAAGTACGACGGTTTAACCTTTGATGAAGTCCTTGAGCAAAAGCTTGGGGTTATGGATTTAACGGCAATTGCGTTGTGTCGTGAGCATAATGTACCGCTGCAAGTATTTGATATGAACAAACCAAACGCACTATTGAATGTCATTATGGGCGAAATAGAAGGCACTAAAGTATTTCACTAGTCTATGGCTTCAATAAGGGCATGTATATGTATGATTGATGACATACTTGCAAGCACCATCTTGCAAATCACAAAATTGTGATGACACGCTGAATGCGATAGATTTTTTGGTGGTAATAAGGTGGTAGTTTGTAAAGGCTTGAAGACTCGCCATTTTTACCCACGCATTTTTTATTAACTCATTGTTTACTCACTGATGATTTAGCAGTGTTAAGTAGCAGTTTTCGGGGTTAAATAGTTAAACCCTAGTTGTGAAACAGGTTAAACTCAGAAATTATTTCATACTGTATAGAATCAAAATAAGGAATCAAAATGATTAATGATATTAAAAAAGACGGTGAAGACCGTATGAAAAAGAGCATCGAAGCTCTTGAGAATGCCTTTAGTAAGGTACGCACAGGCCGTGCACACCCGGGTATGTTATCTAGTGTGATGGTTAACTATTACGGATCAGATACGCCCTTAAACCAAGTGGCCAGTATAAATGTTGAAGATTCACGGACACTTTTAGTTCAGCCATTTGAGCGTTCAATGGTAGAGGCTGTTGATAAGGCCATTCGCGAAGCAGACTTAGGGTTAAACCCAAGTAGTGCCGATGTCATTCGTGTACCCATGCCAGCACTAACGGAAGAAACACGCCGTGATATGCAAAAACTGGCACGAAGTGATGCAGAAAATAGCCGCGTCTCTATCCGTAATGTACGCCGTGATATGCTCAATGACATTAAAGAATTAGCAAAAGAGAAGGAAATCAGTGAAGACGATGAACGTCGTGCAAGTGATGATATTCAAAAGTTAACGGATAAGTATATTGGCATAATCGATAGTAAGCTTGAAGTCAAAGAAAAAGAGCTAATGGAAGTCTAATTATATTTTAAACTAGGTTAAAACGTTTTTTTAAAACAATATGTTATTTCAATGGTCAGTAAAAAGGTTGCTATGAAACAATCGCAAACGTCAGCACAGCAGCCAGATAAAGGGGCTATTCATCCCGTTGAAGTACCACAGCACATTGCCATTATTATGGATGGCAATAATCGTTATGCGAAAGCGCGTGGTATGCCTAAAGGTCAAGGGCATGTCGCTGGAAAGGATGCATTAGATCCCTTAGTTGAGTATTGTTTGGAAGTTGGCGTTAAGGTACTAACCGTATTTGCTTTTTCAAGTGAGAATTGGCAGCGTCCGCCTAGTGAGGTTGCGCTTTTGATGCGTTTATTGGAAGCCACCATACACGAACAAATGCCTAGAATGAACAAATACCGTACTCGCATACGATTCATTGGAGATAGAAGTCAGTTAGATGCTGATTTGCAAAAGTTGATGGCCGATGCCGAAGTGGAAACTGAGCATTTCGATGCTATGACAGTGGTTATTGCCATTAGCTATGGTGGGCAGTGGGATATTGCCAATGCTGCTAAAACGTTGGCTAAACAAGTCGAACAAGGTGTATTGTCTGCAGATGACATCAATATTGAGTTGATGAATGCAAATATGCAACTTGCCGATGAACCACCTGTAGATATGCTAATTCGTACAGGTGGCGAATATAGAATCTCTAACTTCTTACTTTGGCAGTCCGCTTATGCAGAATTGTTTTTTACGGATACATTATGGCCAAACTTCAACGCTAACGAGCTTGGTAGAATGATTGATGAGTTTTCAGGGCGTCAGCGCCGATTTGGCAAAACCAGTGAACAAGTTGAGGGCACTATAGAATAATAGAAAATATAGATTAAAGGTTGCGCTTTTAACACCCTAGTCTTAAGGGCACTTAATTTCTTTATTCTATTTCTGTCATTACACTAGATTCTAGAAGCTAGTAAGTCAAAATTTAGCAATAACGATATTGCTATATTATCATCTAAGGTAAACAATTATGTGGATACGCATCAAGACAGCAGTAATTCTCATTATTATTGTTGGTATTGCTCTTTTTGCAAGCGAATCGCCATATTTGTTTGTGCCTCTACTAGCAGTAGGTGTTACGATAGCCGCCCATGAATGGACAAAGCTGATGCCAAGATGGGATAAAGCTTGGGTATTTGTGTTGCTTGTTTTAATCCTAACTATGTTAACGCTATTAGCACCACAAATTTGGCCTATGTGGTGGTTAGCTTCGGTAGTAATATGGCTGATGGCATTTTCTTGGGTTACTAAATACCCCGTATCAACGGGGTGGTATGGTAAACGTCTTTCTTTAATGGGTGTCGTTATTTTGACTGGCGCTATTACCGCTATGTTTTATTTATGGCAGCAGTCACCTTGGTGGCTTATGTATGTGTTTATGTTGGTCTGGTGTGCAGATAGCGGTGCTTATTTCGTGGGCCGAAAATTTGGGCGTCGAAAAATGGCACCCAATGTATCTCCTAATAAAAGTGTGGAAGGTCTTGTCGGCGGTTTATTAACAGGGCTCACCGTTGTTATAGCTATTAGCTTATTTAAGCTAAATCTATCTGGGTTAGTTTTATTAGCCTTTGTTGTACTGTCGGGGATAACCATTTTGTCTTCTGTATTGGGCGATTTATTCGAATCGATGCTAAAACGTCGCGCTAATGTAAAAGACTCGGGTACGATACTGCCAGGTCATGGCGGTATACTTGATCGAATTGACTCATTATTGTCAGCCACGCCCATATTTGCTTTTGGTTTTTGGCTTTTAAGACAGGCAGATATTTTAGTTTAGAGGTAGGTATGCTGTTGTTTAATCGATTAAATGTTTGAGCGTAGCAAAAACAACTCAGAATAGTTTTTTTGGCTATTCTATGTAACTTTATATTTATCTTATTTATCTTTTTACATTTAAGAAGGTGTTTAATTATCAAATTATTAACAGGTAATCTATGACCGAACGCATAGCCGTACTCGGTGCAACAGGCTCGATTGGTGACAGCACACTTGCACTTTTGACGACTTACTCTGAACGCTACGACGTTTATGCTTTATCGGGGTATAGCCGTTTAGATAAACTATTTAAGCTGTGTCAGCAATTAAAACCTAGCCGTGTTTGTGTCCCCGAAAATAAGGTAGATGAATTTTCAAAGCGGCTTCAACTTGCAAACTTAAGCTGTGATGTGGTTGGTGGCCAGGCTGGTCTTAATGATATTTGTCGTGATAAACAGGTGGATACAGTAGTAGCAGCTATTGTTGGTGCAGCAGGCTTAGCCTCTACATTAACTGCGGCTAAAGCTGGTAAACGTATTTTGTTAGCCAATAAAGAAGCACTGGTCATGGCAGGGACATTATTAATGCAAGCGGTGCATGACAATGGTGCAACGTTGTTACCGCTAGATTCAGAACATAACGCTATATTTCAGTGCTTGCCACAACAAATACAGCAAAAAAATACTCGAATCCATGATTTGAGATATGGGGTAAAAAAACTTTGGTTAACGGCATCTGGCGGGCCTTTTTTAAATAAATCTTTTGAGGATATGCGAGCGGCAAGCGTTAGTGAGGCAGTTAATCATCCCAATTGGTCTATGGGACAAAAAATATCAGTAGATTCAGCGACTATGATGAATAAAGGGCTTGAACTTATTGAAGCCTGTTTTTTATTTGATCTGCCAGAATCAAAAATTAATGTGGTCATTCATCCGCAAAGTATCATTCACTCTTTAGTAGAATACGACGATGGTAGTTTTTTGGCACAAATGGGTAGCCCAGATATGAAAACGCCCATTGCGCATGCACTGGCTTATCCCGAAAGAATAGCAACAGGGATTGAGTCTTTAGATTTATATAAATTAACGTCACTTGATTTTATCGAGCCAGATTTAGAAAAGTTTTCGTGTCTAAAGTTAGCTCGTAATGCTATGCAATCTGGTCAAGTGGCTAGCATCCAGTTAAACGCAGCGAATGAGGTAGGAGTGGCGGCATTTTTAAACCAGCAAGTTTTGTTAACGGATATTGCACTGATAAATGCAAGAGTTTTGGACAAAATGGCTACTGATATTAATAACACTTCTCAAAAACTGACAAGTCTGGATGAAATTATGCATATTGATGGGTTGGCAAGAGCCCATGCTAAGCAAGAGGTAGCTGCATGTCGGACTTGATGATATTTATGGTGTTTGTGCTGGCTTTTATTGCAGTACTTGGTCCTCTCGTAGCACTGCATGAGTGGGGACATTATATTGTCGCACGTCTTTGCGGGGTAAAAGTTTTAACCTACTCGTTAGGTTTTGGACCTAAACTTGCCAGTTGGACCAGCAAAAAATCGGGTATTAACTATCGTATTTCTGCCTTACCACTTGGTGGATATGTCAAAATGCTTGATGAGCGAGAAGGCAGTGTTGATGATAGTGAAAAACATTTAGCATTTAATAATCAACACCCCCTAAAAAAGATTGCTATCGTTGCTGCTGGTCCAATAATGAATTTTATTATTGCCATCACATTATTTTGGATATTGTTTTTAGTACCAACGGAACAGCTTAATACGCGTATCGGTTCCGTACTGCCTGAGTCGCCAGCAGCAACAGTCAACCTGCCAATAGGCGATAAAATTATTGCTATTGATGGTCATGAGGTACAGACGTGGGAAGAGATTAATTACCGACTGGCCGATCGTATGGGCGAGACGGGCAAAGTGGCCATCTCAGTGGCTAAGGTTGATGAGGTTAATGACAACTCACTCCAGCCTGCTAATCGCCAAACTGATCGCAGTAATCATAACAATGTAAACACCTATGATACAACCACCTATGAGGCGCCAATTGTAGAGTTTATGCAGGGGAGTCAGGTAGGAAAAGACACATTAACTAGTATCGGTGTATTGCCTTGGCGCCCACACATTGAGCCTATTATTGGACAGCTATCGCCTGAAGGTGCCGCTGTTCGACAAGGTATGAAGGTTGGCGATAAGATTTTAATGATTGATGCTATACCAGTGAATAATTGGTTCGCTGCAACCCATATTATTCAACAGAATCCAGAAAAACTTCTTGATTTTAAAGTGTTGCGTGATGGTCAAGAAGTCGATTTGAAAATTATGCCTCAAGGGCAGAAGAGCAGCACAGGTCAGATAATAGGTAAGATTGGCGCAGGCATTAGCCCAATAGAAGTTAAGGTACCCGACGACTATAAATCTCTAATTGCCTATGATCCTGTAAGTGCGGTTGGTAAAGCATTTGCTAAAACTGGGCAACTCGCCAGCATGACCTTAAGCTCAATGGGGAAAATGCTGACAGGTAAAGTAGGTATTGATAACCTTTCTGGTCCTATTACGATTGCAGTCATCAGTAAACAGAGCTTCGATATCAGTTGGGAGCAAGTTTTGTCTACTGCTGCCATCATTAGTTTGAGTTTGGCGGTGCTTAATCTGCTGCCTATCCCTGTATTAGATGGAGGGCATTTACTGTACTACCTCATTGAGTTAGTGCGGGGCAAACCCGTTTCGGAACGAATGCAGATTATTGGGTTTAATGTGGGTTTCTTATTTTTAATTGGTTTTATGATATTGGCAATTACAAATGATTTCAGTCGTTATTTCTAATCTGGCAGTTTTAGCAAAGCAACGCTTCAAGTAAAGAATGCGTTGTTGCGTTAAAAGAATAGACTAAGATAGACTGATTAAATCATAGTAAATTGTCTTAAATTTAGTAAGTAATTTGAATCACGGATTGTATGTATGCAAACGTCTTTATCTAGAATGGCTCTATTAGCCGCAACACCATTATTAACCGCAGTAATTGCTGTATCGGCTCAGGCTGCGGACACTGTGGTTACCGATATTAACTTTATAGGTCTTCAGAGGCTGACGCCAGAGAGCTTATATCCCTTATTGCCTTCTGCGATAGGCGAGGTAATGACTGATGAGGATCTTGCGCAGAGTATCAAAGCCCTATACGCCACTGATGATTTTGCTAATATTCAAGCCACAGTAGATGGTGGACGTATTACTTATCATGTTGTAGAGCGTCCTATTATTGCTGAGGTAAATTTTGAAGGTAATAAACTGATACCTAAAGAGGGCCTAGAGGAAGGTCTTAAGTATGCTGGAGTATCAGTGGGTGATGTTTTAAAACAGGCGACATTACAGAATGTGGCAAATGAGTTGCAACAGCAGTACATCAGTCAAGGATATTACAACAGCAATATAGATGTCAGCCAAACGTTGCTAGATGGCAACCGAGTTAAACTTGATATCAAGTTTATAGAGGGTAAAGCCGCAAAAGTAGTGGATATCAATGTTATTGGCAATGAGTATTTCAGCGATGAAGATATTAAAGATGTCTTTGCGGTAAAAGAAAAGTCTTGGACAAGGTTGCTTTCTAAATCTGATAGATATGCCAAAGAAAAACTAGCCGCTAGTTTAGAGAATCTAAAGTCTATGTATATGAACGAGGGCTTTGTTAACTTTAGTGTCGACAATGCTGTCTTAAATATAAATGATGCCAAAGATAGCGTATTTATTGAGATCAGTATTTCAGAAGGCGACCAGTACAAGTTTGGTAATGTTAATTTTCTTGGTAATCCTAATTATGATGTTCAAAGCTTAAATGAATATGTTGATTTTAAAGCAGGCGAACAGTATTCCCAAGCTAAGTTAGAGGCGACTACAAGTGCGCTACAAACCTTTTATGGTAACGATGGTTATTATTTTGCTCAAGTACGCCCTGTTCCGCGTATCAATAATGCGGAAAGAACTGTTGATATCGATTATTTTATAGACCCAGCTCGACCAGTATATGTTCGAAGAATCAATTTTAATGGTAATACCAAAACTGAGGATGAGGTGCTACGTCGTGAGATGAGGCAGCTAGAAGGAGCGCTGGCTTCTAATGAAAAAATTAATGCTTCTCGTGTACGGTTGATGCGAACGGGCTTTTTCAAAACAGTCAATGTTGATGTTAAGCCTGTGCCAAATACACCAGACCAAATAGATGTTAACTTCTCGGTTGAAGAGCAACCATCAGGTAGCTCAACAATTGCTGCCGGTTACTCACAAAGTGGCGGTGTTACCTTTCAGTTAGATTTTAGCCAGCGAAACTTCTTAGGAACAGGCAATCGTGTCAACGCTGCGTTGTCTCGTTCGGAGACTCGTGATTCATATAGTCTAGGGTATACAGATCCTTACTTCACTGAAAACGGCGTTTCACAAGGTGTTAGTGCTTACTATCGAAAAACTAAATATGACGACAAGAACGTTAGTAATTATGTGACTGACTCGTATGGTGGCACACTAAATTACAGCTATCCTATTGATGAAACAAAGCGACTTAGTGCGGGTGTAAACTACGATAATACCGAAGTGCGAGGTGGCCAAAACATGGGTATCTCTAATGTCTATGAGATGATTGAAGATGGCGCTGAGGTAACCAACTATGCAGATGTAGATAGAACTTCTTTCAACAATGATTATGATACCTTTAGCCTGCTCCTAGGTTGGGATTATAGTTCACTAGACAGACCCGTGTTTCCTACAAAAGGTATGAACCATTCTGTTAATGCAACGTTAGGATTTGGTGACGAGAATTATCAAAAGGTGGTTTATAAAGGTAACGTTTATTACCCCGTTTATAAAGACTTTGTTGCACGTGGTTATGCAAAACTTGGTTATGGTAATGATCTGCCGTTTTATGAAAACTTCTATGCAGGTGGGTATGGCTCAGTGCGTGGTTTTGAAGCGTCAAGCTTAGGGCCGCGCTCTGTCATTTTTAGCAGCTTAGATAATGCTATTGATGGTAAAACAGCTTATGTGGAAAGGGTAGGTGGTAATGCGTTAGCCAACATTGGCGCAGAATTAATACTACCTATGCCCTTTAAAGGCGACTGGGCAGATCAGGTACGTCCTGTATTATTCGTCGAGGGCGGTCAAGTCTTTGATACCTCTGATAAAGAAGATAAAAAGGTTAAGTATGATAAGAATACTACTAAATTCGTTGAATCAGATGAGGGTGCGCCGCTATTGACTCAAGACAATGAAATGCGCTTTAGTGCGGGTGCAGGTATTACATGGTACACACCAATTGGTCCAATTTCACTAAGCTATGCCGTGCCGTTTAACGATAAAGAAACGGATAAAACAGAGCAAGTGCAATTCCAGATTGGTAGTACGTTCTAGCAATGTGTACGCAAAAGGACGCTACGCAAAATGCTGAAGTTCTATTAAGCACTATTCTTGAAGCTGTGATGGTGCGACAGCCAGTTTTGAATATTGGCGATATCTCTGGCGTAGCGGAGGGGAAAAAACTGACGGGTGTGGGTAGTTTAGTCAAAGCTAATTCTCAGCAATTGAGCTTTGTCTCAAATGCGGCATATATAGAAGAACTACCTCATACAAAGGCAGCTGCAGTCTTTATTACTACTGATATGCTAGATAAAGTTCCGCAAGAAACTATTGGGGTTATTGTATCCTCGCCTTACTTGGCTTATGCCAGTGCGACTCAGTTATTTGATCGATCACATCAGCAGTTGGGTGAGCAGCAATCACCTCCCCTTATTCATCCTACTGCACAAGTAGCATCGAAGGCGGTAATAGGTAAAAATGTTTCAGTAGGGGCGTATAGCGTTATTGGTGATAATGTGCGTATCGGAGCTGGTACAGTCATTCAAAGCCATGTTTATCTGGGCGACGATGTTTTAGTTGGCAATAACTGTGTTATTAAATCTCATGTCAGTATTGCTCACGATTGTCAGCTAGGTCACCATGTTCGTATTCATGCTCATGCTAGCATAGGTTCTGAAGGCTTTGGCTTTGCACCGACAGCAAACCCAGCAGTAGAAGGATGGGAGCGTATTGCTCAGCTCGGCAAAGTTATCATTGGTAACCATGTGCGCATTGGTAGCCACACGTGTATAGATCGCGGCGCTATTGAGGATACTATTATTGGTAATCATGTGATTATCGATAACTTAGTACAGATTGCACATAATGTTCGTATTGGTGACGGCACTGCCATTGCAGCAAAAGCTGGGATAGCGGGCAGTACCACCATCGGAAAACGCTGTATCATTGCTGGTGGTGTGGGTATAGTGGGGCATATTGAGATTACCGATGACGTGACTTTAACGAGCATGACAATGGTTACTAAGTCTATTAAAAAGTCAGGCTCTTATTCTTCAGGAACGGTGGCTATGCCTTCAATGGACTGGCGTAGAGCTGTGGTTAACTTTAGAACCATGGGCAAGAAGAATAACTAGATTACACTGACAGGTGCACTATAAATTAAAACTCACTTTTTGTGGTCTCAAGCCTAAGGTTAATGTTAAAATCACAGCCTTAGTTATGAGCATGCTAATACTAGATGTATGCAAGAAGTAGATACAGAATTATAGACAAATAATGATGATGATTTTCAAGGAAGAATAATGAGTAAAGATACCCTTAAGGCAAAAGAAAGTAGTAACTCAGCAAATGTTCTAGATAAAGATATCATGACATCTGATGATAACTTGGCACTTGAGAAAGCTGGTGTTTCATTACCCATGGGTTATAGTCAGTTAAAGCATTACTTACCACATCGCTATCCATTTATGTTGCTTGATAGAGTCATATCATGTCGTCCTGGTCTCTCAATAACGGGTTATAAAAACGTCACTTTTAACGAGCCATTTTTCCAAGGTCATTTTCCTGATGTTCCGATTATGCCAGGTGTGTTAATTGTAGAGGCGTTGGCTCAGCTTTCAGGCGTACTTGGTTTTATCAGTAAAGGAAAAACATCAGAAGACGGATACTTATATTTATTTGCTGGCGTAGATAAAGTCCGCTTTAAGAAGCAAGTAGTGCCAGGCGACCAGCTTATCTTAACGTCTGAGTTGACCATGGAGAAGCAGGATATTTATAAGTTTAACTGCCGGGCTTATGTTGATGATAAACTCGCTGCTTCAGCTCAAGTTATGATTGCTCGTCAAGCGATGCCTTCTAGTAAAAGCGCTATCTGATAGACACGTTCAGCAATATAGAGCATCGAATTGAATGCTCATATAAATCAATTATTTTACCAATCTAATAGGTTCGTTCTAAGATGCGTATACATCCCACAGCAATAATATCTGATACCGCACAAATACATGAAACTGTCACTATTGGACCTTATTGTATCGTGGGTGATAATGTGAGTATTGATGCTGGTACTAAGCTATTACGGCATGTAGTAATCAGTAAAAATACACGTATTGGTAAAAGTAATACGATATATCAGTTCGCAAGTATTGGAGAGGACTGTCAGGATTTAAAATATGCGGGCGAGGAAACATGGTTAGAGATTGGTGATAATAATAATATTAGAGAGTTGTGTACCTTTCATAGAGGCACAATACAAGATAATTCTCTGACTAAAATTGGCAGCAATAATCTATTTATGGTAAATACTCACATTGCTCATGATTGTGTCGTAGGGGATCATAACGTCTTAGCCAACAACGTAGGTGTCGCAGGACACGTTCATATTGGCAATAATGCTATTATTGGCGGTAATGCTGGCATTCACCAGTTTTGTCGTATCGATGATCACAGTTTAATCGGTGGCGGCAGTCTCATTTTAAAAGACGTTGCTGCTATGACTTTGGTGTCTGGTAACCCTTCGGGGTCTCACGGGCTCAATATAGAAGGTATGCGCCGAAAAGGCTGGTCTAAAGAAACCATAAACATACTGCGTAAAGCTTATAAGATTATTTTTAAGTCTGGAAAAACCACTAATCAAGCAATTGACATTTTAACCAATGAGTATTTACCTAGAGAGCCTAAAGTTAAAATGCTTATAGATTCTCTAAAAAACAGTAAGCGTGGAATAGTACGTTAATAGACTGATTATTTTGTGTATAAACAAGCCATAACTCTCAGTTATGGCTTTTTTATGTTTAGTGGCTTGACTTTTAAACTCGTTTGAAAGAAACTTGTTTTCTAAACAATGTAAATACGTATTGCTAATAAGTTTATTAAAGTATAATGTTTGTAACACTGCATGAGCACGTGTGCTCATTTAATTTTCATTATTTAAATGAGCATTAGGCCTAATAAGTAATCTTTTTATAAGCCAGTCTTTTATAAGCCAGTCTTTTATAAGCCAGTATAGTTGCAAAATGCCATAGATGGTCAGAGGAAATAAAATGTCAAACAAACAAAACCATGCCCAGTGGGGGTCAAGCTTAGGATTTGTATTAGCTGCAGTCGGATCAGCAGTTGGACTAGGCAATATTTGGAAGTTTCCATATATGGTTGGTGAGAGCGGGGGTTCTGCTTTTGTCCTGGCTTACCTTATTTGTATTGCCCTTATCGGCTTTCCCATTTTAGTCGCAGAATGGATGATTGGACGACGTGCTCAAAAAAATCCAATGGACGCTTTTACCGATGTTGCTAAAAAAGAAGGTGCAAACAAGATTTGGGGTATCGTTGGCCTAGTAGGTATCTTAGGTGGATTTTTAATCTTATCTTTCTACAGTGTGATTGGCGGTTGGGCTCTAAATTATATTACTAAGTTGGCATCAGGTAGTTTTGTAGGGCTAGACGGAGATGCAGTAGGCGAGACATTTAATGCCATGTTAGCCTCTCCAGGCACGTTGACCATATGGCACACAGTATTCATGATAATAACCGCTATTATCGTCGCTATGGGGGTTTCCAGTGGTATCGAAAAAGCAGCTAAAATCTTGACGCCTTTATTAGGTGTTTTGCTTTTAATTATCGTGGCTTATAACGTTGTCAGTGGTGGTTTTGGCGATGCTCTAGCTTACTTATTTTCGCCAGATGTATCAAAGCTGTTAGGCCCTGAAAGTGGTAGTATTATTTTATCAGCTCTTGGTCATGCATTTTTTACGCTATCATTAGGTATGGGTATTATGGTCGCCTATGGTTCATACTTGGGCAATAATGTCAGTCTTTTAAGTATGGCTCGTACCGTTGTCATTTTAGACACGGTTATCGCTTTAGTAGCCGGCTTAGCGATTTTCCCAATTATTTTTGTGAATGGAATGGATCCTGCTGCAGGGCCAGGGTTGATTTTTGTTAGTTTACCTATTGCTTTTGGTAGTATGACAGCGGGCACTATCCTAGGTACATTATTCTTTTTACTCATTGCCTTTGCAGCATTTACCTCTTCAATCTCTTTATTGGAACCTTCAGTTGAATTCTTAGAGGAGCGGACATCAATGAGCCGTACGACTTCTACAGTTGCTGCGAGTGTGTTGATATGGTTATTAGGTATTGCTGCCTTACTATCATTCAACTTATGGTCTGATGTTATGATTATGGGTAATGGTATCTTCGACTTCTTAGATAAGTTGACAAGTAAGTTCATGCTACCATTGACTGGTCTAGCAGCCATTGTATTTGCTGGATGGATCATGAATCAAGATAAGATAAAAGCTGAGTTAGGCTTATCAGATGGTGCATGGAGACTATGGCAAATTATTACAAAGTTTGTTGCACCAATTGGCGTGACTATTGTTTTTATTACTTCTTTAATGGGGTAGCCCGCAGGTTATCGGTTCTCGCATAACCAAAAGACCCAGGCGATGTTAGTGAAATGTACTAATATCGCTTGGGTTTTTTATTATGCTAAAATAAAACCTTCTAAGATGGTGGCAAATTTCGACATGTGATGTGGCTATAAAATAGCGGCATGAATGAAAACCCCAACTATCAACAGTTGGGGTTTTTAAAACTTAAATTAAATAACACGATAATTACTAGCTTGATGTACGAATAATACGTAGCATACGACGTAAGGGTTCAGCAGCGCCCCATAGAAGTTGGTCACCTACTGTAAATGCTGCAAGATACTCTGGGCCCATATTTAGCTTGCGTAAGCGTCCAAGAGCGACGGTTAGGCTACCTGTAACCGCCACAGGTGTTAAACGCTGCATGGTCGCTTCCTTTTCGTCTTCTACTAAGTCAAGCCATTCATTTCCACTATTTTTAAGTACAGTTTCGATTTCATCAAGAGGAATATCTTTTTTTAGTTTTATCGTAAGTCCTTGAGCATGACAACGCATAGAACCGACACGAACGCACAGGCCATCAATGGGAATAGTATTGTCGCCTTGGTTACCAAGAATCTTATTGGTTTCTACACCGCCTTTCCATTCTTCACGAGACTGCTTATTGTCTAGCTGACTATCAATATATGGAATCAAGCTACCAGCCAAGGGCACACCAAAATGCTGAATAGGGAAATCCTCGCTACGCTGAGCATCAGCAATTTTTTTATCAATGGCTAGTATTGCGCTTGCAGGATCAGCAAGCTCATCAGCCACCACATTATGGAGCATTCCCATACCATTAATTAGCTCACGCATATTATTTGCGCCCGATCCGCTTGCCGCTTGATAGGTCATGGCAGAAACCCACTCAACCCAGTCTCGATTAAATAACTCGCCAATAGCCATTAACATTAATGACACGGTGCAGTTACCGCCAATGAAATCTTTAGTACCTTTTTGCAAAGCATCATCAATAACCGAGCGGTTGACGGGATCTAAAATTATAACGCTGGACTCTGCCATTCTCAGGCTACTGGCAGCATCTACCCAATAACCTGTCCAGCCAGAACCACGTAAAGGCTCATGTATAGCGCTTGTGTAGTCCCCGCCTTGACAGGTAATAATGACATCACACTGTTTTAAGGCATCAATATTATGAGCGTCTTTTAGAGTTTTAGTGGCATCCGTATGTTTAATACCCTCAAATATAGGCGCATCACCGCCAGCATTACTGGTTGAAAAGAAAATTGGGGTTATACCAGAAAAGTCGCCTTCTTCAACCATACGTTGCATAAGCACAGACCCAACCATGCCACGCCATCCCACCAAACCTACTGTTAATTGACTCATAGAACTATACCTTATGAATTGGTCTTAATATATTTTGCACTTTACCGGTACGAACATATCTTATTTATATAGGGTATAATTTTGCTTACAATACCTTATATGTTTGATATATGTTCATCAAGCAGTTAATGCGCAACCAATTACCTTGCCTTGATATGATAAAAAATGCAAGCATAAAATGGCGCTTATTCTTTAAAAAAATGAAAAACTCTTAAAAATAAAGTAAAAACATAGACGATAGTTTAGATACGAATCTTTAAATGATCTACTTTGTAAATTCTTAGATTAAGTTATCTTAACAAATCCAATAATATCTATTGTTTAACCTGCTCAATAGATTAGTATGAATTATATCTAAATTGTTTTAAACTATTTTAACGTTATACTTAAGTTCCATGCGTTAGATCAATATTATTGTTTATATATTACGTTAAATTAATGGAATCGTTATAAATCAAGCACTTAAATATAGATTACAAAAACAAGCAGGTACAAAAAAACCTCAAGTAATTCTACTTGAGGCTGAAACTTTTGTACCTAACCAAAATTTGGGATAAGTCCCTAAAAAACCTTAAGGTGTAGCGACCTATCCATAATCTGACACGTTCTTTAAAGTAGGTTTATATGGAAACCAATAAGCAGCTCATCATACACCCTCTCAATTAATAAGCGTTGATTCAGTAGGCAGGCATCTAAAGGTTCAGGTTGCCATCCCTTGTTTTAAAGGCTCTCTATCATCGATATTATTCAGGTTGTTGACATCACAGCCAGTGCTGAGGATAACGAATCCGTCTTGCCCCAAGTCATAGAGATTTAAAGCAACTAAAATCATAGCAACTAAAATGCTACAGCGATACAAATAGAATATGGTGTCGTTAACAAAAGAGGAAAATTATACTAAAAACCTTTGGGTTAATAAAACCCAATAAGCAGCGCCGATAGGGATGTTAGTGTCATCAAAGTCATAATTTGGGTTATGGATTGAGCAAGCACCAGGTCCCCCTGTAGCTTCCGTACCATTGCCAATAAATAAATAACACCCTGGTACTTCTTGTAAGAAAAAGGCAAAGTCTTCGCTGGTAGTCAAAGGTTTTATATCAGTAAGTGTGTTATCTTCCCCAATCAACTCCTGGGCTACTTTATAAGCAAATTGGGTCTGTTCAGCGTCATTCATTAACACAGGGTAATGAGTGATAAAATCAAAACTAGCGGTCACACCATAAGCGGCTGCTTGATGGTTTACCAACTCTTGAATACGGCGTATTAAAGTGGCATGAGAGTCAGGGTCTAAACTTCGAACATTTAGTTTTAATACGGCAGTATCGGGGATGACATTATCGGTATGACCTGACTTAAATTCCCCGACCGTAATCACTCCCGTTTTTAACGGGTCAATATTACGAGAAACAATAGTCTGTAGTCCCATAATAATTGCCGCGCCTGCCACCACAGGATCACTTGCCAAATGAGGCATTGCACCATGGCCACCTTTGCCATGCAACGTAACATCTATACGGTCTCCGGATGCCATCAATGCCTGTTCATTAAAACAAAGCTGTCCTGGCTTATAGCCTGGCATATTATGTATGCCAAATATTGCATCGCAGGGAAACTTTTCAAACAACCCTTCATCTATCATGCGCCTTGCCCCTGCAAGTCCTTCTTCAGCAGGCTGGAATATTAAATTAAGTGTGCCATTAAAGTCTGCGTTTAATGCTAAATACTCGGCTGCTGCCAATAGCATGGCGGTATGTCCATCATGACCGCAAGCATGCATTTTTCCTTCAAGTTTGCTAGCGTAGGGTAAATCAGTAAGCTCAGTTAAGGGTAGGGCATCCATATCGGCTCGCAACCCTAAGCTTCGGCTACCATTGCCTTTTTTAATTTGACCGACCACACCTGTACCGCCTAGTCCTCGAGTAACCGTATAACCCCAATCTTCAAGATTCTTTGCCACTAAATCACTGGTACGAAATTCTTCATAGCCGAGTTCAGGGTGTTGGTGAATGTCATGACGGATTTTGACAAACTTATCTGCCGTTTGTTCTAATTCTACTAGTAAGGGGTGCTGATTCATATGGACTCTCCATTTAATATATAGTGCCTGTTTAAAAGCTTCGTTTATTTATAGCTTAAAGATTTCATGGCTTAGGACTTATTAAGGCTGAGCTATTCTATGGTCTAATAATTTTAATCTAATACTTTTAAATAGTTACTTATTTCAAAAGTTACTTATTTCAAAAGTTACTTATTTCAAAAGTTACTTATTTCAAAGCCTTATCACCAGTTTCTTCCATAAACCAAACCGCAATGATAGATAATAAAACGATAAACATCATATACCACGCTGGCGCAACAGGGTTGCCTGTCGATTCAATAAGCCAAGCTATAGCGGGCTGGGTAGTGCTACCAAATAAAATAGCCACTCCTGCATAGGCGACTGAAAGCCCTGTGGCACGAATTTTTCTATCAAATAATTCAGGAACCGCTACCAAACAAGCGCCGCCACTTAATGCCGTGAATCCAGTCAGAACAAAGGTGGTTATCATTAGGGATGACAATCCAATATTATTCACCAAGTAATTAAAAAGGGGCAAGGATATAAGGACTAATACAACCCGTGGCCAAAACATTAGATTTTTTCTGCCAAATTTATCGCTAAGCCAACCTCCTAATACTGCAAACATTAAAATGGCGATACCAGAAACCAGTGTGGCTGACATAGAAATGGCAGGACTAAGCTTTAAGGTGGTTGTCGCATAAGTATTCATATAGATAGAGACATACAGGGGCACTGTGATACCAGCAATTGCCCAAAACGCTATAAAAATCTTACGCCAAAATTCACTCGTTTTAACAACCGAAGGAACGTAGGATTTTTTGATCTTTATTGAGTCAGTTTTATGAGTAGACGTATGAACATTGGTAGACGAATTGAGGGTATTAGTAGGCGAAGGCATGGTATTTACATCATTTTCATGCAAAGTCTCAGCCATATTATTACGTAAATATAAGGCAATCGGAATCAGTAAAAGTGTCAAGAAAAAAGGTACTCGCCAACCCCAAGCAAACATATCTTCAGTACTCAAAGATAATATCATTATTATCCCAAAACCACCTGCCATAATGGCTGCAAAACCCTGACAAGCCAGTTGCCAGCTTCCATACAACCCACGTTTATGCGAGGGTGCGCTTTCGATTAAAAAGGCCGAGGAGGGGCCTACTTCACCCCCTAACCCAAACCCTTGTAACAAACGACACGTTAAAACAATAATTGGAGCAGCAACACCAATACTGGCATATGTAGGTGTCAAAGCCAATCCTATAGTACCTACAGTGATAAAAAGAATGGTAAGCAACAGGGCAATTTTACGACCTTTGCGGTCAGCCACGATACCTAAGACAATGCTACCAAGTGGACGAGTGACGAATCCAATACCAAATACTGCCAAAGACAGCAATAAGCTAATAAAGGGATCGTCAGAGGGGAAAAAAGCTTTACCAATATAAACCGCAAAAAACGCATAGAGTACAAAATCATAAAACTCTAAAGCACTGCCGATTACGGCCGCAGTAACGATTTTTTTTGAATTAGGACCATCAGGTAAACGGCTAGATACAACGGTTGACATAATTTATTCCTTAAAAATAAAAACTTCCTGTAATAAGCAGTGAAACTAGCAATACCAAATTCTGTAGGCTGTGTGCTATCACTGGTTTATATTTCACCCACAATTTAATGTCAGGCAATTACCAATGTATAAACCTCACTTTAGTCAAAACCTTCGATCTTTATATGTTCTTTAAAGACGCCGATTTTTATAATAAATCCGCTAAATAGAGCAAGCAAATAGCTATTGGCTACTGACGACAATATTGCATTAAGTCACCGCAGCACGAACCTTAAATTTCTCATTTCTCCATTCTTCGTTTTGCATGACCTGCTTAAGTTCTTGTACCGCCGTCCAAATATCTTCGTAACTTAGGTATAAAGGAGTAATACCGAATCTTAGGACTTCAGGTTCACGATAATCCCCAATGACACCACGGGCAATCAGTGCTTGAATAATGGCATAGCCCTCTTTATGCGCAAAACTAACATGACTACCACGGAAATGGTGGTCTTTAGGGGTAATCAATTCTAAGTCAAATTCGCCACATTCTTGCGCGACTAAATCCATAAATAAATCGGTTAATTTAAGCGACTTTTTACGCAGCTCCTGCATATTGGTAGCCAAGAAAATATCCAAGCCGCATTCAATCAAGCTCATAGACACAATACTTTGAGTGCCACATAAAAAGCGCCGTATCCCTTCTGCGGGCTCATAACTATCTTCCATCGCAAAGGGTTGCTTATGACTCCACCAACCAGAAAGCGGTTGCCAAAATTTATTTTGATGCTTTGCATTTACCCATGCAAAGGCAGGGGAGCCAGGACCACCATTTAGATATTTATAAGTACAGCCAATAGCAAAGTCGCTATTTGTCTTATTCAAGTCTATTGGCACCGCCCCAATCGAATGAGATAAATCCCAAATTACCATTGACCCATGCTTATGGATGAGCTGATTGCATTGTTCCATATCGTATAGATAACCGTTGCGGTAATTTACTTGCGACAACACCGTCACTGCTACTTTATGGTTAGTCAATACCTTATCCAAATCGTCAGGATCCTCAAGCAGTACTATCTCATAACCTTGATTAAAATAGTCGATAAACCCTTGAACAATATAAAGATCGGTTGGAAATACATCTCTTTCAACAATAATAGCTTTATGATCAGGAGCGACTTCGGCTTGGTTTTTAATAGCCGCTGCCAATACCTTAAATAAATTGACACTGGTTGAATCTGAAACCACCGTCTCGTTGGGGTTGGCACCCATTAACTGAGCAATCTTATCTCCAAGCCGAGTCGCTAAACCCCACCAGTCCGCTTTATTCCAGCTATTGATAAGATCTATTCCCCATTCTTTAGAAATGACTTGCTCGGCTTTTGCAAGGGCGGTTTTAGGCTTTGCCCCCAATGAATTACCATCTAGATAGATGACACCAGAAGGCAATACAAATTCGTCTTTAAATTTCGCAAGAGGGTCTTCTTTATCCCATTCACGGCATTGTTCCTGAGTAATCATATTTCTTAACTCCTGTTGATAAAAAAGTGTATAAATTAATACTAGCATTAAATAATTCGTCAATCTTCCTATTATCCTGTATTAAATTCATTAAAATTAGGATAGTATTCTAAATATATTTTATAGATTAGGATGATATTCAATAATGACCATCGATGTGATAGACCATAAGATTTTGAAGCATTTAAAGAAAAATGCACGATTAAGTAATCAAGAGTTGGCGGAGCTAGTGAATTTATCCTCTTCAGCTTGCCATCGGCGGGTCAAGATTTTGGAAAAGAGTGGGGTGATTGAAGGGTATCAGGCTAAGATTAACTACGAAAAATTAGGAATGAATTTTTTTGCTATTGTAGAAATTAAACTGTCGCAACTCACTGAAACTGATCATCTACATATGCTTGAGCAAATTAAGATGTTTGAAGAAGTGATTAATGCTTATATTGTTACCGGCGAATCTAACTATATTTTATATATCATGACAGAAGATTTAAAATCGTTTTCAAATTTTGTCATCAATAAACTAAACAAAGTTAGTGGGATTATGAGTATTAATTCAAAGATTATTTTGGATAAAGTGATTCAAAAATAACGATTGAAACCGGGATTAATGTGGGCTTATTACAATTAAATTATCAGTATTAATTATTGTTATAGTTGTTCATCTCTTCATATTAGATTGGTTTAGTTTAAATGACAAATAGTAAAATTTTATGGTGTAATGGACAAAATTCATGCTGACACCCTATCTAAAGCTATATACTACCTGTATTTGCAAGGATGGAAAATTATGAATCAAAAAACTGCCCTTTTTGTCATGAAAAACACGTCAAAAAGAACGGTCACAAAAAGGTAAACAACAGTACCAATGTTTAAGCTGTGGCAGGCAGTTTTTAGAGGGCAGACGACTCAATAATCAAACGTTATGGACAGAATATACCCAAGGTAAGCAAACCTATAAACAATTAGCAAACAAATATGGCTGTAGCATAAAAACCATTCAAAGACATTTAGACAAAGTCGATATTAATTATTGTATCAAGCGACCAAATCAAGCTAATATCATTATGGATACCACGTACTTTGGACGCAAGTTTGGTCTTATGGTTTTTATGGACAATACCACCCAAGCTGTTTTACATTACGGCATAGTTGGTCATGAAACCAACCAAGACTACAAACAAGCCATAGACCATTTAAAAGCCTCAGGCGTTGAGATACAAAGCATTACCTGTGATGGAAGACGAGGATTAAGAGCGTTATTTAATGATATACCTTGTCAAATATGCCAGTTTCATCAAATACAAATAGTGACTCGCTACCTGACTCGTCGACCTAAAAATATAGCGAGTATTGAGCTCAGACAGCTTGCTCTAAAGCTTACAAAGCTCGATAGTAAGTCGTTTGTCACTGCCTTGGATGACTGGTATTTGACTCATGAAACCTAATTAAATGCGCGTAGTGTGAATGAAGATACGGGTAAAACTTGGTACACTCATAAGCGTCTTAGAAGTGCTTATCGTAGCCTACGAGTTAATAGTGATTGGTTATTTACTTATCAAGAATATGAGCATTTAGATATAGCAAATACAACCAATACTCTTGAAGGTTTGTTTAGTGAGCTTAAATGGAAATTACACAGTCATCATGGACTAAATGAGAGACGTAAGTTACGGTTTATTAAAGACTTTCGAACGTCAAAGTCTCTCAAATAGCATGAATATTGTCCATTACACCTATATTTCACATAGTAATGGTTCTATAAACTCTAAAAGGCAATACTATTAAATCACTCACATTTTTATTGCGCAATAAAATATAAAAGTGTACTTATATCTTTTCTAAGATATCAACGTCATTCAATTAGATAATTCTAATAGTTGAAGCGTTAATCTTGCTTTCCCTATTGTCTAGACTCAGAGTTTGGTGTAATTTGAGTATTTCTTTGTAATGAATATATAAAAAATTAGAGCGGAATATTATGCTGATATACAAACCTGTCATGATAACCATATGGGCTTATTATGGTTGACATTATGCATCTGTTTTTTCAAATACTGGCTGGACTCGTTATATTTTTGACAGCATGGGGGTTGTTACCTTTAGACCATTGGTGGGTCAGAGCTACAGATTTTCCTCGAATTCAATTTTTAGTTTTAGGCGTAGTTAGTTTAATAGGGATGAGCTTTTATTATGGCAGTTGGCAGCGCTTAGATTGGATAATGTATGTTAGTTTATTGCTGGCAATATTATATCAGCTTCGAAGGGTTCTACCGTATACACGTATTTGGAAAAAAGAAGTCAGAATGGCAAAGTCTATAGCGAATGCCACCCAACTAAAAATCATGGTATCAAATGTATTGACGCCCAACAACAATACTCAAGCTTTAATAAATCTAGTTCTTACCTATAACCCAGACGTACTGATTACTTTGGAATCAGATCAAAAGTGGCAAGATGCGCTAAGCGTTATCGAAAAAGATTATCCTTATAGTGTAAAAGTACCATTAGATAACCTATATGGCATGCATTTATATTCAAAATGTGAGCTCATTAATCCTGAAGTTAAATACCTTGTTATTAATGATATTCCTTCCATTCATACTCGTATTAGGCTTAGCAATGGTAAGATAGTTTGGTTGTATTGCTTACATCCTATGCCACCGAGCCCTACAGAAGCGGATAAATCTACTACTAGAGATGCAGAATTATTAATGGTAGGTAAGCATATCAAAGAAAATAATCAAATGGCAATTTTAGCAGGTGATTTAAATGATGTGGCGTGGTCAAAAACGACAAGAATGTTCCAACGTGTCTCTCAGTTATTGGACCCTCGCATAGGCCGTTTTTTTATTAACACATTTCACGTCAATTACCCTTTCTTACGTTGGGCATTAGACCATATTTTTCATAGTCCATGCTTTACTCTAGTTGACATTAAACGTTTGCCATCAATTGGCTCGGATCATTTCCCTGTATTAACCACGTTACAATATGAGCCAAGTGTTAAAGAGGAACAAGCGGGTAATGCGCCAGTTGCGCTGGAGGTGGACGAAGAAGAAACAAAAGAGAAAATTGAAGAAGGACTTGAGGAAGGAAGGGCTATATCAAGAGAGAATAAATCAAATGCAAATCTAGCAGAGACGTTGTAAGCAAATGCTTACATTAATTTGGGTTTTTAACCGCTAGGCAACGATGAGTAATCGGCTTAAAATAAGCTCATCAACACAAGGATGACAAGGATGAAGGTGTTGATTATATTGCAATAAACTAGTACTGCCCTATATCTAGTTTTCATCAAAGATATATGCCATTGCCCTGTGGAATATGAGTCTTTACTTTGATGTTTGTAATATACTTACTCAGGATGAGTAAAAACGGAAAAGCATAATAACTACAAGTACCGCACAAAACCCAAGTCTTTGCCCTAGGCTTGGGTTTTCTTTTATGCGGCTATATATATTGTACAATATACTCTATTATATAATTTCTAATTAGAAGGCTTCTTCTGCTAACTTTTCTTTATACAATTCGTCGTAAACCTGCATGGTTTCACTGATCATTTGCCGCATAGTAAATTTATCAGTTATAGATGGTCTTATGACATTTTCAAGATGTCCTTTAATTACTTTACATAGGGTATTTGCATTGTAATCTCTAACCAAACCTTGTGGATAGAGTGGCTCTAAAATCTCACTAAAAGCCCCTTTATCCCAGCCAACGACTGGGGTGCCAAGATGAATCGCTTTAAGTACATTCATACCTATTGATTCGGGCTGATTGGCCAGTGCCAAAACAATATTTGATGCCGCTAGCCATTCTCGTAAATCATTACGTTTAGACCCTATGAATGTAAATTTATCCATTAGCTCGAGCGCCCATATTCTTTGGTGAAACTCCTCAAAAACCACACTATGACGCGCGTCATCATCATCCATAACGATAATATGAAGGTTAGGATACTGTTCACCTAAGTTTCCTATAATATCTACAAGCCACTCTTGACCATACTCGTGACCAACAATAGTTGGAAACAAAAGCCACTTCTTGTTTTCAAGCTCTGGATATTCACTAAATGTGCGCATCAACCAGTAGACCGAGGGATTATGTCTATAGGGGTAACTACGGGTGTCAACACCGCGATATATGCGGGTTATTTTTTTAGGTGGTGCTTGAACCTCAGCCAGACTTTTAACCAAATATTCTGTCACACTGTCTGAAACTGTGATAATACGGTCAACTTTAAATATGGCTTTGCCATAGTTATTAAAGGGATAAAACCCATACATCGTTGAGATGAGCTTAGGTTTATTTTTTAGCCGGATACTTTTTAAAGCCCAGTATAAAACCCAAGCTGGGGTTCGTGAATGTACATGTATAATGTCAGGATTATATTTTTCAATGAGAGCGCGAAGGGGAATAACCTGACGCAATGATACCCATGACTTTTTAGTAATTTCAAGTTTGTGGTAGATGTTTCCGTCACGTTTAAGACGCTTAACTAACTCTTCATCCTCATCAGCGGACGCTATAATAATTGAAGTATGTTTCTGCTTCACTAGAGCACGACCAAGATGATAAATACCACGCTCGGATTCATCGTGCTTTAAAGAAGATAATAAACGCATAACTTTCATAAGGTATTTTGCTTATACAAATACGGTGGAATATGTAGGATAATTAATCACGCCCATTGTCAGATAAAATAGAGCAAAAAACAAGCGGGCATATATGCCATCAAAGCAGAGATAATAAAATAGCTTCAGTTATTAACTGAGTCAATCATAGCTCTACCGTTTAAAAAGCTTAATTACTCTAGCAGAGCAGTGGGTTGGCGTTTATATTTGTTTATGAGAAGAAGCTATCAGATATTACGTTTTTTTTGAAGATGGGTAGCCGTTGGCAGTACTTGCTTTTCGCTTAAGTACTTCCAATAGCGTTGGGGTAAGTATTGCTTGTGTAAGCGGGGGTTTTTACGTTCTTTAATGTTAACATTAGCAAAATAGCCCTGCCAAAATCGCTGATACCGCATTTCATCTTCACTATGAATGCTTGATGGGTTACGTAGTACGCTATCGTCAATATCACTAATGGTCTGAAGAGGGGCAGGACGGTTAGGCATCGATTCACTCATATCAAAATAGATACCGTAGTGTCTATTGATATCATAGATAGCCCAGTTTTGATCCTGATAACGCTGGCGGAAGTGTTCACCAATTAACGGAAGTACATTGAAATCAGGCTCAACACGCGCGAAATAGATATCGTCTTTTGTATGTTCAAACCGAACAAAAGCTTCCATACGATGCTTTTCACGCCCCACAGATTTTACGGTTTGGGAAAGCTCTAGAACGTCCATGTTTCCCAAGTCTTGCAAAATATTTCGATTGGGGTAGTCGATAGCGTATTTGACGATGTGAAACAGGGTAGTGCCTATATTGTCTTTTTCGGCTAAAAATCCCCATAATAATTGTCGCATGCCACTGCGACCAAGCAGAGCTTCTAGTTTGACGAATACTCGCTGCGCTTTTATCACATCAACTGGCACCGTAAAGGCGTCGTCAATCAACGAAGGCTTATAACACCTATGATCAACAAGTCTTAATACAGGGATATGTTGTAAACTATGCTCATAGACGTAAAATACAGCACTTAACCACCCCTCAAAGCTTGATTCGTAAACGACAAGTACAGAGTTATCCTGAGAGGGTGATTGCTCATTATTATTTATTAAGTAATTCGTCACAGTATGAAGCGTCATCATTTGGGTTAATTTAAAGCGTATGCTTATATTGGTTAATATATAGCAGCTGATTTAATGGATAAGTAATTATTTATATTATGGTAATAAAAATGAGAATACGCTTTAGCTATTCAGCATCATAAATCCGTATAGGGTCAAAATAGAGCCAGTTGGCCACTACGCTCATCTTTAAACTTTGTTTGAGTTTGTGCTAGCACATATTGACGAAAGTTATCGCGAGTTAAGTGGGCAAGATGCTCATTTTTACCTGTTGTTGCTATAAAGTATTTAGCACGATTAACAGCAGCACCCATTTTTTTTAAATGCTCTAAGGTAATTTGATTAAATTTGCGTGCTTTGATGATTTTCTTAGCCGTCTTAATGCCAATGCCAGGTATTCGAACAATGGCTTCATAAGAGGCAGTTTGTACGTTTACAGGGAAGTGTTCACGATGGCGGATAGCCCAGGCTAGCTTAGGATCGCATTCTAAATCTAAGAATGGCTCATCAGGTTCAAGAATTTCATGAGCAGCAAAACCATAGAAACGCATTAACCAGTCGGCTTGATATAGACGGTTTTCTCGAACCATAGGCACAGGTGTACCTATTGCGGGTAAACGACTATCAGATAACATCGGTACATAGCCTGAATAATAAACACGCTTGAGTTCATACTTTTTATAAAAGTGGTCAGAGAGTTGAATCACTTGTAAGTCGGTTTCGTTACTAGCCCCTACAATCATTTGGCTTGTTTGCCCTGCTGACACAAACTTAGGTGTTTTTTTATGCTTTTTTCGACTTTCTTTGATGGTAATAATTTCATCTTTCACAGTTTGTAGGGGTGCTTGGAGGGCCGCATGACTCTTTTCAGGCGCTAATAAGGCAAGACCAGACTTTGTGGGGATTTCAATATTAGCACTTAAGCGATCAGCATATAGACCGGCTTGATACAACAATTCTTTACTTGCACCAGGGATGGTTTTTAAATGAATATACCCATTGAAGCGTTCACGTGTTCTTAATAGCTTGGCAACCTCGACCAAGCGCTCCATAGTATAGTCGCCATTTTTGAAAATACCTGAGCTTAAAAATAAACCTTCGATATAATTTCGGCGATAAAACTGCATGGTTAACTCGACGACTTCTTCAACAGTAAAAGCCGCTCGCGGAGTGTCATTACTTTTGCGAGAGGTACAGTAAGCACAGTCATAAATGCAATGATTGGTTAACAGTATTTTAAGTAAACTAACGCAGCGTCCATCTTCGGTATAGCTGTGGCATATGCCAGTTTTAGAGGCATCACCTAGTCCACCCCCTTGATTTTTTCGATTTCCACCCGAAGAGGAACAAGATACATCATATTTGGCTGCATCTGCTAAGATATTAAGTTTACCTTGAAGTCTGTCATAATTGACTGAAGTCATATTCGCCTATAATAAACTGTTTTATTAAATTTATCATAGCAAAAAAAAGATAAAAAATGAGTGTTAAAGATAAGATGTTCAGTAATAAACGACAACTAGTGTCGTTAAAATTTTTACTGCTGATGTGTTTTGTCTAATGTTCTAAGCTAATGGTTTAAATGTGATGTATTTGATATAAGACTACTTTGTATTGTGGGTATAAATGGACATTAAAAGTCCAAAGCCTGCCATGAGTGTGATAACTGCTGTCCCACCATAACTTATAAGTGGAAGAGGGACACCCACCACAGGCAAAATGCCACCAACCATACCCACATTAACAAAAACATATACAAAGAATGACAAAGCAATTGCTCCCGCAAGCAATCTGCCGTAAGTATTTATGTGCACATAAGCGATAAATAAAGATCTTGCTAATAAACAGGCATAAAGAAACATGAGCACACTAACGCCGGCAAGACCGAACTCTTCAGAAAAAGCGGCGATGATAAAGTCAGTATGGCCTTCAGGTAAAAAATGTAGGTGAGACTGGGTACCTTCCAAATACCCTTTACCTGTTAACCCCCCTGAACCAATGGCTGTTTTAGATTGTGTGATATTCCATCCCGCACCAAGCTTATCAACATCGGGGTTGATTAACGTTAACACCCTTTGCTTTTGATAGTCGTGCATCAAAAAGCTCCAGCCAATCCATACCAATGGAATCATCATACCAATAGCAGAACCTATCATCCACCAAGGCAACCCTGCCAAAAACAAGACAAATATGCCACTGGCAGCTACGAGTAACGAGGTACCCAAATCGGGTTCTTTAGCTATTAGAATGACGGGTAGCAGTATCAGCGCTAACGTACCCATCACTGATATAATATTGGGAGGTAGCTCACGTCTAGATAGATACCAAGCGCACATCATTGGCATGCCAAGCTTCATAAACTCTGAGGGCTGCACGCTGCCGAAACCAGGAATCCGAATCCAACGTTGGGCACCCATGCGTACTTCGCCTATGACCTCTACCAGTATCAGTAGAAACATACCTGCAATGTAAAAGACTGGGGTAAAGTTTCGATAGACAGCAGGGGGTATCTGGGCCATAGTAATCATAACGATAATAGCAATACCGTAACTGACCATTTGCCTAGTTACCATGCTGGTGTTTTGTGTAGAAGCACTATATAAAATGGCCAATCCGATAAAGCATATAGTTAGTAAAATTAGCATTAACCATGGATCTATATGAATTCGTTCCCATATGCTAGGGGTATCATCTCTGCCAAAATGGTGGGTTTGTCGAGAAAAACGGTATTGTTGTTGCTTTGACATAGGTTGATTTAGACCTAGCAATAAAAAGTGGAACTAAAACTACTCACTATTTGGCTTCAATTTGACTAAACACCAGCAATGTTTTAGTAATAAGTTGAACGATATAGTTTAACGTGACTTTAGTAAATTTGATAGTATCAAGTAGTTAAGAGGGGTATTAGTTAATCTGATGGATGTGCCTATTGTATACACTTAATTCTAAGATATCATTAAGAGATATTAGTAAGACATATTGAGAAATTTTTAATTAGATGGCTGGACATATTTGTTGTTGAGATATGTCGCCAAAGTGGTCAATTTAGTAAACAGCGTACAACATTGAAATTGGAAAACCAAACTTATGACATTGATTTCACTTATAGAGTCAAATTTTGAAAAAATACAAAGCAGTTGTCATTCCCAGCAGGTCAAATATGCATCAATAACATTAGTTGGCTTAGTTACTGCTATATGCAGTGTTCAGGAAGCGACGGCAGAGATCACTTATTCACAGCTGCCAAAAGCTAATATCGAAGAAAGTAGACAAATAACACCCGTATATGCGACTTCAAATAATCCTGCCGTAGCAAACAGCAGTAATCCAGTCAGATTAATGAATATCGATAGTGGGTATGACCGTGTTAGTGGCAAGGATTTTGACAGTAACGAAGATAGTATTGGTCAGCTTATCAGAAAGGCTGAAGCAACACGTTATGATAAATCCCTTAACATTGAACAACGTACCCGGATCAAACCCTTTAATAATTCTCAGCAATATGATGGTAAACAGAATCAAATTATAGACCGTTTAGATTTTTCTCAGTGGTTAAATGCCTCTTCTTACCGAGCAAATCAAGTCAAAGAATACAAAAACTTTTTAAGCGGGTTTGTCGGGAGCAGAAATGTTCCTCCAATGGAGCAACTTTTATCTACGGCACGCAGTTGGGCAGACTGTGGGTATGAACCTTATCAAGTACCCCCGCGCGAGCTTTGGACCAATATAGTTTTGACTCTTAGAGTGTTTAATGAGCTTAAGTCTCAAGGCATATTGCCAGCAAGTACTGAGATACGGTCTGTGTATCGTTCGCCAGGTCTAAATGCTTGTGCAGGGGGAGCGGGTTCAAGCAAGCATATGACCAATGGTGCGATTGATGTTTGGGTACCAGAGTATAATGATGAGCCTTGGTACATAAACCCTATGAAAGACAGGCTTTGTCAATTTTGGGCAACTCAAGGCGAGTCCTACAATTTAGGTTTGGGTATGTATGCGACTGGTTCTATCCATCTTGACACCCAAGGTTACCGCCTATGGGGGGCGCAGCATACTGAATTTGGCTCTCCATGTCGTTACGTTAATCAATAGACTATAGAGAAACTGACTGATAGCTTAGCTTTCACTCGGCGCTGTTTGTCGTATAATAAAGGCTTTTATCGCTCCGTTCTGATTCGCTAAGTTTGATTTTATCTTGTAATAAAAACTCCATGAGCGCTTTTTGCGCATGCAATCTGTTTTCGGCTTCATCCCAAACCACTGAACGGGGATCGTCAAGCATATCATGTGATATCTCTTCACCGCGATGTGCTGGTAAGCAGTGCATAAATAAAACGTCAGGATCTGCTTTGTCCATTAACGAGGGTGTTACTTGATAAGGCGCAAAGCGACGTGCACGGGTGCTTTGTTCATTTTCCTGTCCCATACTTGCCCAGACGTCGGTTACTATCAAGTGAGCATCCTTTGCTGCATCCTGTACATCTTCAACAAGCGTGACACAGTGCTTAAACTTATCAAGGAGCGCTTGATTAGGCTCAAAACCATAGGGTGCCGCAACTCGCAGCTCAAAACCAAACTGATGTGCGGCGGTGATAAAGGATGAGCACATGTTGTTCCCATCACCTACCCAAGTAACGGTTTTATCTTTGATGCTACCACGATGCTCATAGAACGTCTGCATATCTGCTAAAAGTTGGCAGGGATGGAAGTCATCTGTTAACGCATTAATTATAGGCACTGAGGAGTATTCAGCAAATTTCTCGACGATATCATGACCAAAGGTGCGAATCATAATAATATCCACCATACTTGATATCACACGGGCAGAATCTTCGATAGGCTCGCCACGGCCAAGTTGTGTATCTTTAGGCGAGAGAAAAATAGCCTGACCACCGAACTGGCCTATACCAGTCTCAAATGAAATACGAGTACGGGTTGATGATTTTTCAAAAATCATACCCAGAGTGCGTCCAACAAAGGGCTGATAAATCTCCCCAGCGTGCTGCATTTTACGCAGCTCGCAAGCACGTTTGATAATGCCCTCAAGCTCGGCAGGGGTTAAATCAAGTAAAGTTAAAAAATGACGCACACTCATGATGGTCTCGTTTCATTAAAAGTTGTTATTTAAACTATTTAAACATCTAAACTTACAGTATAGCGAACTTTTTGGCTATGTAAAAAGGGTAGGTGTAAATTTTACCCTAGGGCATGTCCTGATTTAAATTGTGAGGATAAAAATGAGACAATACAAGGCAAGGCAAAATTGGGTTGAATAGTCATCATTATATTTAATCCTAATTTTAACGAAGTAGTGGCTTGTTTTAGACGAAAATAGCCAATGATATAGTCAAAGAAGTCTAAAATGGTTACATGGCAACCGAGTGCAAGTACTACTGTAGTAGGCTTAACGAGGTTAACGCCGTAACCGTTTAGTAGTTCGCTGACTATAGGTTGTAAATACAGGTTCTCAGTTAGATATCAGAGAAAGCGTGTTAGAAATATAACCATTTTAATCCATGAAATGTGAATTACTGCAAAACAGCACGTGCCCTAATATATGACGGGCTAAATGTTAAAAGTCAGCTGATCTGTCGTAACGCACGAGGCGTCATTCTACACATTAGCTCATAACCAATGGTATTTGCGGATGCTGCAATCTCATCGACAGCTGGCTCACTATCCTCAATCTCTCCCCATAAAGTAATACGGCTATTTATTTGAGCTTCAGGTACCTGACTAAGATCAATCGCTATCATATCCATAGCCACACGCCCTATAATTGGGCATTTGACTTTTTTTGTGTCTAGCTCAACACTGACCCATGCACTTTCATTAACGACGCGGGGATAACCATCGCCATAACCAACGGACACAATGCCTTTCCTAGTTGGTTTATCGGTAACATAAAGGCTACCATAGCCGATGCTAGTGCCAGCGGGAATGTGATGAATAGCCATCAATGTTGCCCTAAGGCGCATGACTGCTTTTAAGTTTAAGTGTTTTGCAGTTTTGTTTTTAAGAGGCGAGCTACCATATAGCATAATTCCCGGACGTACCCAATCATAATGGCATTCGGGGAAATTAAAAATAGCTGCCGAATTGCATAATGAGGCTTTTATACTAGGCGACACGTCACGATGTAGTTGCTTTAAAACACTATTAAACGTGCCGATTTGCTCAGCATTTAACGGGTGGTTGGCATCATCGGCATTGGCGAAGTGCGATGTTAATATCAGTCTATAGCCGGCATCATGCAGTCTTTTTGCCACAGCAATTATGGTATGTGGCTCAAAACCTAATCGATTCATACCGGAATTCAGCTTTAACCATAAGGTACGGCTAGGTGAGTTTATGTGCGGCAAGTGGTCAATCGCCCAGCTAACTTGTGGCAAATGATGAATTAGATTTTGGCAGTCATTATTTAATGAGTCATGCCATTCAGCTTCACTAAATACGCCTTCAATAATAACTAATGACTTTCGGCATCCTAAACGGCGTAGTTGTCTGGCCTCTTCAAAACAGGCGACCCCAAGCGCATCGGCTTTATCAAGCGCGGGCAAAATATTTTCAATACCATGACCGTAGGCATTGGCCTTAACCATTGCCAATATCTTTGATTGTGGCGCCCTGTGTTTGACTTGCTGTAAGTTATGAGTAAGTGCGGACTGATTAATATCTATGGTAGCTCTACGCATGGAAAACACTCACTAAAAGACATCTCAAAACGTGGTTCACTTAGATGGAATGAAATAAAATAACTTGAAGGCCAAGGTAAAACCTTTATCCCACCATGCGCCAAACGACAAACATTACGGCAATAATATAAAACAGTGGTGATAACCAGCCTACGACCTGCGTCGCAATAGCCGTATTTATAATAAACCCCGCCAGAGCGAACCAATCCCGACGTCTATCATTTAACATATCCGCTCGGATCTGCTGGATTTCACGCAGCTGCGCATCTTGACGTGAGCCTGAGGCCGCCATGCTTTGCAAACTTTGATCAATAAGTTTGGGTAGCTGGGTTGTTGATAGCAGAAGCTCAGGTAGTTGCTGTCGGAATTCTTGCATTTTACGGGCAGGGTCGAGTTGTTCTTTAACCCAACTGGTCAAAATAGGCTTTGCAAGTGACCAAATGTCCAAATCTGGGTACAAATCTCGGCCAAGCCCTTCAACATGTACAAGAGTTTTGAGTAGTAGCATCAGCTGCGGTGGTATGCTCATATGGTGCCGACGTGCAATGTCAAGAATTTGCATCAATACACCTGCAAAATCAATCTCATTGATGGGTTTTAAAACCATAGGGCCGACAGTCCGGCGCATGTCGCGTGTCAGAGCGTATTTGTCAGTGTTAGGAGGAATCCATCCTGCGCGGCTAACAATATCAACTAGGGTAGAGAAGTTATTGTTCATTACGGCAAGCAACATTCGAGCCACAATCATTTGATCGTCTGGCGATAGTTCTCCCATAATGGCACAGTCTAGACCAATATAACGAGGATGATAACAATAAGGTTCATGTGTATCGGCTGGCAAGGTTTCTACAAAAACATTACCAGGATGCATATCAGCGTGGAAAAAATTATCTCTAAAAACCTGAGTAAAAAATATGGTAAGCCCTTTTTCAGCTAAGGCGGCTCGGTCGTATTTTAACTCATCGAATACATGGGTCTGAGAGATAGGGACTCCAACGATGCGTTCCATTATCATTACATTTTTAGAGTCGTCATAAACCTCTGGTACGTACATCATGCTTGAACCCAAAAAATTATTGCGCATTTTGGTCGTATTGGATGCCTCAAAGGTTAAATCCAGCTCGTTAAGCATTATCTGTCGATAATCTTCGACAATATCTATAATCCTTACTGCCCGAGCCGCTTCAATACGAGCAGATGCCCACTGTGCCAGTTCGCGAAGCAATTCAAAGTCTGCAATAATTTGCTCACGTATTGTTGGACGTACTACCTTTACTATCACTTCACGACCATCGTGCATTGCAGCCGTGTGCACTTGGGCGATTGATGCCGCTGCCAAAGGCTTAACATCAAAGCGTGAAAATAGAGTGTCTATGCGCTGACCAAGGCCGTATTTGGGGTCTTCAATCTGGGCAATAGCAATTTCAACATCAAATGGTTTTACACGGTCTTGTAGTTGCACAAGCTGAGCAATGATAGCAGGTGGTACCAAATCGCGCCGTGTAGAAAGCAGCTGTCCTAACTTTAAAAATAAGGTACCCATTTCTTCAAGCGCAAGCTTAACGCCGTTGGGATGGTGTTTTTTACCCCACGCCGATGGGTGTGTCTTAATGAGATTAACCACCGATTGTAGTTGTGGGTTGTCCTCGACAGGTAAATGAGTATCAAGGCGATGTTTAGCAGCAATGCGCCATAGTTCCCGAAGGCGTTTTTGATGAGATAAAAGCATGTCGAAGTGGCCCGTATTGGAGTAACGAATAAATTATCTGACTAATGGAATATAGAAGGTCGTTGTTTCAGCATTTGAAATAGCCTTATTTAATACCATACCCAATAGCAATGTAATCAAGTAACCAAGAAAAACTGAACATTACAAGGCGGTATTGTAACTTAAGATAACAACTTAGCCAGTAAGCTGATAGGCGTTAACAACGCTAATGTTATGTTTGGGTTTGGTCAAACGCCCTATGTGAGTCATTACCAATATAAAAAGAAATATGATAGCACGGGTATACGGATTTAAGAATGGGTTAAGACGACTGCTTAACGTCACAGCCAGTTTGTGCCACCTAAAATGGGATAATAAAATAAAAAGCCACCTCGATTTAGAGGTGGCTACTTCAAACATATGATTAGGATAGCACCTGATTTATTGACGGTTATTATTGAATTTTGCCTGCTCAGCTTTTATTAAGGCAAGTCGGGCTTCTTCACGTTCTACATCGGCACGAAGTTGTAAAATTTGTTGCTTTAAATCATTTGCTTCAGCTTGCATTTCAGGGTCTGCACTGGTATTTCCAGCTACATCATTAGCCCAATCTGCCACGTCATTGAGCGTGTGCTTAGCAGTTTGAGCGACATTACCTTTTAAATGATGAATTAACAAACCAATTTGACTTGCTAACGAAATCCCTATAATTGGTTCAAGTTGACTGGCAATATCAGGATCAAACCCTGATATTAACTGTTTTACATGCATTAATATTTTGTAGTCGCCTTCGATAGGCAAATTTCCCTCTGGGCCACGTATCAAATTTAAAAGCTCAGCAACATTAGCGACTTTAATAGTGCAGTCAGGTTGAATGTGTCCCACATCTGCTTGATTGTGCCATGCTTCAGCACGCTCATTATTCTGAGGCGGGCTGTATGGGGCAGAACCTTGGGGTTCAAACACACTTTTTTTAACGGTACTCACAGGCTCAAGTCTTATGTGATCGTCATTAAACAACACATCAAGGCTAAACTTTGGAGTATGGATATCTAAACGCAGAACTTTGCCAGACAAAGGGTTTAAGCCCGATTGTGTAATGTGATCACTACGTATGGCAAGGTTAATAAGCTTTTCGACACCTGCTAAAATTAATACGGTTATCATAAAAATGCCTAGAGTTGAGTCTTGAGGTTGTTTAGTGTAAAAATAATTATTTTTTGAAGCCGCGATGCACAGCAACAATACCAGCGGTTAAATTATGATAGTCACAATTTACAAATCCAGCATTTTCCATCATGTTTTTTAATGTGGTTTGATCGGGATGCATACGTATTGACTCCGCTAAGTATCGATAGCTTTCTGAATCATTTGCCACAATTTTGCCCATAAGCGGCAGGGCAGTAAACGAATAAATATCATAAGCTTTTGAAAGCGGTTCAAAAATAGGCTTTGAAAACTCTAAGATTAGCAGACGTCCGCCCGGCTTAAGTACCCGATACATTGAGCGCAGTGCCGCATCTTTATCTGTCACGTTGCGTAAGCCAAAGCTAATGGTTAATAAATCGAAGCTTTCATCTTCAAAGGGTGCTAATGTTTCGGCATTTGCCAGTATAAAATCAACATTATTACAACCTGCGTTAATTAGGCGTTCACGGCCAACGTCTAACATAGCTGCATTAATATCTGATAACACGACCCTACCAGTGCGTCCAACTTCTTTGCTGAACGCTTTTGCTAAGTCGCCAGTGCCGCCTGCAATATCTAAAACTTGTTGACCAGCACGTACCCCAGATAAGCTGATGGCATATCGTTTCCATAGGCGATGAATACCAAAAGACATCAAATCATTCATGATGTCATATTTTTTAGCAACAGAGGTAAATACATCAGCAACCTTGGCTTGTTTCTCAGCTTTTTTGACTTTTTTATAGCCGAAATGTGTTTCTTCAAGCCCATCTTTATCAGGCGTATGAGGGTTGTTTATGTCATCTTTTGGGTTGAATTTAGGAATGTTATGTTGTCCGGTGTCTGCGCTTAAACCATCTGTTGTCATAGAGTTACCACGAGCTGATTGTGAATGGGTAGTTGAAAAGGGGCGAGTTGCTTGTTGCCCTTGAGGTTTGCCTTCAGGTAAGTCGGCAACATCACTAAATTCATCGTTTAGTATAGCTGATTTATTTTTTGTATGATTATCTGTCATATAGTGGCTTTCTGTTTTTTGAGTAGAGTGACTGTCTGAAAGGGAATGATTTTCTTGAATAGATGGACTTACTTGAATAGACTGGCTAACATTTTTTTGGGCGCTGGTTTCGGCTGAGTCACTGGTGTTCACATCAGGAGGCAGTGAACTTGAGCTTTGTTGCAGTACCTGCATAACTTTAGCATTTAAAATATTTGTATGTGCAATAGAATCCTCGACCAAAATATTCAGTGAAGCTGAGGATTCATCTGTCCTTTGATATGAACTTTGATGTTGATTTTCAATTTGTGTGTTTATGCCCTTGTCGTGCGAGGGGGTAGAGACCTGCTTATCAATTTGACTCATTGCCAATCCAGAGATAATTTGTTGAATATAAGTTTAAGTTCAAAAGTTAAAGGCTATTACTTGTTTAATGTATTGATTATTTAATGATCTTGCATTAATAATATTTTAACGACATGGTTTGAAGCTGCAACGTTTTATTGTAGATAACTTGTTTAGTTTAAGGTCTGACAGCTTTTACATTTTATGAGTTGAAAATGACTAAATCTCTGCCAACCGGTATCTGATTTCTAGCTAATATGCCACTATTTTCTGCGAAATCATGAGAGTTTGACGATCATTTATCTTTTCCACCCTCAGATTTTACTCTCAAAGTCTAAATGAGGATGTTGCTAAGTTTGTTTAGATTTTTAATGATCTTAGCGAAAGCGAGACGGTATCACTTGGCTTATGTTGTTGGCTTTTATGATAGATACTATGATACACCAAATCGATTGATTTGGTGTTATTGTATTAATGGGTAATGAATAACAACATTCTAACAAATAATTAAAAAAAGCGACTATTTGTATAGTGTCAAAAGATTGTATAGTGTCAAACGATCATGGGCATTAAATATAGAAGGGCCCTTTTTTGGCAATCTATTTTAAAGTTTGCGCTTAGTAGTGCTAGTTTAATGAACCTCATCTATTATCTCAAGTTCACGCTCACAAAATGGTTCAATAAAATGCCCCACACTTTTGAGCGGTTTCATCGCTGCAAATCCTGCTGCAATAAAATCATATAGGCTATGCAAATTATATTGATAGGCTTTCTTTTTGGTCAGTTTAAAGGCTTGTTGCAGTACAAATGAACTGAGGTATTTATCTGTGCGATAGCAGACATCTTTTAAGTCTCGGATTTGTTCACGTCTTGCTTGTGGTTCGTCAACTGTTTGATATGCTGTCAGCATGTTCTGTTCATTGACTTCAAGATTGTTGTCTAAAAGCCATTTAGCAATATTCAGGTCAAGCTTAGTTGACGTTATTGCCGTTCTAATTCCCAAAACACCCGTTTCAAGTGCTGATGATGGTGCATACTTTTCAAGTTTTTGCGCTTTGGGCACAATGCGCTCAAGTTGCTCAGTTAGCTCTTTCAGCGTATCACCGCCATATAGATGCTCTAAAAAGTAATCTGCCATCGGTTGATTCTTTCGCTCTGAAAAAAGCTTAGCATGGGTTTTACGGATGCGATCTTTTTGCCATGATTGAACCTGTTCAAGTTTTATAGCAAGTTCAGGGTTGCTATGATGGGGCAATTGTTTGTATTCTTCTATATAAGTACTTAAATTAGATAAAGCAGACATAACACCTCTGTCGTTTTATTTGTGTAAATTTGATTTTTATTCATGTATAAATGATTTGTTTGTTATCTTTTTATGGCATGATGATTTGCATAAACATTGAGGTAAGACAGGCTATTTGACGCTTTAATAATACTTTACGAATTATTTAAACACTGGTATTGCTAAAAATAAGCATGTCTACTATTTGCACAATACATTAAATGACATGTCCAATCTATCTTATATGCTGACATTTAGTTTCAGCGGTAGATTAAGCGGTCTCGAAGCGTAATTTCCGATATGATGTTAAGAACGCTAATCTTATGAATATCTTCTATAGTCTAATCACTTAAAATAATAATAAAACCTAAAAAAGGAAAATAGGATGTCTAAAACAAATCAGGAAGAGCATAAGTCAATTGAGATAGATGCTGATCCGTTAAGTCAGTTTCACATGAGTGAAGATGAGCTAAGGTTTGAGCTTGTTAAAGCCCAGTATGCGCTCCGAGAAACAAGACAAGTTGGCCAAGCGACAGGTTTATTAGTACTAATAAACGGTATGGAGCTTTCTGGGAAAGGCGCAGCGGTTACTCAGCTTAGACAATGGGTTGATCCAAGATTGTTTAATGTGGAGGCAACGATTGGCTTAAAACCTGCATTGTATGAGCCAGTTTGGCAGGCCCATGTTTCTAAGTTACCAAGACATGGGAACATTACCGCATACTTTGGCAATTGGTATGCGGATTTGATAACAGGTGCTTTGACATGCATGAAACATGATAAAAATAAAACAGAAAACGGCGAAGAGAGCTGGGAATACTTTTTAAAAGAACAGTTACAAGTACTGGCGGAGTTTGAAGCAGACTTAAAAGCCAATCATACAAAGATTTTAAAATGTTGGTTTCATATTGATGAAGAAACCTTGCAACAACGACTGAAAGATAACTTAAAAGACCCAACTTGGCTTTACCATATGGATTGGCAAGATAAAAAGATGGTAAAGCGTTTTAATGATATTGCCAAGATTATACTCAGTCAACAGTCCGATTGGCTAATTATTGACGGTAGTAATGACCGAAGTGATGAAAAATCTAAAAACAAAAAGCACCATAAGGCACATAACCATGAAGCGAGCGTTCAGTTTTGTCATGAAGTGCTACATGCGACACAAGCAGCGTTAGTGAGTAGCCAGCAAAAAGATAGCCTCCATGCATTAGGGCAAGGGGTTGTGAGAAATATTAACGCCGCTTTTTCATGGAAAGATGTACCAGACAAACTAACAGATATAGATGATCCTGATATGGATAAATCGGACTATCATCAAGCGCTTGCAAAGAAACAAGCGCGTATTGCTGAGCTGTTGCGTGCCCGCAATTCACAAAATAATAAGGAAGGTAAAAGTTGTAAAAATACGGGTAATAATCATCACGTTATTTTTGCTTTCGAAGGCATGGATGCTGCAGGTAAAGGTGGGTCTATTAAACGTTTAGTATCACCACTAGATCCACGAGAATATCAAATTTATAACATTTCAGCACCGACACAAATTGAACTGCAATATCCTTTTTTATGGCGGTTTTGGAATAGATTACCTCAGTTTCAACCATCCATGAAAGAGGAGCGTTTAAGTCGCGTGGCGATATTTGATAGAACTTGGTACGGTAGAGTACTTGTAGAGCGGATTGAAGGTTTTGCCAGTGAAGCTGCATGGCAAAGGGCTTATGAAGAAATTAACCGTATGGAGCGAGACCTTGCCGATAAAGGCACCATTATTATCAAATATTGGTTAGCTATAGATAAACAAGAGCAACTCGAGCGCTTTGAAGAAAGAAAAGAGACACCACATAAACAGTTCAAGCTCACTGATGATGATTGGCGAAATCGCGATAAATGGCATGATTACGTACAAGCCGCAGCGGATATGTTGGCATTGACCAACACCAAATATGCGCCTTGGCATGTCGTGGCGACCAATGACAAACGTACTGCCCGTTTGGCCGTGCTAGATCATGCCATAAAGCAGTTAGAGAGGGTGGTTAATACATAAATCTAAAAATATTGTTTCAAGTTATATCAGAGGGTAGTATAATTATGACATAACTATGACAAAGGATGTCACTCTTAGTCAAAATGTAAATCGCAGCCATATATAATATTCTAAAAAGAAGAATAAAGCTGTTGATTCGCTTATTGACCAAACTAAAAGGAATTTCCCAAGTTTGCTGGAACCCCGTGGCTTATATAAAGTACGGGGTTTTATTTTATTCACACTGATTTGGCTAACAGACTATTATGCTTCCAAAGTCATCTAACCCAAAAGCGCCCAGTTTTAAAGGTTCAGTAAGAGCCAATTGGTTTTTTGGTTTATTACTCATAGCCGTAACTGCTTATTTTCTAAAGTGGGGTGTAACCTATACCAACCATCATCAAACAACCCTTTTTCTGGTGGCCACCCTCTTTGGTATATTCATGGCGTTTAATATAGGCGGAAATGATGTTGCCAACTCATTTGGCACCTCCGTCGGAGCAGGTACATTAACTATCCCACAAGCCTTGGCTGTTGCTGCAATATTTGAGGTATCTGGGGCTATCATTGCCGGCGGCGAAGTCACGGATACTATCCGTAAAGGCATTGTAAATCTTGATGGTCTTCCTGTTTCCGCAAACCAATTTATTTATGTCATGTTATCAGCATTGATAGCAGCTGCATTCTGGCTATTATTTGCCTCAAAAAAAGGTCTACCTGTTTCTACTACCCATTCTATTATTGGCGGTGTTGTCGGTAGTTCAATCATTATGGGGATTCAAATTGGTGGCACGGAAGTGGCACTGTCAACGGTTCAATGGGAAGCAGTGGGGCATATAGCCATATCATGGGTGTTATCTCCTGTACTTGGTGGGCTATTAGCCTATGTATTGTATGGTCAAATAAAATTAAATATTTTGGCTTACAACGATCGTGCAGAACAGCGATTAAAAGAGCTTAAAACCGCCAAGAAAGCTCTTAAGAAGCGTCATAAGGAGTTTGTCAGTCAGTTGTCTGAATCTCTACAGCTTTCATATACATCTGCTATGGTTCGTGATCAAGAGATTTATAAAGATGAAGATACAGAAAAAGAAGATTTAGAAACTGACTACTACCAAGATCTTTTTATTATTGAAAATGAACGCAAAGAACTGGATATGCTGAAAGCTCTGCGTAACTGGGTGCCTTTAGTTGCCGCACTTGGTGGCATGGTTATGACTGCAATGGTAGTCTTCAAAGGGCTCAAGAATGTCGATATGTCTTTATCAACATTGCATAGCTTTTTGATTATTATTATGGTTGGCGCATTAATTTGGTTAACCATTTTCATTTATGCCAAGAGTATTAAAGGTAAACAAAAACAAGACTTAACCCGCGCAACTTTTGTACTATTTAGTTGGATGCAAGTTTTCACTGCAGCAGGGTTTGCATTTAGCCATGGTGCTAACGATATTGCGAATGCTGTAGGTCCATTTGCCGCTATTATGGATGTTATCCGTACCAATACTATCTCAAGTGAAGCTGCTGTTCCTAGTGCCGTTATGATTACCTTCGGCGTGGCGTTGATCGTCGGTTTATGGTTTATTGGTAAAGAGGTCATTCAAACGGTTGGTACAAACCTCGCTAAGATGCATCCCGCTTCTGGGTTTTCGGCAGAACTATCTGCAGCTGCTGTGGTTATGGGAGCGTCTATGCTTGGTCTTCCGGTATCAAGCACTCATGTGTTAGTGGGTGCGGTATTAGGCATTGGTATTGTCAATAAAGATACAAACTGGGCACTGATGAAGCCAATTGGGCTCGCATGGATTATTACGCTACCAGCGGCAGCAGCAATGTCTATGATAAGTTATCTAATTTTGATCCAAGTCTTTTAAGTATAAAGTGTTTGGTTTAAGAAGCTAAGCATAAAATATTCAGTTAAAAAAAATCCCGCATGAAAATGCGGGATTTTTGTCTAAAATACCTAAGAGGCATCCAAAATGTAAGTTTTACACATTGCGACCATGCTGGTTTTGCTGAATCTTTTTAGCCAATCGATAACACTCGTTAATGTGATCTGTGGCTATTTTTTTGAATATCATATAGCCCATGGTTGCCGCAACCATCTGACCGCCTAAGGGGATAAACTTAGTCACTTGTTTTGCCACTATACGACCACCGAAGTTTTGTACGGTCTTTTTGACTACACCACGAGTTGCCATTAATCCTGCAAAATCAATAGCCCGATCTTTAACTTCACTCCAATGAACATCTTTTGACTCTAAATCAATGGCAGTATTTCGTTCAGAAATCAATCCAAAACGCTCACTAATCTGAGGTAAAAGTTGAGTTAACATGCCTGCATCAACTGCAACATCAAAAAAAGGAACAGGGACAATGGCCACACCAGCGGACAACTTTGCACGTTTTTTTACAAGTGCCTCACACTCTTTTTTAATTTTCTCAAGGTTCAGATCTGGATCAATAGTTTCAGGTAGTTTTTGTATATCTGGAGTTGTTTTCATACATATCCTTATAGGGTAGGTTTATAGGGGTTTAACTGACTTATTACTTATTATAGTAGAGTGGCTATACTTAAGTGCAATCATTACATAAGTGCAATCATTACATAAGTGCAATCATTAACTACGTCTATTTAATTGAGTAACTTGCTCAACAATGTTAACTCATAACTCAAATTTTTAAATCATAAGCTTAACTACATACAATTGGTATTATTAATTAAATTAATAAGATACTCATTAATTAACTTGCTTAATTTATGTTATATAGCTCTATTTTAATACTAGGGGAATAATGCTCAATAGGTGGTTTGTATTAATTTTGACCAAAAAACGTATTAAAGGCATATATATTAACATTATGATTAAACAAAAGGCTTAAACAAATTACACAAGTGCTAAGATATTCAAGATTATCCATTTTAATTTATTCTAAAATACGCATAGGTTATTTTTTTGCATGAGTTTATGAGTTAAAGATATACAATTTCGGAGAGAAAGATGATTAGTGAATAAGGTTATCTTTGCAAAAACGTATTTATTGAATGGATTCTAAGCTAACCTTTTTATCTCTAAAGTATTTTAACCTAAGATCTGTTCATCTATTAGTCTGGTAATAGTAGTCTGGTAACTGATATTAGTTTTATCATAATGAAAGACAACACTCAGTCCTACAAATATAGCCTTGCCTCAGTTTATAGTATTCAAAACTTTCAAATTCCACTTAAGCTAAGTACAATAGTATGATGCTAAATTTAACCCCCCGATTCACAGGTAAATTGCCTGAAGACCTACCCCCTACCTTATTACCTCTATATGAGCAGTCAGCAACATTGACTCGGCTGTTTATTGCCCGTGGTATCCGCACAGCCAACGAGCTTAATTATTCATTGTCTACATTGCTATCTGCCAGTGACCTATATGATATTGACAAGGCCATGTTATTACTCGATGAGGCCATTGATACCAATAAGCGCATATTAATAGTTGGCGACTTTGATTGCGATGGGGCAACTAGCACAGCCTTGATGATGAAAGTGTTGGGCGACACGGGAGCAAATGTGCAGTATATTGTGCCAGATAGATTTAAGTATGGCTACGGATTGACACCTGAAATTGTCCAGCTTGGTATTGATACCTATCAACCAGACGTCATCGTTACCGTCGATAATGGCATTTCTAGTCATGAAGGGGTTAACAAAGCCAAAGAAAATGGCATAACGGTTATCATTACAGACCATCATTTAACCACTAAACCAACACCAGAAGCTGATGCTGTCGTTAATCCAAATCAATTAACTTGTAACTTTGATAGTAAGGCTTTAGTAGGTGTTGGTGTAGCTTTTTATCTGCTTGGACGCTTGTCAAAACATCGCCGTGATAATGATAAATTATCAGTGCAAGTGAGCCAATACTTAGACTTAGTGGCACTTGGTACGATTGCTGATGTTGGTGTGCTTGATCATAACAACCGTACTTTAGTACACCATGGCCTAAAAGCGATTAGGTCTGGGCAATGCTCATTAGGTATTTTAGCCATATTAGAGTTAGCAGGCCGTGATCATAAGAAAATGACAGTGCAAGACTTCGGCTTTGTAATTGGTCCACGTATTAATGCTGCGGGTCGCATGGATAATATGCGTATCGGTATCGAGTGTTTAATGGCTGAGGATTGGGCGGATGCTCAACGCTTAGCTTATGAATTAGACCATCTAAATAAAGAGCGTCGCCGTGTAGAAAGTACGATGCGTGAGCAAGCAGATGACATACTGAATCAGTTACAACTGACAGACACGGTGATGGATAGTGAGGTCCAAGATAGCGGTGTTTTTCCTAAAATAGAGCAAGATAAGGTCAGCTCTCGTGGCATTGTGCTATATCAGGATGACTGGCATCAAGGCGTGATAGGTATTGTCGCAGGTCGGTTGAAAGAAACTTACTACCGGCCTTCTATTGTGTTTGCGCCAGCGGACAGCAATAAGCTAGGTGATGAGGATTTAATTAAAGGCTCTGCACGGTCTATACCTGGCATTCACATTCGTGATGCGATTGAAGCGATTGCTGAAAATAAGCCTGAGTTAATTAGTCACTTTGGTGGGCATGCTATGGCAGCTGGATTAACCCTAAAAAAAGGTAACTACAAACCCTTTATGCAAGCGTTTTGCCATTTAATGGATACAATCGATGAGACAGTATTTGAAGAGGAGAGCTTCACGGATGGTCAGCTTTTAGCTAATGATTTTAGCTTGCAATTTGTAGAGGCTCTTAATAATACAAATATTTGGGGTCACGGGTTTGTGCCACCACAGTTTGATGGGATATTTGAGGTTGTTCAATTTAAGGTTTTAAAAGATAAGCATTTAAAACTATCGCTTAAATATCCAGGGGTTCAGTACCCAATTGATGCAATTTGGTTTAATTTTGACCCCCAAGTTTGGGATTACAAGGCTGAGCAAGTACATGTATTGTTTGAGTTAGATATCAATGAGTGGAATGGCAATCAAAATATCCAGTTGATGATTAAAGATTTGTCATTGATTAAACCATCATAGCTTATTCTAAAAGTTGTAGGTCTAATAAGTTGCTGATTCACCGAAATTTAAGTCTATTTGCTGTAAAGTTCAATATCTGGAAATTTCCATTCGTATCGGATAGCAAGTGAGCGAATGATGAAAATTGTCAGCATGGTCGTTATTTCAACTATCCATTGACTAATACCAAACGTTGGTAGTATGAAATATAGGCTACCCCCTAGTAATGCTGGAGTTATGTATATTTCATGCTGTAGCACCAGTGGGATTTCATTACAAATCATATCTCGAATAATACCACCTACAATGATAGTGATAACACCAAACAATAATGAAACGGCAATATTTGCTCCCATGCTTACGGCAACCTTGATACCAATAAGGGTAAAAGCAGATAGGCCAATAGTGTCGAAAAGTTTTAGCAGTTTGTCGACATGTCGTGAGTTAGGATGGAAAAAAACTTGGAAGGCGAGTGAGGTTACTGTAATGACGGTTAAGTAACTCATATCGACCATCCAAAAAAGGGGGTGTCGATCTAATATGACATCTCGTACGGTACCGCCGCCAATTGCAGTAACAATCGACACTAATAGACAGCCAAAAACATCAAACTGTTTGTGCTTGGCCAATATTGTTCCGGATATGCTACAGGCAATAATTCCTATCATATCAAAGGCAAAAATAAGGGAGGTAGGGTCAAAGGTTGTATCCACTATTTTACCTATATACTGAGTTGAAATTAATGTACCAGCCTGATTGAAGGCAGATGCCAGTCAAACTTTAAAGCCAAAAGGCGCACTACAAATATGACGCCAAGCATAATAAAGTCATTTAAACCTGTATGCACTCCTAAATACTCCAATGATAAGTAAACACACGAGCCAATCAAGCTTGCCGTAATATAGATCTCTCTTTGCAATACCAAAGGTATCTCATTGCATATGACGTCGCGAATCATTCCCCCTACAATAGCCGTACACACAGCCATTAGAATTGCAATTATTGGCGAGGTATCATGGGTTAGGGCAACTTTCAACCCAATCACACTAAATGCAGCAAGACCCACTGCGTCAAATAACTTTAAAGCATTATCAATCTTGTGATATAGATGAAAAAAAACCTGTAATATCAAAGAGGTCAGGCTAATCACAATGACATAGCTTAAATCTATCATCCAAAACAAAGGGTGGCGATCAAGTAATAAATCACGAATAGTACCGCCGCCAATCGCATTGACCATAGAGACTAAAATACATCCAGTAATGTCGAATCCTTTATGCTGTGCCAACAAGGTGCCAGCAATAGCACAAGCTATGACACCAATCATGTCAAAGATATAAATTAAATTCTCTGGACTTATCAAATGTTCTGGCATATATGTGCACTGTTGTTAAATTAATGAGGGATAACTTTTTAACTTAGTATTGTTTGTCTTGCTTGACTTAAGTTTGAATGTGTATACACAAATGAAAAGGCCTCTTGAATCAAGAGACCTTTCCCTAAAATTGCTTTATCTTCTAAGCTTAATCTTCTAAATTGGTAACGCTTCTCGATATAGCTACTTAGGAATGTATCTTAAAGTAGATATATATCCTACCTTCACTGTTGATTTTAAGGCTGATTCTACGTTTTTCATTGTTATCTAAGTTATCTAAACCAAACAATAATACACGATATTGTATTAAAGTCATTACAAGGTCGCATATAACAGCCATTTTACAACAGCTACTTACCTGACATCTAGTAAACGTTATTAAACGGGTTACTTCAAGACTTTAAGTCCTGCTTTGTTTTCACGCTTTGGCTTATTAGATTTAGAACCTGTTTCAGTTGTCGATTTGTTGTTTTCATTTGGTGTATAATTTTCATACTCACTTGGATCAAAAAACATACCTTGGGAATTTTCTTTAGAGTAAATGCCCATTACCGCATGCATAGGCACCCACAAATCACGTGAAACACCGCCAAAACGAGCGCTAAAGCTAATAAAATCATTGTCAATAGTCAAACTACCTGTAGCCTGACTGGCGATATTTAAAACAATTTGACCGTCCTGAACGTATTCAGTTGGAATAATCAAGTTATCTTGAGTCGCATCTATTAAGAGATAGGGCGTTAACATATTATCTTCTAGCCACTCATACATTGCTCGAACCATATAAGGGCGGCTAGGGGTTAAATTTAAATCTTGCACGGACATATCAACCTCTTAAACGCTTAAAATAAAGTATATATATCATTTATATTGATTCAATAAATATAGGAATTCAATAGTGACATTAACTCTATTTTGTCAGTGTATTTGTAAAGCTTTCTCTTTCAAAAATACGTTTTTGATATTCAAAAAGAGGACGACATAAATGGGTTGGTAGCTCTATTTGCATATCATCTAAACGGTATAGCATTACCCCTAATAAAATATCACACCAACCAAAGTCATCTGACATGAAATATGCGGACTGTCCAAAAATGGGCGACAAAGTCACTAGGGCATCTGAAAGTTTACGCCGAGCTAAATCCGCTTGTTTTGCATTAAAGCTGTCTTTATGAGTCAGTAAAACTCTGCCAAGTTTTAACCAGTCATTCTGAATACGCCACGCCAATTGACGTTGAATCGCTTTCATTTTTGGTGTATCTGGTAGCAGCTTATTGCCATGATACCGATCTTCTAAATACTCAAAGATAACATTTAATTCATATAAGCTAAAGTCACGATGCATGAGAACAGGTAGACTATTGTAAGGGTTTAATTGGCGTAAATCTTCAGGACGTTCACTATCTAGTAACGACAGATAGTACTTTAATTTTTTCTCAGCCAGAATGAATTTTACAACATGACTATCATAACCATCATCGGCATATAAAATTAGCTGGCTATCAGGTATGTCATTTGGGTTTATCATATACTCAGGGTGCCAATAAGTTGACTAGCATCGTAACTAAACTATTTAAGTTTATCAATAGAATAGTATAAACCTATTTCCAAAACTTAATAAAGATTTAACCATATGATTTATAGAGCAGCATTAATTTTCACAAACCTCACTTTTCTGTTTAGAAGATATATCAGTTTACTTACCGTTCATGAATTATATCAATTTAAACAATATTAATTGTGTTATTTGAATATTCTGGACTAGCTTTAGAATAAAAAAAGACGATAATTAATATCGTCTTTTTTAAATGAAGAGTCGTTTATTTAATATCTTTCCAGAACTCTTTATTAAGTAGATAGACCGGTATTAATAATACCAGTAAAAATAAAAGTACATAGAACCCATAGCGTTGGCGGTCTTCACGAACAGGTTCAGCCATCCATGCCATAAAGTTAACTAAATCACCCACACGATCACGATACTCTTGCTCACCTAATTCATTTTGAAGATTAAGTAAAACATGAGGCATCGCTGCGTTTTTGAGTACTAGGTTATTAGCTCCCCAAGGGCGACTGGGATCTTCATAAAAACTTAATAGATAGGTGTATACCCAGTCATCTCCACGCAGTCTGCTCTCTAGAGATAAATCTGGAGGGGCAGCACCAAACCATGATGCTTGTACTTCTGGATCAATCTGGGCATCAATATGATCACCAATACCATCAGCAGTCACTAGAAGGTATTTTTCAACCAATTCAGGTGGGATATCCAAATCTTGAGCAATACGTGAGTGGCGAACATATTTCGCAGAGTGACACCCTGCGCAATAGTTCATGAACATGGTAGCCCCACGTTGTAGCGAGCCCTTATTATTGAAATCAATAGGGGCTGTACTACAGGTTAAGCTTTCTTCATGACCTTCAGCATTGGTAAAGGTACCACATCCACCACCGCCAGATGCTTGGGCAGTGCTAGCAGCTAAGGCAATGGCAACACCAAATCCGAAGCCAGCAAATGATTTTTTAATCGCACTCATTAGTGACCTCCAGTAACGCGTTCGGGTGGCTGCTTACATTTTTCAATTGACGTGTATATTGGCATCAAGAAAAAGAATAAGAAGTACAATACTGTAAATATACGACCTAAGATAGTGTTGAGTGGGGTAGAGGGAGCAACACCCAAATAGCCTAAGAAAACAAAACTAATGACAAAGATAGTAAGGGCAATCTTCGATAGTATACCTTTATAACGTATTGATTTAACAGGTGAACGATCTAACCATGGTAACAAGAATAACATAGCAATAGCACCGCCCATTGCGATAACCCCGCCAAGCTTATCAGGAACAGCACGTAGAATGGCATAAAATGGAGTGTAATACCAAACTGGTGCGATATGTTCAGGTGTTTTAAGCGAGTTAGCGACTTCAAAATTTGGCTTTTCTAAGAAGAAACCGCCACCTTCAGGGAAGAAAAATACTACTGCAAAAAATACAATAAAGAATACCACGATACCGACCATGTCATGCACGGTATAGTAGGGATGGAATGGAACGCCATCTAACGGAATACCGTTTTTGTCTTTAAGCTTCTTGATGTCAACGCCATCAGGGTTATTAGAACCCACATGGTGTAAGGCAACCAAATGAATAAACACTAATCCAACAAGCACTAAAGGAATGGCAACCACGTGCAAGGCGAAGAAACGGTTAAGGGTAATGCCCGATATTAAATAGTCTCCACGTACCCACTCTGCAAGACCATCTCCAATGACTGGAATAGCCGCAGGTAGATTAAGAATAACTTGAGCACCCCAGAATGACATATTACCCCAAGGTAGCAAGTAGCCAAAGAAGCCTTCAGCCATTAAGCACAGATAAATACCCATACCGATGAGCCAAATAAGCTCACGAGGTTTTTTGTATGAACCATATAGCATACCCCTAAACATATGCAGATAAACGACAACAAAGAATGCTGATGCACCAGTTGAGTGCATGTAACGAATTAACCAGCCACCTTTAACATCACGCATGATGTATTCGACAGATGCAAAAGCACCTTCAGCACTAGGGTTAAACATCATCGTCAACCATATACCAGTAACAAGCTGGTTGACTAATACAATCATTGATAGTACGCCGAAGAAGTACCAAAAGTTAAAGTTTTTTGGGGCATAATACTTTGACATATGGTATTCATATGTCTCAGTTGCGGGGAATCGAGCGTCAACCCAGTTCATCAAATTTTTACCAATACTCATAATGAAACCTCCCCGACAGTTAAGATAGGCCCATCTACACTGTACTCAGGAATGGGTAAATTAAGTGGGGCAGGAACGCCCTTATATACACGCCCAGATAAATCATATAGTGAACCGTGACATGGACAGAAGAAGCCACCATACCAGTTATCACCACCTAAATCAGCCGCGCCAACATCTGGACGGTAGTTAGGCGCACAACCTAAATGAGTACAAACCCCTTCAACGACTAAAATACTCGGATCACGTGAGCGGGTTTGGTTTTTGGCATATTCAGGTTGAATGGATGCTTCTGATTCAGGATCACTAAGCATTGGTGTGACATCTTCTAACAGGGCTACCATTTCGTCGGTACGTTTAACAACAAATATGGGTTTACCACGATATTTAACCACAATCATTTGGCCATCTTCGATAGCACTAATGTCTTGTGTAACGGCAGCACCAGCAGCTTCAGCTTTCGCACTTGGATACCAAGAGCGGACAAACGGTGTTGCGACTGCAGCAACCCCAACTGCACCTATTGCAGCAGATGTAGCAATCAGTACTCTACGACGTTTTATGTTGACGCCTTCGGCATGGCTCATTAAAAACTTCCTCCAGATAATAGTCATGAAACAACTACCACTAGTCAAGAAATAACTAGTGTCGTTTCAAACTGGTATGTATTACCCAATTAAACTTAAGAGACATTAAAACCTCTTTACCAAGCTTATTAGGTTACATTGGCTTTGCCTATTTATTTCTAATTGTGTCTATTCTAAGCTATTTTAGCTATAAAATAAATTCAAATATGCAAAAAACAAAAAACCCCTGCGTAAACAAGGGTTTTTTTTTGTATCTGATAGTCACGACTATGCTAGTCGTACAAAATTATTAACGTTTAGAGAACTGAGGACGCTTACGTGCTTTGCGTAGACCCAATTTCTTACGTTCAACTTGTCGTGAGTCACGAGTAACAAAACCAGCTTCTTTAAGAGCAGGCTTTAAAGTTTCGTCAGACTCAATTAGAGCACGAGTAATACCGTGACGGATAGCACCCGCTTGACCATTAATACCACCACCTTTAACAGTAGCGTACACATCATAGCTCTCGCCAGCTTCTAGAAGCTCAAATGGTTGACGAACAACCATACGTGATGTTTCGCGACCAAAGTACTCTTCAAGGGGCTTGCCGTTTACAACGATATTGCCTGTACCTTTTGATAAAAATACTCGGGCAGTAGATGTTTTACGACGACCAGTTCCGTAATTGCGTTCCATAACTTACTCCTGATTATGCGATTAGATGTCTAGTTCTTGAGGCTGCTGGGCGGCGTGTGGATGCTCTGTACCAGCGTATAGCTTCAATTTCTTGATAGTAGCATAACCAAGAGGGCCTTTAGGTAACATCCCTTTGACAGCTTTTAAAAGAACTTCTTCTGGCTTATGAGCAATTAACTTAGTAAAGTTAGTCTCTTTAATACCGCCAGGATAACCACTATGACGATAGTATTTTTTATCCTGCGCTTTTTTACCGGTTACAGTAACCTTATCAGCATTGATAACTACGATATAATCGCCTGTATCAACATGAGGAGTAAAAGAAGGCTTATGCTTACCACGGAGGCGAGAAGCAATTTGAGTGGCAAGACGACCTAAAGTTTTACCTTCAGCATCTACGATATACCAGTCGTGAGTAACCTCAGCGGGCTTTGCACTTTGTGTTTTCATGATTAAACCTTAAGTTATCGAGTGAAACAGCCGTCATTGATATTATGAAAGATACTGATCACGTCTGTTTCACTTTTGTTGAGAGTGTTAGGGGAAACGGGGCTCTCAAAAAACAGACGCACATTGTATGCATTCCTGACGAAAAAAGCAATAGGCTATTATAAATAGAAGCAGATATTTATTGGCGCTTTACCCTAGGTTAAATCTATTTAGCTTTGGGCTTTTTTGCTTAAATCAATTTTTAGTAAAGTTGCAAATACTTGCCCTATTTTGCACTGTTTAATCACACTGTATGAGTATGATAGTTGCTGCAAAGTTTGAGTAATGGGTCGTTTGTCTTCTATATAAAAAAAAGTCTTTTCATTCACTATTTGCTCGCTGATTAACCCCTCAATCATTGGTACCCAGAGATTTAGGTCGTAAGGCGGATCGACAAATACAATATGATAGTGGAGAGGTTCAGGGTTTTTCTGCTCAATGTTTTGATTGCTACAAACGTTATCATTTGGATCTACTTTTTTAGTTGTCAAGCTAGTGCTTAACCTCCCTGTTAAAGTAGGTATGATATTCATGGCGTTAGCATTATAAACAGTGGCTTGATGTTTATTTAGCTTAAACTTTTCTGCTGTCTGGCTAATTAAAGCGGCTTGACTTGGTTGTAATTCAATAAAGGTGGCATGAGCCGCACCGCGAGATAATGCTTCAAGTCCTAAAACACCGCTACCCGCACAAAGATCTAAGACATTAGCGTCAAAAAGTTCGAATTGTATCCAGTTAAATAGCGTCTCTCTAAGTCTGTCAGGTGTGGGGCGAAGTCCATCAGCATCTATAAAAGGCACAAGCTGGCGTTTATAGCGTCCACCAATAATGCGTACACGGCTGAGAGAGGGCTCTTTTTTTAAGCGTGCAGAGCTGTTACCAGAAGTTTTTTTGGTTGTTAAGTACTGGCTATGGCGACTCATAAGACCCTATCATCAATTATGCTTATAGTTTAAGTGTTTGTTTTGAATTTTTGTTCTTCAATTAAGCGACTGTTCTGTATCTATATCCGCTTCCTCTAAAGTATCTAATGCGGCCTTTTGAGCGGCCTTCTCTGCTCTGATTGCTTCAAGTTCTTCAGGGGTAGGGGGTAATAAAGGGTTTTTAGGGCGGCGTAGTACCCAATAATCAAATAAAGCACGACCAATTGGCGCTGCTGTTTTACTGCCGCCACCGCCATTCTCAACCAATATGGCCAGTGCAATCTGTGGGTTGTCAACTGGTGCAAACCCTGTAAACCAAGCATGATCCCAGTGGCGTTTATCGAGTTGGCTTTTATTGTAGCTTTTGCCCTGAGCAATAGACTTAACCTGTGCTGTACCAGTTTTGCCTGCAATTCGATAAGTTGGGGTATAAATGCCTCGGGCGGTTCCTCGTTTCACAGTTTGTTCCATTGCACTTGTCATCTTCAACCAATCAGAACGATCACCATTAAATTCAATGTGACCAGTTGGTTTATCTATTGGTTGCACAAAGGCTGCCCCTTCAGAGCTTTTAAGCAGGTGTGGGGTTATTTTTTGACCGAGACTGGCCGTTATGGCCGTGGCATTAGCGACTTGTAATGGTGTTGCTAAAAAGTATCCTTGACCAATGCTGACTGAAATAGTATCTCCTGGTAGCCAGTTTTTATCATACGTTTCTTTTTTCCATTGGGGTGAGGGCATGACGCCAGTTTTCTCACTGGGTAAGTCAATACCTGTCTTGCTGCCAAAACCAAACCGTACCATCCAATCATGCAGGCGCTGAATACCCAATTGATAAGACAATTTATAGTAGTAGGTATCTACAGACATTACTATAGATTTGGTCAGGTTCACTGTGCCGTGTCCACCGCGTTTCCAATCTCTGAAGCGGTGATTGTCTCCTGGTAAGGTAAAGTAACCAGGATCATAGATGGTATCGTTCCAATTCATGACGCCATAATGAATACCAGCTAGACCTTCGAAGGGTTTGATAGTAGACGCGGGAGGATACATACCTTGCAATGCACGGTTATAGAGCGGTTGATCTGGATCATCTCTTAAGTTGCCATAATCTTTGAAGGATATACCAGAGATAAATGGGTTTGGATCAAAACTTGGATTGCTGACAAAAGCTAATACATCGCCATTTTGAGGATCTATGGCAATGATAGCACCACGGCGACCATCTAATTGCTCCTGAGCTACTTTTTGCAATCCGTAATCTAAGCTTAAATAGATATCATTACCAGGAATTGGTGGAGAACTTTCAAGCTCTCTTAAAACATCGCCATGCACATTGGTTTCAACCGCCTTATAACCTGGCTTACCCAACAATATATTTTCATACTGCTTCTCGATGCCAATTTTTCCAATGATATCTGTACCCGCATATAAATCTTTATTAATCTGTTTAGATTCTTTATCGTTAATCCGTCCAACGTAGCCAATAGCATGGGCAAAAAGTTCATCATAAGGGTAAAAACGGGTAAATTTACTCTGGATACTGACGCCTTTAAAAAAGGGTTTACGCTCACTAAATTGTGCTACCTGCTCCTCATCCAAATCAATTTTTATGGTAACAGGATCATTTTTGTTTTTATCGATACGCGCCAAAATATCAGTAATCTCCTCATTTGTTAACTTAAAAATAGGCGCGAGTAGCTTTAGAGTACGTTCAGGATCTTTGACATCATCTGGGCTCAACATAGCGGTAAAGACAGATTTATTATCTGCCAATAAATACCCGTTACGGTCATAAATATAACCGCGCGAAGGTGGGTCAGAGATGAGCTTGATACGATTGTTATCAGACTGCATGGTATATTGATCATGCGAGTACACTTGCAAAAACCAGTATCGGGCAAGTAACACCCCTAGACCTAAAAAAATAAATATGGCAGCAAATAAGATTCGATTGCCAAATATCCTGTTTTCCTGGCGGATGTCTTTAGAAATAGGTTGTTTCATTAAAAATTACTTAGCAGGCAAAAGAAAGGGTTACTGCAATAAAGAGACAGATGTTTAAGTCACTATGGCAAAAAAGGCGAAAATGGCATAACAAACCGCATTTTCTTTAGTGAGGTATCTGATCCTTTAATAAGATAGTTAGAACTAATGAGGTAGCTGGTTATTTAGTAATAGATGTAGTGCTTTACTTCTTATCTAGTACAACTTTAGCCATCTTTAATTTTCCATCACTAATTGTAGAATTATATCATATCAATTTTATATAACAGCTTTATATAAGAAGAGGGATATATAACAAGAAATTATATTTACTATTGGCTTAATGTCACTAAATAACCGCTTCTTTTTAACTAGATATGGTAGTTAGTCATATGACTCATTAATAATACATCACTAAGTAAAATATCCATGAATGTGGTAAAATCCTGCTTTCAAATGTACATAGAAAGTAGCCACACAGGTATACATACGGATCAAGCATATGTGCCTATTATAATATAGGCGTATGTGCCTATCATAAATGTATAAATGCGTAAGTGATTTATAGGCGATATAATAATAATGCTGTCCAATTTATGGCAAGTCCTTAGCGATCACCCTGAGTTTCTGGCAATGCTGACAATTCCATTTGTTACCGCATTTGTCACGTGGGCCCATGTGTGGATGGCCTTAAAGATGTTATTTTATCCTATATCCTTTTGGGGTATAAGAATTCCTAGCTTGCCTTTTAATATCCAAGGCTTAGGTTGGCAAGGAATTGTACCTGCTAAAGCAGGTAAGATATCAGGTGTTATTGTTGATCAAACCTTATCAAAGCTTGGTTCACTTGACGAGTTTTTTCAGGCGATGGAACCTGAAGAAATGGCAGACTTCATTACAAAGACTGTTGACTCCAATCTTGAGTTATTGATTGATGAAATAATGAATGAGCGTTCTGCTGTATTATGGACCAACTTACCTTATGCGGTAAAACGTCGTATCTATGCCCATGCGCATGAAGAGATGCCAAGTATCATGAAGTCATTGGTCATTGAGTTAACCAACAATGTTGAAAGTTTGGTTGATATGCGCCAGATGATTGTGCGTACGATGGAGAGCGACCGTCGACTGATGGTTAATATGTTTTTAAAAGTTGGTCAAAAAGAGATTGATTACATTTGGCATATTAGTGCGCTTATCGGATTTATTTTTGGCATTATTCAGATGTTTATATACTTAATCGTACCGCAACATTGGACGGTTCCTTTCTTTGCAGCGATTTGGGGTTTTTTGACCAATTGGATTGCTATCTGGATGGTATTTAATCCAGTAGATCCAAAGCCCGTAAAGTATCTTAAAATTTTTAAGCGTCTTCAAAGTTTCCCATATATAGTACCTGTGCTACCTAGAATAGATACGTATCAATGGCAAGGTGGCTTTATGAAGCGCCAACCTGAAGTATCAGAAGTCTTTGCTGAGATTGTGGTTAAAGACTTGGTAACGCTTGAAAACATCATGCATGAAATGATGTACGGCCCTAAGGCAGCTCAAACTAGGGATTTAATGAAGCAGCATTTGTATGACGTGCTGGAGTCGCCATTGGTCAAGACGACGCTTAGGGTAGGGCTTGGTCGTCGAGAGTTCGGACAGCTCAGAAATACTATTATTGATAAATCTATAGACGCGACCATGATTCCAATTCGCGACCCTCAATTAAATGAAAGCCGAGCCAGCAAAGTTTTTGTCTTATTTAGAGATCGAATCAAAGCCTTATCATCACGAGAGTTTCAAAATTTATTACGACCCGCTTTTCAAGAGGATGAAACCACCCTGATCATTCTAGGGGGGGTAACTGGCTTTCTAGCGGGTTGGTTGCACTTAATTATCGTATTTTATCCTTAACTGAATTGAATAATTGTTCAACACTTATATGAATCAGTTTGTTTCGATATTAATAACAATTTAAGCAAAGTGGCTAGAAGTAGCTAAAGGGCAAGCAAGTATGGTTATCACTGAGCTAGGATATTTTGCATTAATTGCAGCGTTGGTATTGGCCTTATTGCAAATCGTTCTACCAACGGTTGGCATAAATAAAAATGAAATTCATCTACAGCGTCTAGCGCCAAGTCTTTCATGGGCATATTTTATAGCTTTACTCTTCTCATTTATTGCGTTGATGGCAGGCTTTTATTTCAACGATTTTAGTCTTATTTATGTTGCTAAACATTCAAACTCTTTATTGCCTTGGTACTATAAACTCTCTGCAACATGGGGCGGTCACGAAGGGTCGCTATTACTATGGGTTACTATCTTGGCAGGCTGGTCAGCTTTAGTCGCTTGGTTTAGCCGTGGATTGCCATTAGATATGCGAGCGCGTGTTTTAGTGGTCTTAGGCGCCATTCAGTTTATGATGCTGACCATGCTTATTTTTACCTCGTCGCCGTTTGACCGCACCTTACCTAATATGCCAGTCGATGGCGCTGATTTAAATCCATTATTGCAAGACCCTGGATTGATTTTCCATCCGCCTATGCTATATATGGGTTATGTTGGTATGGCAGTACCTTTTGCTTTTTGTATGGCGGCACTATGGGCGGGGCGTTTAGATGCCGTTTGGACCAGATGGTCACGCCCTTGGGCTCTCGCTGCTTGGGCGTTTTTAACGTTAGGTATTGCATTAGGCTCATGGTGGGCATATTACGAATTAGGTTGGGGCGGCTGGTGGTTTTGGGATCCTGTTGAAAACGCTTCACTGATGCCTTGGTTGGCCTGTACGGCTTTGATTCACTCTATGGCAGTGACCGAAAAACGGGGTGTTTTTAAAGCATGGACGATAATGCTCGCAATATTTGCCTTTGCACTGAGTTTGCTAGGTACTTTTTTGGTTCGTTCTGGCGTAATAACCTCCGTTCATTCATTCGCTGCGGATCCGACCCGAGGCTTAGCCATTCTTGCTATTTTAGGTATAGTAATCGGTACGGGATTAATTGCCTTTGCTCTAAGAGGGTGGCGTCTGACTGTTGAGAGCCACTATGAACTTAAATCACGAGAAACCCTTTTGATAATTAATAACATCGTGATTTTAGTCGCCACACTCGTAGTATTGTTAGGTACGCTTTACCCTATTATTGCTGACTCTTTTAATTTAGGTCAGGTGTCCGTAGGTCCTCCATATTTCAATGCTTTATTTGTCCCTTTGACATGGTTGTTATTGTTGGTCATGGGGATGGGTTCTAATATACGTTGGAAACGAGATAAGCGCCCTTTTTTGGGTATTGCAACTGGGCTGTTTGTGAGTTGCCTATTGTTGGCTGGGATCATTACCTATTTGGTTACAAAAAGCGCGGAAGTCCAAATCATTATCACTGGTTTCTTGTGCTTATGGGTGTTGGCTTGGATGACTTTTGATGTAAAAGATAAAACCCGCAATGTGCCAAATTTACGCATGGGATTGAGACGCCTCAAACCAAGCTATTGGGGCATGCAAGTGGCGCATTTGGGTGTTCTAATTGTTGCGTTAGGAATTGGTGTTACCAGTACTATGAGCATTGAGACTGATGTGGCAATGAATGTGGGTGATACTAAAACAGTTGGTGGTTACGAATTTACCTTGTCAGCATTTGATGAGGTGCGGGGGCAAAATTATGACGCTGTTCAGGCTGAAATAAAAGTAACTAAAAACGATACACTAGTGACGACTTTGTATCCACAAAAGCGTAATTATGTGGTTAGTCAAATGCCAATGACAGAAGCGGGTATTAATACAACCTTCTTTCGTGATCTCTATGTGGCACTAGGAGAACCGATTAATGATAACGATCCAAACAGTAACTGGGCAGTGCGTATATATGTTAAACCAATGATAAGTTGGCTGTGGATTGGTGCAATTGTCATGGCTTTGGGGAGTTTGCTAAGCCTGAGTGACAAACGCTATCGTTTAAAAAGATAGAAGCTACCCTGATAACCCATAAGTTATTTAGTGCTATAAATTAATTTCTAAAACTTAATAATATTTTGGCTATTAGATTGTTTGCCACTTGATCATTTGGCACTTGATCATTTGGCACTTAATTATCTGGCACTTAATGATGATGTTATCTGCCTTGAACGGGTTAGACAAATACCTTGATACTATAAATAAATGAGCATGTAGACCAGTAGAGTGACTATTAATTTGATGGCTTGATCTGATAGCTAGACAGGCAGTTAGCGGCATAAACAATTAGGCAAATAAACAAACATACCGCTCAGCAAGTAGAGGTTTTGTTGATTAGGATGTAATGACCTCAATATTGATAGTATTAATGATGCATTAAAAGGAAAATGGCATGACAGCTCCGATCGTAGAAAAGTCAACCATAAAAACATGGTTTCTTATTCCATTAATTGTGTTTATTGGCTTAATCGTTATGTTGTTTTTTAGATTAGGTAAGCCAACGGATATTGTTGTGGATAATGCCCTTAATAGACCTGTGCCTACGTTTGAATTGCCACTGCTTTCCGATATGTCAAAAAAAGTTAGCAATAATCAACTACCCAGTCATCCCTATCTCATTAACGTCTGGGGATCGTGGTGTCCAACGTGTATTGTAGAACATCCATTCTTGCTTGAATTAGACAAGCAAGGTGTTGATATTGTAGGGGTAAATTATCAAGATGAAGTTGAGAATGCTCTCGCTTATTTGCGAAGAATGAGTGATCCTTTTGTTTTTTCTGTTCATGACTACACAGGGTCTCTTGCAATAGATTTAGGGTTAACGGGCGCACCAGAAACTTTTGTGGTTGATTCACAAGATAACATTCGTCAACATATTGTTGGCGAAATTAATGAGAAAAACTGGAATGAGCGTGTGAAGCCATGTATGACGCTTCTTGAAGAGTTGGGCAATGACGATATTGATTTAAATAAATCAGAAACGACGGCAAGAATTGCTGAGGTATGTAAATGATCTTATCGAACCTTATACCTCTAAAAACTTTTAAGCAGTGGTTTTTAGTGACGCTAATAGCATTGATTTTTACAGTTACTCTTGGCTTATTTACCAGTACTGCTTATGCGGCGATTGATGTTTATGAATTCGACACTCCGCAGCAAGAGACGCAATACAGATCATTAATTGAAGAGTTTCGCTGCCCAAAATGCCAAAACCAGAATTTAGCAGGTTCAGACTCACTGATCTCAAAAGATTTAAAGCGAAAGACTTATGAGATGGTCATGGAAGGAAAGTCAGATGCTCAAATTCGTGACTATATGTATGAACGTTATGGCGACTTTATTAGCTATAAGCCACCCGTACGGCCAACGACGTGGATATTGTGGTTTTTCCCTCCTTTAATTCTAGTGACTTTGATAGGTTGGTGGTTATGGCGAAATAGCCATAATGACAGGTCAAAATATAAAGTAAGCCATGGCACCGAGTCTGCTGCATCAAGCATAGATAATGTGATAGACAGTAGTAATAACAGTAATAGTGAGATTGTTGAATCAGGACTGTCTACTGAGGAATCTGCTTCTCTAGAAGCACTCTTAAAACAGCATGGTTCTATAAGTAATAAAAATAGTGATATACCAAAATAAAATTAAGTGTCATATTTTTTATATCATAAGGGTCGACGAGAAGGGTCGACGAGTTGAACACGCCAATTCTTTCGCTATACAACGCTAAATATAAAGAATCACTTAAGGTTTTAAGGTGCTACCAATCATCTTGCTATTCATAGTCGTAGGCTTTATAGCATTTTTATTTATCAGCTATGTCTTGACGCCGCTTAACATTATTTGTTGATATCTCAACTGAAAGGAGTTAAATCATGCCAACGATAACGATTTTTATCGCCCTGGCAATCATTCTAGCAATTGCGTTTGCTTATGTCATAGTGCTGCCTTGGTTTAGAGAATATAATTCAGCAGGTAATAAAAAAGATAATAAACTGATTGCCTTGAATGTCGAGGTATTTCAAGATCGTATCACTGAGTTACAAGCTGACTATGAAAGTGGGCAGATGAGTAAAAGTGCTTTTATAACTCAAAAAACTGAGCTTGAGCGACAGTTATTACAAGCTAGTGCTTTTGATAATACGCCATCATCTAATTCTATAACAACTGAGCAACTATCCGAATCCGACAGAATATCTAAAAATGAACCTAATGGTATATCTGACAAACACTTAAATGAAGATCAACTAAACGACGCTCATAGCTATTACAAATTTAATGGCAATAAAAAAGCCTGTACGATCGTATTAATTTGCGTTCCTCTATTAATAGGACTTATCTATATATTAGCTGAAGATAGAACACCTGTTAGAGATCTGTGGAATGCGCAAGATAACGTTGGCGAAGTGGCAGATGACTTATTGACAGGAAAAATTGAAACCCCGCCCGAATGGGCAACCAAAGATAATGTAGCACTTTTAAATGCCATTCAAACTAATGTCCATCATCATGCCCATGACGCCCAACGCTGGATGCGATTATCAGACATTTATCTGGCGTTTAAAGCAGATAACCAAGCCTTAGAGGCGATATCGCGGGCTTATAGAATTAAGCCTTCAGATGAAACGATAGCCGTCAGATATGCGCAAACTCAATTTTTTGTGAATGGCGGCATGTTGAGTGCTGATGGATTAAGCGCGCTACAACATGTACTTAAGCAAAACCCTGAGCATCAAGGCGCTCAGATGCTTATGGTAATGGGCGAAGCACGCAGGGGGAACTATGACAATGCTCAAGCGTGGATTAATAGATTGCGTGATGGGATTATGTCAAAAGAAGGTGACCATTCACAAGCGATACAAAGCCTTGATGAGTTAAGCCAAAATATTCAGGCGCAGCAGCAAGCAAGTTTATCTGCAGACCCGCAAACGTTGCAAACGGATCAACAAAGCGCAACAGTCATAAGCAATTTAAATGCATCTGTAAAAATAAACAGTAGCTTGATTCCTCTAATCGAAACAGGTGATACGCTATTTGTCACCATACAAGAAGAAACTGGCGGTGCACCTCTGGCGGTAAAGCGCCTCCCTGCAAATCAGGCTTTAGCCGCTAAAGACCATACTCTAAAAGTCAATTTATCAGATAATGATGCGATGATGCCAACCCATACAATTTCAACGGCAATAAACGCGAATAAAAAGCTAGTGGCAACAGCTCGCATCAGTAAATCTGGTCAAGCAATGAGCGAATCTGGCGATTTACGTTCTGACAGAGTGCCCCTTCAATATACAGAAGGGGATAACTTGGACAATATAAATATCGTTATAGAAATTAACCAGCAACTGCCATAATATCTATTTATCAGTTTATTCAACCTTAGCCAATAGCTGTCAAGTTGCTGATGGTCACATTTAATTTTTAATATAACTTGAGCTTTTAAAGATCTCAAGGTAAGGTAACAAAGTTTCAAAACTAGACGATATGAATTGCAATAAAGCACCTTTTGCAAATATCAATGTGGATATTTGTTGTTATAATTTAATCATGATTATTTTGTTATTTAAGTGATATTGATTATAGACATCTTCCACATAATGTTATTTGCTCATACTCACTTAACTAGAGGATTTAATTTATGATGCGTATTATATTGCTAGGACCACCAGGGGCAGGCAAGGGCACTCAAGCTCAGTTTATCTCTAAAGAGTTTGATATTCCGCAAATCTCAACGGGTGATATGCTTCGAGCAGCTATCAAAGAAGGTACTGATCTAGGTAAACAAGCACAAAGCATCATGAAAGCAGGGGGGTTGGTATCAGATGACTTGATCATAAATCTGGTAAAAGAGCGTATATCAAAGCCCGACTGTGCTAATGGTTGTATTTTTGATGGTTTTCCGCGTACTATCCCTCAAGCTGAGGCTTTAGTGGATGCGGGGGTTGCTATTGACCATGTGGTAGAGATTAGTGTTCCTGATGATGAAATTGTTTCTCGTTTATCAGGTCGTCGTCAACATCCAGATTCTGGTCGAGTGTATCATGTGATTTATAACCCCCCTAAGCAAGAGGGTATTGATGATGTGACAGGTGAGCCTTTAGTTCAGCGTGAGGATGACAAAGAAGAAACCATTCGTGATCGCTTATCAACCTACCATAAACAGACCTCTACATTGGTTGGCTTTTATCAAGAAAAAGCCAAAAAAGATGCTGATGCTGCTAAGTATCATAAGTTTGACGGTACGGAAGACATCGAGGTTGTTAAACAAAAAATATTAAGTGCTTTAAAAGGATGATTTCAAACCCAAAAGTGGGACGTGTGACAAAAGTTGGTTCGAGAACGGCTTATAAATCCGTTTAGTCTTCTATAAGTTGGCTATGGACGTATTGCTTGCTGGTAGTGATTGTTTTTTATTGTGGGTTTGTATAGATTGATTGCTTAAGTTGGTTGCTACTAATCATTGAGTCAAATCTTCATACCTAAACATGTCTGATAATAAAAATCTTCAACACATACTGTTTAAAAAGCATTATTTACAAAATACAGGTTATAAAATGACCTCAGAAGCCAATAAAAAACCCGCTAAATTAGCGGGTTTTTTATTATTAAATGATAGGCTTTATTTAGGTACTTAAGGTTAACTCAAGAGATGCTAGGAATTAGGCATTGCCTTCAGCAGCGGCTTGTTGCTGACTTTGCGCATAAGCTTGATCAAAGTTAACAGGTGCTAATAGCAACTGTGGGAAGCTACCACGAGTTACGATATCGCTAATGACTTCTCGGGCATAAGGGAACAATACATTTGGGCAATACGCACCAAGAATTTGACCAACCTGTTCTTCAGGAATGTCTTTTAATAGGAAAATGCCACCTTGATGGACTTCTGCGATAAATGCAGGTGCACCGTCATTTTGAGCATTGACAGTAACCGTAAGCACAACTTGATAATGATCTTCATCAAGCTTTTCAGCGTTAGTAGAAAGGTTAATGTCTAATTCAGGCTTCCATTCTTTAGTAAAAACATCAGCCCCCGGTACTTCAAGAGACATATCTTTGACATAAATACGTTCTAAAGCAAGTTGTGGTTGTGCTGCTTGTTCAGCCATTATAAGGCTCCTTTATTTATTGTTTAATTGTATTAAAATAATTAACTATGGCTTGTAAGATTAGCCATTTAGCATTTGGTCAAGTTTACCATCTTGGTTCAGCTGGTCTAGCTCGCTAAAACCACCAATGAATGTATCACCTATAAATATTTGTGGCACAGTGCGATAGTTATTTGTTTTTTTCATCAACGCCATACGTTCTTCGGAGCTAATATCATGCATGCCGATTTCGGTAAATTCGATACCCTTAGAGTTCAATAAATGTTTGGCACTTGAACAATAGGGGCAAATTGGCGTGCTGTATAGTGTAACAGGTACAGTCATAATTTATCCTTGAGGTTAGGTCGATAGACAATGTGGTACTTTATGCTTGCCTTGCATCAAATAGAACCATACTTAGTACATTAGGTTACATTGCACCGTATAGTAGCTGTATGTAGCTGTATAATAAAACTTTGTCTATAAAATAACTTTATTAATGTTTAAAAAATATTTGTAAATAATACAGGTTTAGCGAGCTTTAGCTTTGCCATTAACCGTCTTACCTTTTGGCTTTGCTGTCGCACCTACCAATGGCATACCTGCAGCTTGCCATCCGCCAATACCGCCTTCTAGACGAAATACGTTTGGTTTACCAATCATCTGAACGGCAGCACCTGCCTGAATACCCATGTCACAGACAATGACAATAGGTTCTTCTATAGCACGAATTTCTTCTAGACTATCTTTAAACTGGGTAAAAGGAATGTTACGGCTACCTTGAATATACCCTGTATTAAATTTTTTCTTTGCACGAATATCAATAATTTGTGCGTTCTGAGTATTGACCAAAGTGCCTAAAGAGTTAGGTGCAATTTTCTTGCCACTGCGCTTGTTCTCAACAGCAAAAAACAACAAAATAAGTACTGCTAAAATTCCAAACAAGAATGGGTGATTGCCCATAAATTCAAGCATACGATCTAGTGACAAAATGTTTCTCCAATAATGCATTTAGGGAACATGACTTAATGGCTCTTATTATAACGTGATAAGTTGCAGATTGCATTAGACATCCCATGTGAAATTAATCCACTTTGAAGCAATTAATTAGAAGTGTCACTTTGATGTGACACTATAGTTTCCTACTACAACGTCCCTCTATAAAAAGCTGTTAAGGTGCTGTCTTAGTAGGTGGGGGTATCTGCTTCCTCTTGCAGGGTAACTAAGCTCTCAACGCGTCGTTGCTTCACTTTACCCTCGGCGACAGCCTTCCATAATGCGCAGCCTTTACTGTTATAAGTATGTTTGCAGTCTCTAAATTGGCAGTCTCCCGCTATAGGATCAAGCTCCACAAAGCCTGCTAAAATGTTATCAGGGGTTAGGTGCCATATGCCATATTCACGTATGCCAGGTGTATCAACAATACCGCCTTGGGTCAAGTCACTTGGGTTAAAGGGTAGTAAACGACTGGTCGTGGTGGTGTGTTGACCAAGTTTTGAGTTGACTGAAATCGTGTTGACATTTTGATCAGATTCGGGAAGTAACGCATTGACTAAAGTGCTTTTTCCAACACCAGATTGGCCAGCAAAAATCACTAACTTGTCAGCTATTTTCTGTTTTAAATCATCTAGTCCGAGCTTGTTAGCCACTTGTTGTGAGGGAATAGTATTTTGTTGTGAGGGAATAGTATTTGAAATAAAAGTATTTTCTGGACAGGGTGCGGAGGTTAGAACAGTCTCATAACCCAACGCCTCATATTCCTCTAATAACGACTTTGTAAATGCATACTCTGGTAGAGACAGTAAGTCTGCCTTATTAAGAACCAGAAGAGGTTTGACGTGAGCGTGATGACAAACGACTAGGTATCTATCAATTAAGCTAGGTGCAGCAGCGGGTAGGGCCGCAAAAACAATAGCTAAAATATCGACATTAGCGGCAACGGGCTTTAGTCTATGATAACGATCTGGTCTTGAAACTAATGAGGTTCGTTCTTTTACAGATTCAATGCGTCCAAATCCCGTATTAGGATCAGCCACCCATCGTACTTGATCGCCAGTTGCGAGCATTGGTAAATTAGTTCGCGCATGACAACGCCAAATATCGCCAAGTTGTATGGCTTGCCAAAAAGGTTCAGGTTCGCCCTCACTAATCTTAGGACGCTCAGGTATCTTGGCTGGTAAAGAGGTCACTTGAACCTCTAGCTGTTTACCATAATGTGCCATAACCACTCCATCCATCAAACCATCATCAATGGAGTCTTGCTGAGCAGTTTGCTGCTTGTCGATGCGTCTTAATTGTTGTTTGGTCAGTTTGCGTTGTCTAATCAAAGCCATAAAATAGTTGTGTCCGTGATGTAATGTATCATATTGTTTGTCATTTTAGGGCATGTCTTCATTGACAGTCATTTAAATCATATGGGTTAAAAACAACTAAATGTCCGCTAAACTTTATCTAATTTTTAACCAATAGGCTTATAGCTACTTTGAAACCATTCCTGTTTGACGATAATATATTTTATTTTTTACCTTTTTATTTTTTACCTTATAGTTTAAATGAGGATAATAAATTAAAAGAGGATACCCCTAATCTGTGGCATTTGCCATTAACACGCAATCGAGCAAGGTTATATTACGCTAAATTCAACTCTAATCTAAAAGGCTAGATTTGAAAAAATGGTTAGTTAATAGTTGGTTGGGTCAATGCAAGTTGCTTATAAAGCTTGTTAAATAATAAAACCAATCGTGTCACTTGTTTACTTTGTCACTATAACTTTTTTTAGAGGTAAAAGGCGTTTTGTTAGCTCTTAAATCCATAATTTAACGTAAGAATCGGCATGTTTTTTTAAAATATTGAAGCTAACGGGTTTAAATTTGTTAACATAGGGCTTAATTGACCTTTTCGTTCTAGTTGGGGGCTATTTTAACGCTTATACCAAAGGTAGAAGGGTAGTTTGATCAACTGTATAGCTCTCTATATCGAGCTATATCGAGCTCTATATTCCATAACTGCCTATATTATACCTCTCGATATGAATCGCTATACGATAACGCTCTATTTTTAACTTATTCATTAAGATTGAAGGTTTAAGATTTATAGTCTCTTTAAATGATATTATTGCCAATTTTATTAAATGTAAGATTTAGGATAACTTATGAGTAATACCGATCATCCCAATAAGATTAAGATTAAGAATGAGGGTAAAAAAGGGCTGGTATGGATCGATTTAGAAATGACTGGTCTTGATACTAAGACAGATGACATTATTGAGATTGCGACTATCGTTACCGATGAAAATTTAAACGTGCTGGCTGAAGGGCCTGTATTTGCTATTAAGGTACCAGACCAAAAGCTGAATGCAATGGATGATTGGAATACTAAACAACATGGGCAATCAGGATTAATAGATCGTGTTCGCCGTAGTGCTGTTACATTAGAAGAAGCCGAGCGTGAGACCATTACCTTTTTAAATAAATGGGTTGATGCGGGTAAGTCCCCAATGTGTGGCAACTCTATATGCCAAGACCGCCGCTTTTTAGCGCGTCAGATGCCTGAGCTTGAGCGTTTTTTCCATTATCGTAATTTAGATGTGTCCTCTATCAAAGAGCTTTGTTACCGCTGGCGTCCAGATGTACTTAAAGGGGTCACTAAAACAGGTAGCCACTTAGCTATGGATGATATCCGCGATTCAATCCGTGAGTTAAAGCACTATCGTGATCATTTTTTCAGACTTCTGGATTAAGGTTAGGTTGAGTCGCTATTCCTCACAAACTATTACCTTTAATTAAAGCTAAATATTAATGCTGGAAGCTGATTAAATTAAAACTTTCGGCATTTTTAATGGGATTATCAACTTGAATACGATTTTTAACTATTTTTTCAGCTGTTTGAGCCTCTGAGTTTTCTGGTTGTATTGTGACACCAATAATTGCTTCTACCTTCTCATAAGAACTACCAGGTTTAATAACTCGCCAATCCCCTAACACATAACGTTGCTTAAGTTTATGATTTACTGACAGTTCATGCATATTTGGCCGATGTGTATGACCGTGTAGCAAGGCATCAACGTTTTGTAAAGCCTTAGTCACGGCTAACTCATTGACATCCATAATATACTCTGCTTTTTTTGACTTACCTTTGGCACTGTGTTGCCGAATATTTTCGGCTATTTTTTGGCGGTTATGTAGAGATTTTCTCATTAAAAACCACTGAATAAATGGGTTGCGTATTATTTTTCTAAAGCGCTGATAAGCTTTATCGTCGGTACATAGTGCATCACCATGCTCAAGTCGGAACGTACGTTGGCCTACTTGGATGTTGTAAGGCTCGGCTATCAGTTTACCCTTAAATATATCGCAAAACTTTCGTCCTAATACAAAGTCACGATTTCCGTGCATGACAAATATTTGGCAGGTATTATTACTTAAAGTAGTTAACTTCTCTAGGAATGGCGTAATCCAGTGGTGTTCTTTCTGAGTGTGACTCAGTGATAAATAAGCATCATCTCCGATCCAAGCATCAAACCAATCGCCTAATATATACAACTCTTGTAGGTTGGGTAGGGTAGCTAAATCATTTAATAATGCCAAAAAAGCCTGCACTAAGGCAGGCTCATCAGTAGATAAATGTAAATCACTAATAAAAACCCGGCGAATACTGTGCGGCTGGTTAGTTATTAGATGGCCGTAATCTAACACGGCGCTTTGATTTATTAACATAGTCACTTATTCGCTAACTATTTATTCGCTAATAATTTTAGCAGAGTTAATGACGACAGCTTCTTTAGGGACATCAGCATGCATACCAAAACGGCCAGTTGGCACCCCTTCAATTTTTTTCACAACATCCATGCCGCTTGTCACTTTACCGAAGACAGTGTAACCCCAACCTTGCATGTTTTTTGCAGAGTGATTTAAGAAATCATTGTCTTTAACATTGATAAAGAACTGACTCGTTGCAGAGTTTGGATCTTGTGTACGTGCCATTGCAATGGTACCTTCGTCATTTTTTAGGCCATTGTCTGCTTCAATTTCAACAGGTGCACGTGTAGGTTTTTCATTCATCTCAGCGTCCATACCGCCACCTTGCACCATAAATCCAGGTATGACACGGTGGAAAATAGTGCCATTATAATGACCAGCATTGACATATTCTACAAAGTTAGCAACTGTTTTTGGCGCTGCTTCTGCGTTTAGCTCAATTACGATCTCGCCCATTGATGTCTCTAATTGTACTACTGGCGTATCAGTCATTGTTGTTTCCTCTGTTTTAGGTTTTGAATTGATATGGGTAGTCGGAGTAGTGTCCGTATTCGCACAACCCATAAAAAAGATTGGCAGTATCAAACTTGTATAGCCAAATGCTTTAAGTGTGCTCACTTGTTATCTCACTTTTTTAATAATGGGAGAAGACAGGATTCATAAATACAATGTTCATAAATACAATGTTAATAAATACAAAGCTATGAAGTTAGGCGATAGTCTAACGTCTTTTTTTTAGCTTGTCATGTGTCTAGCTGTTACAGCGTTTAGCAAACCTGATAGAATGGCATCATATTATGATGTTAACTAGATATTATTTGTCGGTTTGTGATTAGGTTTTGTTCTTATGGTTTACGATCAGTCGAGAGCCAATCTTTGATCAACCGTGGGTCAGTACTGATTTGCGGATATCCAGTACCCTGTTAACTTGATAGCTAAGGCAACAACCCTAATGTATAACCGATGACTTATAAGTGCAAAGACTGATTTATTTGAAGATTTAACTTTTGACGCTTTAAAACAGGAGCTGTAAATTAATGAGCAAGACAAACGATAATACTAATGGCAATGTTAGCACCAATATAAATAATGACAAAAAAAACGATTTTATTCGTCATATTATTCGCGAAGATGTTGCCCAACATAAATATGAAAAAATCATCACTCGTTTTCCGCCGGAGCCAAACGGCTATTTGCATTTAGGTCATGTAAAATCCATCTGCTTAAATTTTGGCATTGCCGAAGAGTTTGGCGGTGTGTGTAATTTACGTTTTGATGACACCAATCCGACTGCTGAAAAACAAGATTATATCGATAGTATTCAAAGAGATGTAGAATGGCTAGGCTTCGAGTGGGCTGGTAAGCCACATCATGCTTCTGGTTACTTTGATCAGCTATATGATTGGGCCATTCAGCTCATAAAACAGGGCGATGCGTATGTAGACTTGCAAACACCAGAGCAAATAAAAGAAAATCGTGGTTCATTTAATGAGCCAGGTAAACCATCGCCCCAACGTGATGCAAGCGTTGAGGAAAACCTTCAGCTTTTTGACGATATGAAAAATGGAAAATTCGCTGAGAGTAAAGCGGTATTGCGCGCTAAGATTGATATGGCTAGCCCAAACATGAATATGCGAGATCCTGTGATATATCGTGTCATGCATCAACACCATCATCAAACAGGCGACAAATGGTGTATTTATCCCATGTACGATTATGCCCACCCCTTATCCGATGCCATAGAAGGTATTACACATTCAATTTGTACGCTAGAATTTGAAGATCATCGACCTTTTTATGATTGGGCTGTTGAGAAAATTGGAGAAAAGGGGGGAATTGGCTATCCTCCCCATCAATACGAATTTAGCCGTCTCAATGTTGATCATACGATGACCAGTAAACGCAAGCTAAAACAATTGGTTGATGAAGGCGTTGTCAGTGGTTGGGATGACCCCCGTATGCCAACCGTGGCTGGTATGCGCCGCCGTGGTTATACTCCCGAAGGTCTACGTGATTTTTGTGACCGTGTTGGGGTCACTAAATCAGACAGCGTTGTTGATTTTCGTCTATTAGAATTTAGCATTCGTCAGTCATTAGAAAATACCACAGCCCGAGGCATGGCAGTGCTTAAGCCGCTCAAAGTAACTATTACTAATTTTGAGGAAGCAGTTAGCGAGTGGGAAAGTTTAAAAGCAGACAGTGTGACCGGCCGCTGGGATGAGACCAATAAAGCACTGTGGCTGACTCAGCCTAAACACCCCAATATCGATATGGGCGAGCGTGAAATTCCATTTACCAAAACCATTTATATTGATAAAGACGACTATGAGCTTGATCCGCCGAAAGGCTATAAGCGTTTGTCGCCTGAAAAGACAGAAATACGTTTGCGCAATACCTATTGTTTAGCCGTAAGTGAGCATATACTTGATGAGGCCGGCAATGTGGTTGAGCTTAAAGCCACGATTGATAAAACAACACTCGGCAAAAACCCTGAAGACCGTAAAGTAAAAGGGGTTATTCATTGGGTATCGGCAACCCAAGGTGTACCAGCCACTGTGCGCATTTATGAGCAACTATTTAACGTGGAAGATCCTGCTAATGCGGATGACTTACATGAAGTGCTTAATCCAAACTCACTCACAGTGCTAAAGGCGGTTATTGAACCTGCTCTTGCAAATTCAGAAGCTGAAAGCCGCTTTCAATTTGAGCGAGAAGGTTATTTTGTGGCTGACAGTGTGGAGCATACAAAAGAAACCCCTGTCTTTAATCAGATTGTGAGTTTAAGAGACAGTTTTAAGCCAGTTTAGGATGGTTTATAGTATTTTAAATGTCTATTATAATTAGATTTTGCAACTAACCCATTTCAACAGTATAGAGGTGCGTTAGTTTCAATGCTTAATCATTAATAATTAATTATTAATGGTTTATGGCAGTATTGGTTATATTTTGATGATGGATGTGATTACCTTATTAGCTTTTTATTTAATTATTTAACGGCTGTTTTATTTAACGTGCAGTTGCGAGTTATTCAGCTGCTAGTTAAGGCTCATACAGCCCTTAGTTAGCGACTTACCTGCTTGCTAATAATTACTTGCTAATAATTATCTGCCAATAATACTTACAAATAAAAACGTACCCTAAAGACAAGTTTTTTTTAGTTAAAAACTAAATTGATAATCGTGTATTTTATTGAAGTCCTACCAAAAAACAGGAAGTCCCATGCGATTAAATTGCTATCAATGTAAAACAGATACTTTAGAACCCGCACTGCTTGATGGTAGCCTGGAAGCGTTAAAATGTATAACCTGTAATGGTGTACATGTTTATCTATCGGCCTATCGAGAGTGGTTAGAGGCTCAGACCTTAAACAACAGCAATAACTTAAGAGCAGAAGGCTCTGAAGTAGCGGATAACTTCGATTTTACCGAAGTTGAAAACACCGATGGTGCTTTGATTTGTCAAGGCTGCGGCAAATACACCCTAAAATATTTGATAGACAATGAGCATGAGAATACCATAAATGTTTGCCATAGCTGTTATGACATATGGCTAGATCGTGGTGAGTGGCAGCTGCTTAAGTATCTAAAAATGCAGAATGAATTGACCGAAGTGATAAGCGACCCTTGGCAAAAGCGTTTGAAAGCTGAGGAAAGAGAGAATAACTTTAAACTGTTATATCAACAAAAACTAGGTAATGATTTTGCTAAAGCAGAAGAGTTTGCCCAGTGGTTAGTCACACGTTCAAATAAAAACGAGATACTGCATTATCTAAAAGAACGAAAACTATAAATCTGACAACACATCTGAAAAAAACTAACTGTATCAAACTCGTTAAACCTAATATTTATAGTATTTACAAGCGTTTTCCTTCTCATATTGATTTTTATAGTCAGCGAACTACTAAACGGTTACAGTGTTAACCTCGTTAAGCTTACTTCTGAATTACTAGCTACTTGCACTCGGTTGCCTTGTAACCATTTTAGACTTCTTTGACTATAGATTTGGTATTAATAAATCTTAAAATGAAGATAAAAAGGGAGCATTAAACCTAATGCTCCCTTTTTTATTAATAAAAAAAATTTAAATTAGACCGATAGAGTATCCGTGCCAAACTGTTTACGTTTATTGGCAAAGAATCGGTCTAGCCTATTCATTGCATCTTCCAGATCCAATAAGTTTGGTAAAAAGACGACTCGGAAATGGTCTGGAACTTCCCAGTTAAAACCAGTGCCTTGAACCATAAGTACTTTTTCTTCAACCAATAAATCCATCATAAACTGCATGTCATCTTCGATGGGGTAGATGGAACGGTCCATTTTTGGAAAACAATAAAAAGCCCCTTGTGGCAAGGTGCATGAAATACCAGGAATGGCATTTAGGCGATCAATAGCGAGCTGTCGCTGTTTATATAGTCGACCAGACTCATCAGTAAGCGCTTGCATGCTTTGATATCCTCCCATGGCTGTTTGGATGGCATATTGTGCTGGTACGTTAGCACATAGACGCATTGAGGCAAGCATATCCAAGCCTTCAATAAAGTCACTGGCGTGTTCTTTCTCCCCTGAGATCATAAGCCAACCTGCTCTAAAGCCAGCAATACGATGTGACTTCGATAACCCATTATAGGTTAGTACGAGCACGTCATGTGCTAAGGTAGACATAGGCGTATGCACAGCATCATCGTATAATACGCGGTCATAGATTTCATCCGCCATGATTACTAAATCGTACTCACGCGCTAGCTCAACTATCTCAAGCAACAGCTCGTTAGAATACAATGCACCAGTTGGGTTATTAGGATTAATAACGACGATTCCCCTGGTTTTATGCGTAATCTTTGCACGAATGTCTTCGATATCAGGTTGCCAGTTATTCTCCTCGTTACAACGATAATGTACCGCAGTACCGCCAGAGAGGTTGGCAGCCGCAGTCCATAATGGATAATCTGGCATGGGGATTAATACTTCATCGCCATCATTCATCAATGCCTGCATCGTTAACACAATAAGCTCAGAAACGCCATTGCCCAAATAAACATCTCGTACATCAACTGCGCTTAACAGGCCTTTAGACTGATAGTATTGTAAAATCGCTTTTCGAGCTGAGAATATACCCTGTGAATCAGAATAACCTGTGGATTTATGCAGATTTAACGCCACGTCTTGCAAAATTTCATGCGGGGCATCCAGACCAAATGGGGCAGGATTACCCACATTTAATTTGATGATACGTTGACCTTGAGCTTCCATTTGCATGGCTGTTTTCAATAGAGGTCCACGAATGTCATAACAAACATTTTGAAGTTTATCTGACTTTTTTACTGGTTTACGAGAAGGGTTTTTGATGGGATTAGGCATGGCTGTTTTACCCGTGTTAGAATTTAAAATAGGTGAAAGCAGGTCGTTGTTGATATTCGATTTGGTCTGCAAGCTTGTTGCTGGTTCTCCTCGCAATAAATAACCTTCAGTACAGTCTAATATTTTAGCTAGGGTAGGCAACTTAGAAGACACAATACCATTGATACCCCGTTCCCAATTAGAGATAGCGCCTCGGCTCACTTTAGAGCCAGACTTAGTCATTAAGACAGCCAGTTGCTCAGCGGTTAATCCTTTTGCTTTGCGAAGCTGCGTTAAACGCTTACCTTGAGCCTGAAACTCTGATGGTTCTGTGATATTTGCTAGTGTTGTCATAATGGCGCCGTCATAAATATACTCTTCAGATACTGAGTGCTGGTTAAAATTTTACGTGCTGATTTTAAATGAGACACTTACTCAATAAAATATATACATTCAATAGTATAATGCAAGATATTATTGCATTTGAAACTTTTTATCAATAGTTTTTATGCAAGATATACTTGCAAAATTAAATATAATTATTACTTAATGCTCATTTAATTATCAGATACACCATGAGGTTAGGCAGAAATTCTCTTTACTTTTATATATTGTGATTATGTAACGGGACGGGGTAATTTAAATAATTGGGTTTGTAGATGATATATAAGACCGCATATAGTTAACTATAGTCAATCTTAAAATTCTATCTTATAAAACGTCGAAAACTATAAAATAGCCTATAACTGCTTTAAATGACACTGTGTTAAATGTACTAAAAGACATTCTGTTATTACCAGCTATGAGGGAGAAAATAATGCAAGATAATCAATTGAGTAAGTCAGAAATCGAACAGTTAACGGAGGCCGACTGGCGTTCTCGTTTATCAGATGAAGAATATTATGTGTTACGTCAAAAAGGCACTGAGCGACCTTTTACAGGTATTCATAATAAGACAAATGAAAAGGGTGTATTTCGCTGCAAAGGGTGTGGTGCAAAACTTTTCGACTCAAATAATAAGTTTGATGCAGGGTGTGGCTGGCCAAGTTTTGACGCAACCTTGGATGACTCAGCAGTAGAGGAGCATCTCGATACCTCTCATGGTATGCGACGTGTTGAGGTCACTTGTCGTAACTGCGGTGGTCATTTGGGTCATGTATTTCCAGATGGACCAAAAGATACCACAGGAATGCGGTACTGTATCAACTCAGTGGCTATAGATTTCGATCCTAATAAAGGTTAATGTCTATACTTTAATGACGCTATTTAAATGACACTATTTAATTTAATGACGGTATTATTTTGAAGTCTAACTTAATGCCTATAAAAACAAAGGAATACTAATGACAACATTATATGATTTTAGCGCACAGGACATCCAAGGAAATCTGGTTAACTTTAAAGACTTTGAGGGGAAAGTGTTACTCATTGTCAATACTGCCAGCAAGTGTGGCTTTACCCCACAGTTTGAGGGTCTAGAAAAGTTATATCAAGCATATAAAGAGCAAGGGTTGGTCATTATTGGTTTTCCCTGTAATCAGTTTGGTGCTCAAGAGCCTGGAAGTAGCGAAGAGATTGGTGCATTTTGTCAAAAGAACTATGGCGTTAGTTTTTTAATGATGGATAAAATTGATGTTAATGGCGACAATGAACACCCAGTTTATACGTGGTTAAAAAGTCAGGAAGGTGGGTTTTTAACCGATAAAATAAAATGGAACTTTACCAAATTCTTGATAGGTCGTGATGGTAGGGTTGTTGATAGGTATGCGCCAACGACTAAACCTGATGCAATAGAGAAGGATGTGATTAAGGCACTTTCATCTTAACCCTTAGTAACTTTTCTCATTCTTCATAGTTTATATATGGCTTAGTGGTTAATTATAAGTATGTTGGCATTATTACTTTAGGTATATACTTTAGCCAATAACCCAAGTGTTTTATCAAAATTTCTTTATATTCAAGCTTAGGGCCCCTTTATGCGAATACGTAAGCTATTTAAATTTGAAAACGCACACATAGTGCGTAATTGTAGCTCAGATCGCTGCAAGCGTTCGATACATGGTCACAGTTATCAAATTGAGCTTATCTTACAGGCAGATAGGCTGGATAACGGACAAATGGTTTATGACTTTGGGCTACTTAAGTCATCTATTAAAGATATTATTGATAGTTTTGATCATGCTATATGCTTCTGGAATAAAGATAATCCTGACTATATTGAGATGTGTAAAGAGTTTAGTGCACGCTGGATTAGCTTGCCTGTGTCTCCTTCTGCGGAGCAGTTTTCAAGAGTTATTTTTTTCTGGGTGCAAAGTATTCTTAAGCAAACGCAAACTACTAATGGTGAAGCAGATGTCAGTGTTTATTCAGTGATCGTACACGAGACAGCAACCGGCTATGCACAGTGTTTTGCTGAGGATGTGGCAAACGTACAAATGGGAGCTCTGAGATTGGAAGATTTCGAATTTAGTGATCAAGTTAAAGCTGAGTGGTATGATTCCAATATGTATGACAAACTTATTTCTGGTAAAAAGTTTGTTAACCCTGAGGTTAAGTTGCAGGTTAAGTAGAGTAGAGATGAAATCTTGATAAACATTTGATTTAAAAATAAAAAATGGGTTTAAGTAGGGTTTATATGACGAAGCATACAGTTGAGCTTACTTTAACTTCTGAAGAGGATACGCAAGCTCTCGCTAGAAAACTTGCCTTAGCAGGAATAATTGGTAGTGTCTGGTTGTCAGGCGATTTGGGGGCAGGTAAAACCACATTAACCCGCTATTGGCTTCGAGAACTAGGACATACGGGCGCCGTCAAAAGCCCAACCTATACTTTGGTTGAACCTTATGATTTAAGCCATTGTCAATTAAGTAGTCATGCTACAATTCAATCTGGAGTTAAGACCGTTTACCATGCTGATTTATATCGTTTGCAAGACCCCGAAGAATTGTCCTTCATTGGCTTCGAAGAGTATTTGGAAGACGATGATGCGCTGATAATTATAGAGTGGGCGAGTAAGGCAAAACAGTATTTGTCAAAGCCAGTGATGACGATTCATATTAAAATCGTAAAAAATGAGTCTGAGGATGAGGTTCGTCAAGTCAGTATTGATTATGAAGATGATGCTAGTTTTGATGCGTCTCAATTAGGGGCTGTATAGAATTTAGCTTTGAGCCTCTTTAAAATAAACAAACTCGATGCACATATGCTTTACTTTATTCATCAATAATACAGTCCTTAACCTATAAATCACTATATCAGACCTTTATTAATGACTTCCAACACCACTCAAACCTCCCAAGCTCAACTGAATAATCGTTTAGAAAGTAATCGTTTAGAAAGTAATCGTATAAAAAAACTTCCTCCTTTACTTGTTAATCAATTAGCAGCTGGCGAGGTGGTCACGCGCCCCGCTTCGGTTGTTAAAGAGTTAATGGAAAATGCAATTGATGCGGGCGCAAGCGAAATTATTATTAAAATTACTCAAGGCGGCATGGGGCTGATTGAGGTATGTGATAATGGCTGTGGTATTCATCCAGATGACATGGTAATGGCAGTGACACGATTTGCCACCAGTAAGATAGCAGATGTTGCGCATTTACGGGGCATTTCCACACTAGGATTTAGAGGAGAAGCCCTAGCAGCAACAGCAGCAGTGTCGCGGCTTACCATTAAAAGTAGTTGTGATGATAGTGGTATTGGTCGTGAGCTAACTGTTGCGGGTATTTTAGAGGATACCCCGTCACTCATACCGGTTGTTCAACCGCAAGGCACAACCGTTACTGTTAAAGATCTGTATTTTAATGTACCAGCTCGGCGTGGTAATTTAAAGTCCATTTCTACTGAGTTTAGTCATATTGAATCCGTTGTCAAGCAGCTAGCGTTAGTGGCTAGTGATATTGATATCAGCCTTTGGCATAATGATAGGCGCCGTTTTTATTTTGAGTCTATTCGGCCCAAATCGGAAGGTTATTGTACGACAACTAAAACCCCTTTAGAGACTGCAAAAGGAATGATGTCTCGATTGCAAACAATATTGCCAAGTTTGGCATCGCAATCAGATTCAACTTTTGAAACGATGGTTCAGCCCATTAATATAGCTCTAGAAGGATTAGCGCCTCAAGTCGATTCTGCACAGATTTGTCATATCTCTGGGCTGATAATGCCTCAAGCCAAAGGTTTTACCTCGGCAACTTTAAATCTCAAATTAATCTATATAAATGGGCGGTTAGTAAAAGATAAACAAATTGCACAGTGCCTACGTAAGTGTGTGGCAAGTTTTCAGCCTAATAATACTGAAACTATACTAAAGGAATTAGGCTATGTGTTGTTTTTTCAGCTTCCTCATTCTTGGTTAAATCTTAACGTGCATCCTTCTAAACGATGTATAAAGATACAAAATTTAGCAAATATAACGGCACACCTTAAAGTAGGCGTTCGAGACGGTCTGCAAACATGGGTAAAGAAGCAAACCACTAAATCAGCTCAAGCCCATCTTGAATACGGAAATAGGGTTCGTAAAAAGTCCGATAGAAACGAATCAGATAAAAACGAGCCAGATAGAAAAAAGCAAGCTGGCGAAAAATATCCATATTTAAAAGGTTTTGATGCTACTTATTCAAATGCTACTCATTCAAATACTAGGATGTCGAGTGGATCAGTTTCTGAAAAGCCACAGCGATACCAACTGTCAAATATTAACGATTCATTTAATAAGGTTATATATAGTACCTATAATAATATTACTGCACCTACAAATAACCTGCTTCTTAAGAATTTGCAGCAACTTCATATTCCGTTTTCCAGACTGCCCTCAGAAAAGAGTATACAGTCTGATAGTTTAATAAGCTGCTTGGCTATATTAGAAGATGCAAGAGATCTTAAGGGGCTATTAAATGATAGTGGCTTATCAAGGTTGTCTAAACGTTATTCTTTTGAAGAGGGCGCTTTAGTATTGATACAGGTTAATAATAGTTTTTTGTTGATGAGCGAATTGAAGTTATTTACTTATTGGCATAAGAATATTGCCCCTATTTTAGACAATACAGTGCATGGGGGTACTGACAACTCTGCACATCACCGGTCGATCAGTAACATTAAGTTTCCAGATGACTATTTATGTCTTGACGTAGATGAGAAGCTTGACTATTTAAATACTAGCTTTATCCAGCATTTAGCTGCTGAAGAGGATAATAATGCCCATGAGTATCTTAAAAAGTTTGCAGTAGTCAGGATGAACTATAAAGAGGTTATGGTTGCCCTGTTAAAGCAAGCTTTCTCTAATAAAAAGCTGAGTGAATAACTACCAATTTATATAAGTTAGCCTATGCAAGAAGGCTCATTTAACAAAGACAATTTAATAAACATCATTATATTACCCACTATTACCCAAATTACTAACCCGCTAGACGATTGAATGAGCATTTAAATGACTAATACGTTAGAGCAGCATACAGACGCCACTAACGATACTGTAGAGCAGGTATTAAGCTTAAACAAGCTACCTGAAAATGCAGTGGTATGTCTGATGGCGCCAACAGCAAGTGGCAAAACCTCTCTTGCATATGAGTTATATGATACAGGGCGGTTTGAGATTATTTCGGTAGACTCTGCGCTCATTTATCGTGATATGAATATTGGCACTGCTAAGCCAAGTGCAGAGGAATTACGTCGTTATCCCCATCACATGGTAAATATTATTGATCCAACCGAAACTTACAGTGTGGCTAGTTTTGTAGCAGATGTGGAGATACTGATTGAACAGATTCATGCCCGCAGTAAGATACCGTTATTGGTTGGTGGTACCATGATGTATTACATGGCAATGTTTACGGGATTATCGCCGGTTCCAGAAACAGACATAAAGACCCGAATCAAGGTAGAGAAGTGGCGACAGAATGCGGGTATTGAGGTACTGCATGACTATCTGAAACAGGTAGACCCTGACATTGCTGAGCGTCTCAATGCGACTGATACCCAGCGTATAACTCGTGCTGTTGAAGTTTATAATCATACAGGAAAGCCACTCAGTGAATGGCAAAAATTGCCTAAACAGGCGATAGCTGATCATCCAAAACAGTTTTGGTTGGGTCTAGCGGTTATGCCTGAAAGAGCATGGTTACATGAGCGAATTGAGCTTCGATTGCAGCAAATGTGGGAGGCTGGTTTTTTTGATGAAGTGTTACATTTATTAAACCGTTATTCGCTAACGCCTGACACTCCTTCTATGCGCTGTGTGGGTTACCGACAAGTTTTAGATTATCTAATGAATACCAAACATCCAGTAATGCAACACATACTCACGAATGAAAATCATGGTCATAAGACACAAGATAATGTACGATCATGCGAGCTGGAGGTCGCTTGTCAAGACATGAAAAATAAGGCACTATATGCTACAAGACAACTTGCCAAACGTCAGTATACGTGGTTAAGAAATTTAGTGAACACTCATTCTACTGTCTGCGTAACACAAAAGGCAGATGTCGTGCATTCTGAGAATTTGATTTTTGCAATGACCCAAACCAATAAATCTATCACTCCTGATGCTTTGAATAACCATGTGTCTAAAGTTGTGTATCCTTTTTCGAGCATTAAAGATGCCAAAGATTTTTTATTCGCTCAGCTTTAGCTATAAGATATCTTTACGACACTATTCCTATCTAAATTTATAAAATTACCACTATTAATAACCAAAACATTGTTAGACGTTAGTTGTTAAATTAATGAATGTGATACGTGAGCTACTTTTGTAGAAAAGACATTAAATAATACATAAATTATTAACTATAACTGATAAAATAAGAATAACTTTAAATTTCAAATAACTTTTTGTTGTAAATATTGTCTGTTGTAAATATTGCTACTGATCTAAATACTTACACATTACTTTGTCATCCATAGATAATAATTATCGATAATAAATTAAAAAAAATAGGAGACACTCAATGTCAAAAGGACAAACTTTACAAGACCCTTTTTTAAATGCTTTACGTAAAGACCGTATTCCGGTGTCAATTTTTCTGGTCAACGGGATTAAGCTGCAAGGTCAAATCGAATCATTCGATCAGTATGTGGTACTTTTAAAAAATACGGTAAGTCAAATGGTATATAAACATGCTATTTCTACAGTAGTGCCTGCACGTAATCCACGTACTAGTGGCTCGTCTACTTCGGCAAGTGGTATGCACGCATCCAGTAATCTCCAAGCTCCAAGCGGTTTTTCTGGTACTCCAGCGGCAGGGGCATTTGATCGAGGTTCGGCTGGTTTTGAAGGGGGTAGTTTTACAAATAAACGCGCCAGTTTTAATCGCAGTGGCTTTACGGACAGGGGTTTTAATCAAGAGCGAGGCAGTTTCTCTCAAGAGCGAGGTTTTGCTAACGAGCGAGGTTTTGAGAGTAATCGGAGTTTTGATGACAGAGGTCTTGCCTCAGAAAGTGCCCAGCCGCGTAGCTTTGAAAGCAGGGGTTTTGAGGACAGTGCTTTAGAAAAGCGTGGCTTTCAACCGCCTACTAAGCCATTAGATAAATCTGATGAGTCTGCTAGTAAATTTGAAGATGATGATTGATTCACTATGACATAATTTTTACTTCTGTTTACTAAGACCTGCTGTCACTGAGCGGGTTTTTTTGTACGCAATAAAGCGATTGTAAAAATAAAGGAATGGTTAAAATTAGGTCAGTCTGCCGAAGTCAATTTACTCGCAACTATTATTTATATGATAAACTTAGCGTATTAACCACATAGCTAACCCGATGTTTTAAAAATAAGAAATCCTATGTTATCCAAGCTATCTATTCAAAAGACAGATAAATATATTGATTATGCCATACAAGCGATTCGTACTGAGCAAGCTGCCTTAGAGCTCCTAATTGAGCAGCTTGATGAGCGATTTGTAGAAGCTTGTGAACTCATCTTAAGCTGTAAAGGTCGGGTCGTTGTCACTGGCATGGGAAAGTCGGGGCATATTGGACGCAAGATTGCCGCCACTTTTGCATCCACTGGTACACCCGCCTTTTTTATGCATCCCGGTGAAGCTGGACACGGTGATCTTGGTATGTTGGTCAAAGGTGATGTGTTATTAGCAATCTCAAACTCTGGCCAATCAGATGAGATTAAAACGCTATTACCGGTGGTCAAACAGTTTTCTATACCACTAATTAGTATTAGCCGTGATACCAGAGGCGTGCTGCCGAAATCTGCTAATGTGTCACTGACTTTAGGTGCATTTGATGAGGCCTGTCCTTTGGGACTCGCACCTACTTCAAGTACTACGGCGACACTAGCATTAGGCGATGCTTTAGCAGTCACTCTAGTGCATATTAGAAATTTTACCTCTGAAGATTTTGCATTGTCGCATCCGGCAGGTGCTTTAGGTCGTAAGTTATTGATGCGTGTTAGTGACCTTATGCATAGTGATGAAACAAAGACTAAACTTCCCACGGTAACGTCAGAAACAAGCTTACATGAGGCATTATTTACAATGACAAGTGGACGGCTGGGCATGGCTGTCGTGGTAGATGAAAAGCAACGGGTTGTGGGAATCTTCACTGACGGCGATTTGAGACGTGCTTTAGAAAAACATATAGATTTGAATACTAAAATGGCGGATATTATGACACCATTACCTAAGACAGTTTCAAAGGATATGCGTGCCTCTGATGCCTTAACAATCATGAATAAAAAAGCGATCAATCAGCTGCTTATTGTCGATAACGAAAATCGCTTGGAAGGGGTTATTACTATTCACGACCTATTAAATGCAGGTGTTAAATAGCGGTTTTATCAAACTATCATTTGAGGATTACATAGCGATGCAGGATTTAATAAAAGCTGCTGGCAAGGTTAAAATTCTAATACTTGATGTCGACGGGATATTAACCAATGGCCATATTATTTATGATGCGAATGGCGTAGAGACTAAACAGTTTAGTGTCAAAGATGGCATGGGTATTAAAGCGCTTAGAAAAATCGGCATCAAGACTGCAATTATAACCGCACGTACCAGTCCAATGGTGGAAAAACGTGCTGCTGAACTAGGAATAGACTATGTGGTTCAAGGTCGTTCTGACAAGCTCGCTGCTATGCAAGAATTACTCATTGATCTACCTTATAATTTAGCGGATTGTGCCTATATGGGCGATGATTTAACCGATCTTAAAGCACTTCAATCTGTGGGTTTCGCTGCATCTGTTCCTAATGCGCACCACGAAGTTATTAGCCGCGTTATGATGGTAACGACGCAGCAAGGTGGCAACGGGGCTGTCCGTGAGGTATGCGATTTAATATTGAAAGGTCATGGTAAGTATAACGATTATCTCAGCGATTATTTACTAGATTAATGTCACTCTCAGATAAAGCTAGTAGTTCGCTGTTAAAAAATGCGTTATTAAAACTAAAACAATAAGCTATTAAAACAATGCGTTATTAAAGAGGTTCGATGAATACTCGCTTCTTATTTATTGTGTCTTTTATTGTTGCTGTGTTTGCGGTATGGTTTTATCGTAATCAGGGTAATATTGAAGCGCCTATTCAGTTTTCTGAGTCAAATATTGAATATCGAGCCACTGATATTTTAGCCGTTCAAACCGATGAATCTGGTATTGCAGAATATTCACTCACTGCAGATGATTTAACGCATTATTCAGATAAAAATCTAGATCGACTTGAGTCGATGACCATTAATTGGCGTCCCAGCCTTGAACAAAATGTAGTGATTAATGCTGATGAAGCTGAGATATATCACGATGAGTCAAAAGTAATCATGAGTAATAACGTTATCTTTGCTAGTCAGCAATCTAGAGCTAGTCATTTAAGTGATACAGATTCAAGTGAGGCTAAAAATTCAGTAACACCGCCAATGCGATTAATGGCATCGGAGCTTATCGGTAATTTAGATAAAAAGGTTATTTATAGTGCAAACCCGATTAAAGTTACTCAATCTAAGAATGAGTTTGACGCAGCAAGCTTTGAGGCAAATTTGCAAACAGGCGTATATGATTTTACAAAGGTTGCAGTAACTTTTATGCCGCCTCCACGTACTAATGAACCCTTATTTTAAGCTAAGCAATAATTTTACTCTTTAAGTGTTAATACCTCATACCACCATAAATAAGTTATTTAACCCTAGGAACGACACCGTGAATCCATGCCGACATCAATCAATACGAGAATCAATATATCGTTATGCAAGCCGTGATAAAAATGTATTGAGCGCAGTTTTTATAGCAGTAGCATCCGTATTGACCGCTGGCATCTCGATGCACGCTCAAGCTTTGCCTTCGGATGCCCAGCAGCCTATTAGGTTGCTTGCTGATAGAGCAACCTATAGTGAACGTACTGGGATAAACTCATATTCTGGAAATGTTACGATTACCCAAGGTACTTTGAAATTAGCTGCTGATAATATTACGGTTAATCTATCAAATAACCGCAGTATTCAATCAGCCGTTTTAAGCGGTCGTCCTGCAACGATGCAACAAGTGGTTACTAAAGAGAAGGGACTTGCGCGTGGTCAGGCCAACAAAATTGACTACAATGCAGTAAATGGTATCGTTACGCTCACAGGCAATGCCAAACTCACTCAAAATGGAGCAAGCTTCTCAGGTAATGTCATCAGATATAGTTTAAAGGTTGGAGATGTGGAAGCGACTTCAGGTGGTAGCCAGCGAGTAGAGCTTATTTTTCCACCAAACGCAGCGTCAAGTCGTAAAGGAATACGGTAATTATGAATGAAAATCTATCCGCATCTGAACTAATACAACTTAATGACAGTCAAGCGATTCACAAAGTTGATTCATATAATGAACCAAAAAATACGCTTACCATGCAACATCTTGCAAAGAGATATGCTAAGCGGTGGGTGGTTAAAGATGTGTCTTTTAGCGTGGAGCAAGGTCAGGTTGTGGGTTTGCTTGGTCCTAACGGTGCGGGTAAAACCACCAGTTTTTATATGGTAGTTGGTCTAGTTAATATGGACAAAGGCGTGGTAAGGCTGGGGGATCAAGACCTATCTAAATATGCCATGCATGAGCGTGCTAGAGCAGGTATAGGGTATTTACCTCAAGAGGCATCTATATTTCGTAAACTGTCTATTCAAGATAATATCTTATCTATATTACAAACCCGCAAGGATTTAAATATGTCTGCGCAAAAGCAGGAGCTTGAAAAGTTAATTGCAGACTTTAATTTAGAACATGTTAGGCACTCTTTAGGCATGAGTGTATCTGGCGGTGAACGTCGTCGCTGTGAAATTGCACGCGCGCTTGCCTCAGATCCAAAGTTTATTTTACTAGATGAGCCTTTTGCTGGTGTAGACCCCATCTCGGTTGGTGATATCAAAGAAGTCATCATTACCTTAAAAGAGCGCGGAATTGGTGTGTTAATTACCGATCATAATGTTCGTGATACATTAGCTATTTGCGATAAGGCATATATTGTTAGTGAGGGTTCAATTATTGCTGAGGGTACCTCCGCGCAAGTATTAGAAAATGATTTGGTCCGCGAAGTATATTTAGGTAAGGATTTTCAAGTTTAACTCCCTTATCTACATGTAATAAAACATTATTCACTATTGTATCTATATAAATCATTGCCTTTATTTAAACTACTAAACCTTTTCTCATATCTCTTCTTATGACGACTCAATACTGCATGAATGATATGCGCAGTGTTCTGCTAATCACAATCACTAATGTTAGTTTTATTATTCTCTTATTGAGCATTCATTAGGTTTGGTGTTTTCAGTCGTTATTATTATCACTATATTTGCTATTAATGCCGTTGTTGGTCATGATTCTTATATATCACATCCCTTATATTAAAAATCTAAAGCTGAGTACTGTCTATGGCCAAGTCTAAATCCAGTTATGTTTGTCAAAATTGTGGTGCTTATTTTGGTAAATGGTCGGGACAGTGCTCAGACTGTGGTGAATGGAATAGCTTAGTCGAAGCCCCAAATGTGAGCATGCCACATCATAAGACCACTACTAAACCCAGTTCGGCACCTCATGCACAAAAGCATTCAACCGGCTCAACTCAAAAAGATCGTATTAATTATGCTGGATCACAAAGTGGCGTTGTACCTCTAGCCTCTATAGGTGTCTCGTTAGATACCCGTTTACCAACGGGTATTGGCGAGTTTAACCGAGTGTTAGGAGGCGGATTGGTAGCGGGATCTGTGGTACTCATTGGCGGCGATCCTGGTATTGGTAAATCTACTATATTGCTGCAAACTGCCACTAATATGGCTGACCCCAATTCATTGGCGGGTAGTGCGCTTTATGTCACAGGAGAAGAGTCCTTATCACAAGTGGCAATGCGTGCACAGCGACTTGGGTTACCGAATGCACATTTAAAAGTAATGGCGGAGACGAATGTCGAAACTATTTGCGCTGCACTGACACAAGAGCAACCTGCAGTGGCGATTATTGATTCAATTCAAACCATATACACCGATGCGATTAATTCAGCTCCAGGCGGAGTTAGTCAAATCCGTGAATCTGCTGCGATGCTTACCCGCTATGCTAAACAGACAGGAACGGCACTGTTTTTGGTAGGCCATGTCACAAAAGAAGGCACGCTGGCAGGCCCAAGGGTCCTAGAACATATGGTTGATACGGTATTATATTTTGAAGGACAATCCGATTCGCGCTTTAGAATGATACGTGCAGTTAAAAACCGTTTTGGTGCTGTCAATGAGTTGGGTATATTTGGGATGACTGATACAGGGCTTAAAGAGGTTGCTAACCCTTCTGCAATTTTCTTAAGCCGTTATGATAAACCCATATCTGGCTCTGTGGTCATGGTAAGTCGTGAGGGTACAAGGCCACTATTGGTCGAAGTTCAAGCTTTGGTTGATGACTCTGCCGGTCAACCTAGGCGTATGGCATTGGGTTTGGATCAACAGCGTTTAGCCATGCTTCTTGCAGTGATGCATCGACATGGAGGGATTCATACCAGTGGTCAAGATGTTTATGTAAATGTGGTTGGCGGCGTAAAAGTGATGGAAACAGGTTCGGATTTAGCGGTACTATTAGCGTGTGCCTCAAGTATTAAAGAAAAACCGCTACCATCTTCTTTAGCCGTATTTGGAGAAGTCGGCCTCTCTGGTGAAATACGCCCCGTACCAAATGGCCAAGAGCGTCTAAAAGAGGCAATGAAGCATGGTTTTAAGCATGCGATTGTTCCAAAAGCTAACGCACCGAAGAGTTTAATGGCACAATTCAAAGGTATTAACGTGATTACAGCAGACCGTTTGGATGATGCTATAGATAGAGCTTTTGAGATTTAGTAAATAAGCCTAGATATCAAATTAAAGCTGATTATTATTCGTCAACACTTTTAAACGCTAGTATCGTGTCTCTACTTATATTAGCTTTTAAACCTTATATTGGCTTTAAATTATTTATGAGATATCCATTATAAACTAAATTAGTAAAACTTATAAAAGTGATGAACAGGGCCATGACCTTGACCCACATTTAATTTATCAGCTGCTGTTAATGCACCAGTCAGGTAGTTTTTTGCCTTAAAACAGGCGTCATCAAGTGAGTCTCCATTTCCCCAGAAAGTTGCTATTGCAGCAGATAAGGTACACCCAGTACCATGACTGTTTTTGGTAGCAAGACGTATGCTTTCAAACCACTTTAACTCATCTGAGATGCGCAGTAAGTCTGGTGATTCATCTTGGGTTAAGTGTCCCCCTTTTAAAAACACAGCACCTGGTAAACGCATGGCTTGATCTTTCATCTCTTCTCTATTTTTAGCTTCAGGCTCGCCAAGCAGATCTGCGGCTTCTGGTAGGTTAGGCGTAATGAGCCCAACTCTTGGAATTAACACCTCACGCAGCGCAGTGACGGCGTCAGCATCAAGCAGACGATCGCCGCTTTTTGCCACCATAACAGGATCTAAGACCACTTTTTTCGGTCTATATTTAACTAGCGCTTCAGCAACGCAGCGAATCATATCATCTGTGCCTAGCATGCCAATTTTTACAGCATCGACTTTTACATCATTAAACACAGAATCGAGCTGAGCGGAGACTAGCTCAGTAGGCATCATCTCTACTTGTTGTACACCTTGAGTGTTTTGAGCAATAACAGCGGTAATGACACTCATTGCATAACCGCCATTCGCACTTATTGATTTGATATCAGCTTGAATACCTGCACCACCAGTACAATCTGTACCAGCAATGGTTAATATATTGGCAATCATACTTGTTCTCCTATTTTGTCTTTAATAAGGCTTGCGCAGCTACTTTAGGGTTGTTTGAGCCACAAATTTCTGAGACGACAGCAATACCATTGCATCCAGTAGCATAAACTTGGGCAGCATTATTAAAGTGGATACCACCTATAGCAACAGTGGGTAAGGTGCTTAACTTTACTAACTCTTTTAAGCCATTTATACCTATCGGTAATTCATGATTAGCTTTAGTGTTGGTGGCAAACACTGGACCTAAGCCCACATAGTTTAGTTGCTCAAAATGCTCATGTTGAGCGGCTTGTAATTGTTCGATAGTGTTAATGGTTAGACCTAACCAAGCATCGGCACCTAGTATACTGCGAGCTTCTAATACGGGCATATCCCCTTGGCCAATATGGGCGCCATCAAGCCCAGCTTTTTTGGCAATTGAAACTTTATCGTTGATCAACAGTGGTACACGCCCGCCAATAGCTTCTTTAAGCTGACAAGCCGTATGGTAGAGCGCATCATCTGATGCATATTTATCGCGCAGCTGTACCATTGTTACACCGCCATCTATGGCAGCACAAACAGTGTCTATTAATCCTTTATGACCACACATATCGGCATCAGTCACTAAATAAAGATTTAAAGCAGATACTGACTTTGATGAAGGTTTTGAAATATTTGATTTCATAAAGTTATCACGAGTGTTGTCTTACACATTTGTAATCATTAACCAGATCAACAGTATGATTTAATTAATAAGTCGGGGAGGTAGGTACTTTTCAGTATCAATTGGTTACTGGTTGTATCGAATTTAGATGTGCTCTTATTGAGATATGCCCTTTATATATATTGTCACTTATGTTACATGTATATAGGTTTTATAAAGGCCTTTATGTCTGTTATTTAAATGATATTCTATCATCTATATTATAATTAATAATCAGTAGATACAAAAAAGCACCTGCTTAATAGCAAGTGCTTTTGATAGGTATTAGAGCCTTAATCAATTAAAATACTAAGGGTTATTGACCCTTTCAATAGCAACATTAGCCACACCACGAGATACTAGACCAATTTTTTTTGCAGCACCGTAAGATAAGTCAAGTACACGGTTACCCGTAAATGGTCCACGGTCATTGACTTTAACAATAACACTTTTACCATTATTCTTATTTGTGACTTTTAAAAATGTATTAAAAGGCAAAGAAGGATGGGCCGCAGTCATCGAATGCATATTGAAGCGCTCACCACTTGCTGTTTTTCTACCATGGAATTTGCCACCATACCATGAAGCACGGCCAGATTGCTTAAAGCGATTAACAGAGTTAGAAGCTACTAAAGTAAGATGCGAAAGCATATCGGTAGTATTGTCATTAGCTAAGGTATCTTTACCCATTAATGAGCTTTGCGTGGCTAAGGATATCGGTTCGTAAGACGTTTTAATCAAAGAGGGAGAGCGACTTAGCTGACTTGATAATCCGCTTATTACATTATCTATTTGACTGGATATTTGAGCTTCTTTAGCTGAATTTGTATTAGCTGCATTAGCTATAGTATTAGCACCAAATATACAGGCTAGAGCACATATTGTAGATGAAAGCTTATTCATGGCTGCCTCTTGAGCATTATGTCTATTGTTTTGTTCGCATTTAGTCAGTACGATATCTAACTAGTGACTTAAAGAATACATAGGTAAACATACCTATGCAAAAACTGTGGTTATAAAACTGTAAGTATGAAAACCCTTAGTTTTATAACCAAAATCAGTAGCACCTAAGATATCTATAAAATGTCACATACTTATATGAGTATGTTTATTTTTTGTAACTTACACTAACTGAAACCTTTTTTCAAGTCAACATAACGTTTAGCTGTCAATAAAAAATCATACTAACCACAAATTTATAGACAAACTAAATAATTAGGCAAATTTGTAGAGTCAAAATGATGCAATTGCTAGGCTATAAAGTGGGCTGTCAAGAATCGATGTTTAAGTAGGGTCTTAATCATCATTTGCATCTTTAAATATTAGCTAGTTAAGTAACTTTTTATGTTATGGTTATTTTTATGGTTAGAAGCATTATTCGTAAAGAACTTTAATAACTTCAAACTCAACCAATCCACGTGGCGTTTCGATACGGGCTTCATCCCCTTCAGACTTTCCAATAAGTCCGCGAGCAATCGGCGAGTTAACAGAAATTTTATTAGCTTTAAAATCAGCTTCATCATCACCGACAATTTTATAACGTTTCTCTTCTTCGGTGTCTAGATTCTCAATGACAACGGTCACACCAAATACGACACGACCTTCTTTTGGGAGTGTGGTTGGATCAATTACTTGTGCCCCCGCCAGTTTCGCCTCAATATCTCGAATACGTGCTTCACAAAAGCCTTGTTGTTCACGAGCTGCATGATATTCTGCATTTTCTTTTAGGTCGCCATGTTCACGAGCTTCTGCGATAGCAGCAGTTATGCGTGGTCGGTCAACCTTTTTGAGCTGTTTCAACTCTTCTTCAAGTGCATCATGCCCTTGCGGTGTCATTGGAAAGCGTTGCATATCAATATCCTTAGATAAACAAATATGTATAGTAGATAAAAAAACACCACAGCGCCCTCTGCTTCTGAGAGGGTACTGAGTGCATAAATATTAGATGCGTATAAACCATCAATTAACGATGACAGGTTTATACTTACAAAAATTGCTAATCGAGCATTTCGATTAGCAATTGCAAAACAGTTTAGAGCACACTTAATCAATGGCTGTTAAATCTGGTATGAACTTATCTGAACTAATTGATCAAACAGTATCAGTTAAATAGTATCAGCTTGCTCATGTAGATCTTGTAGTTTATACACTTCAAAAGGTAAGTCAATGGTGTAAGACTTACATACGGCATCGGCAGCCCCAATTGTCGTGACATAAAATACTTTACTTTGAAGCGCATTGCGGCGTATAGAAAATGAGTCTTCCTGTGCCTGCTTGCCTTCAGTTGTATTAATAATAAGGTCAATTTCGCCATTTTTCAAGGCATCAACAATATGGGGACGACCTTCGGTTACTTTTTTAATGCGGGTGCACTCAATTCCTTGTTCATTGAGGAATTGCTGAGTACCAGTTGTCGCAACAAGCTTAAAGCCAAATCCAATCAGTTTTTGAGCAATTGCAGGTAGATTAGGTTTATCACTGTCCCTTACTGAGATGAATACAGTTTTAGTTTCTCCCTCTTTAGGCAGACCAGGTAAGCGCTCATTAGTACCAATCACGCTCTTGTAAAAAGCCTCGCCGAATGTTTTACCAACACCCATTACTTCGCCCGTTGATTTCATTTCTGGGCTAAGAATAGGGTCTACGCCTGGGAATTTTGCAAACGGGAATACCGCTTCTTTTACCGCAAAGAAAGCGGGAATAACTTCTTTGGTAAAGTTTTGGTCAACAAGAGACTTACCTGCCATACAGCGAGCAGCAACTTGAGCCAGCGATGTACCAATGCATTTGGATACGAAAGGGACGGTACGGGCAGCACGAGGGTTAACTTCTAAGATATATACTGTGCCATCTTTAACCGCAAACTGTACATTCATTAAACCGACAACACCAAGCTCTTTTGCCATGGCAACTGTTTGACGGCGCATCTCATCACATATTTCTTGAGACAGAGAATAAGGAGGTAATGAGCAGGCTGAGTCGCCAGAATGAACCCCCGCTTGTTCGATATGTTGCATAATACCGCCAATGACCACGTCATTACCATCGCTTACGCAGTCTACATCCACTTCAATCGCATCGTCTAAAAAGCGGTCAAGAAGAACAGGTGCTTCATTTGAGGCTTGCACCGCAGTACGCAAATAGTGTTTGAGTTCATCCTCGTTATAAACGATCTCCATTGCACGGCCGCCCAACACATAGGAGGGACGTACAACAAGAGGGTAGCCCACATCTTTGGCCTTAATTAAGCCATCCTCTAAGCTGGTAGCAAGCGCATTAGGGGGTTGAATTAAATCAAGCTGATGAATCATATGCTGAAAACGTTCACGGTCTTCTGCACGGTCAATCGCATCAGGGGAGGTGCCAATAATATTAACGCCGGCCGCTTCTAAACTACGTGCCAGTTTTAGAGGGGTTTGACCACCAAACTGCACAATAACGCCATCTGGTTTTTCAATACGGACAATCTCTAGCACATCTTCTAAAGTAATTGATTCAAAATATAATCGGTCTGAGGTGTCATAGTCGGTTGAAACTGTTTCTGGGTTACAGTTAACCATAATGGTTTCATACCCATCTTCACGCATGGCTAGTGCCGCATGGACACAGCAGTAATCAAACTCTATACCTTGACCAATGCGGTTTGGTCCACCGCCGATAACCATAATTTTCTTGTTATCAGTCGGGTTAGCTTCGCACTCCTCATCATAAGTGGAGTACATATAAGCTGTTGAGGTAGCAAACTCGGCAGCACAAGTGTCCACACGCTTATATACAGGGTACACTTCTAAATCCCAGCGTTTTTTACGTAGCTGTTTTTGCGACACACCCAGTAATTTTGCTAAGCGTAAATCGGACAAGCCTTTACGCTTGTATTTGCGTAGGTTTGTTTCATTAAGCCCACCAAAGCCAAGAGCGTGGACTTGTGACTCAGTTTTAACAATATCTTCAATCTGTACTAAAAACCATGGGTCAATATTGGTTAGTTTAAAGACTTCATCTACGCTCATACCAAAGCGGAACGCATCGGCTAGATAGAAGATACGCTCTGGTGTAGGAATGGTTAAGCGGTTGTTAAGCTCTGAGCGTACTTTATCTTCGCTAAGCTTACCTTCTTTTAAGGCAGCAAAGTCGATTTGCTCATCAAAACCATCTGCACCCGTTTCCAAGCCACGTAATGCCTTTTGCATGGACTCTTGGAAGTTACGACCAATCGCCATGACTTCGCCAACAGATTTCATTTGTGTCGATAAAATATTTTCCGCTTGAGGGAACTTCTCAAAGTTAAAACGAGGAATCTTTGTGACAACGTAGTCGATTGATGGCTCGAAACTGGCTGGGGTTTTGCCTCCAGTGATATCGTTTTGCAGTTCATCCAATGTGTATCCTACCGCAAGTTTTGCCGCAATCTTAGCAATAGGAAACCCCGTCGCTTTTGATGCTAGAGCAGAGGATCGAGATACACGCGGGTTCATCTCAATCACTACCATCCGGCCAGTTTCTGGATTAACCCCAAACTGCACATTTGAACCGCCTGTTTCCACACCAATTTCACGTAATACAGCCAGTGAAGCGTTACGCATAATTTGATATTCTTTATCTGTCAAGGTTTGTGCAGGGGCTACTGTGATTGAGTCGCCTGTATGCACACCCATCGGGTCGATATTTTCGATAGCGCAGATAATAATACAGTTATCATTTTTGTCACGCACCACTTCCATCTCATATTCTTTCCAGCCAATGAGTGATTCATCAATTAAAAGCTGGTTGGTCGGGGAGAGGTCAAAACCACGCTCACAAATTTCGATAAACTCATCACGGTTATAAGCAATACCGCCGCCTGAGCCGCCCATGGTAAATGACGGGCGAATGATACAGGGGAAACCAAGCTTCGCTTGAATCTCAAAGGCTTCCTCCATGCTTTCAGCAATCTCAGCACGTGGGCATTCAAGACCAATACGCTTCATGGCTTGGTCAAATAGGTCACGGTCTTCTGCCATTTCAATAGCGTCTTTGGTGGCACCAATGAGCTCAACGTTATATTTTTCTAAAACCCCGTTCTTGTCTAAATCTAAAGCGCAGTTTAATGCGGTCTGACCACCCATGGTTGGTAAGATAGCATCTGGACGTTCTTTGTCGATAATGAGTTCAACCGTTTGCCAAGTAATGGGTTCGATGTAAGTGGCATCAGCCATAACTGGGTCAGTCATAATGGTTGCTGGATTTGAGTTTACCAGAATGACTCGGTAGCCTTCCTCACGCAGTGCCTTACACGCTTGGGCACCTGAGTAATCGAATTCACACGCTTGGCCAATCACGATTGGGCCTGCTCCGATAATTAAGATACTTTTGATGTCGGTACGTTTTGGCATAATTTGACCTTATAGCTGTATTAGTTGCAATATTAAATTTTAATTTTTTGGCAGGTATCTTGAACAGTTTCTTTTAAGTAAGCAATGAATTCGCCAGATTTTGTTAAATTTAAGTTATTTCCATCAATTGGAAATAATGTATTTTTCACTTCGGTATTCGGTAAGGCTTCAAGAGACATAAGAATATCCATCTCATAATCGCTTAAACCTTGATAAAACTCCATTATTGTTATTGCAAATCCGCCCTGTCCTTCAGAATAAAGTGCTTCAGTAGAAGAATAGAGTGTTTGGTAGAATTTTTGAAATAACGAACCATTATCTGACTTAAGAAAGTCGATATACTTATTGGTCTCATCAAGAGTTAACGGAGCAATAGTCTTCTGAATCTTTTCTTTTAAATAAATCGACGTATTTCGATGTACTTCTTCAGAGTCTAAGCAGTGACTAAAGCTGTTATTTTCTTGATTGACATTTTTAGCCATACCTAAGTAGTCATCGATGGAAAAGACAGTAACCAATAGATTAGTTAATTCATCTTTCTTAGTGCTCGCACTTTTCTCGCTTTTTATAATACTTTGATTATTTAACGTATTATTAGGCGGGGTATTTAAGGCTGATGAACAACCACTCAATACGCTAAAAGAAAGTAGGGCCAGTAGAACTGTTCTAAAAGTTAACATTTTTCACATGCCTTGTATGCTAATAAACCGTCTATTGGCGAAATAGAGACTTAAAATAACCGATTTAAATTTTGTATAAAGGATAGCTATTTAAAAATGACTACTTAGCTTTTAGCAGCTTCCATCATTCCTTCAAACTTTTTAAACAAAGGCGCAGCATCATGTGGGCCAGGACTGGCTTCTGGATGACCTTGGAAGCTAAATACGGGTTTGTTGGTCAGCTCAATACCTTGGTTGGTACCATCAAATAACGAACGATGCGTCGATTTTACATTGTCAGGTAACGTATTTTCATCGACCGCAAAGCCGTGGTTTTGACTGGTAATCATGACTTGTTTGGTTTCTAAGTCTTGAACGGGATGGTTTGCACCGTGGTGGCCTGTTTTCATTTTGATGGTTTTAGCACCGCTGGCAAGACCAACCAATTGGTGACCTAAGCAGATGCCAAACGTTGGAATATTGGTCTCTTCGATAATATGACGAACATTGTCTATCGCATAGCCACAAGCTGCTGGGTCGCCAGGGCCATTTGATAAGAAGATACCGTCGGGGTTCATTGCTAATACATCAGCAATGGGTGTTTGTGCGGGTACAACGGTAACTTTACAGCCTCTATCCACAAGCATACGCAATATGTTGGTTTTAGTGCCAAAATCATAGGCCACTACGTTATATTTATGTTCGATATGCTCGTTTAACTGTTTGTAATAACCACCAGTTTCACTTTTAGTAACGCCATGCACACCACGGTCTGCAAGCTCCCATGTCCCTGCTGTCCACTCAAAACCTTCGGGATGACAGCATTCTTTCGCCAAATCCATGCCTTCAAGACCAGTAAATCCTTTCGCTAACTCTAATGCTTTGGCAATATCATCCTCAGTAAGGGTGCTGCCATTAGTAGCGGTCATAATGCAGCCGTTTTGCGCGCCTTTATCACGTAAGATACGGGTCAGCTTCCGAGTATCAATTTCTGCAATGGCAACGGTTTGTTGGCGAATAAGGTAGTCCGTTAAACTTTCTGAATTACGGAAGTTTGAGGTGGTCATTGTGGCATCGCGAATAATTAAGCCTTCTGCCCAAACTTGATGACCCTTTTGGGAGCTAAAATCAATATTACCAGATTCAGCATCTTCAGTATTCGTGCCAGTATTGCCAATATGGGGGTAGGTTAGGGTAACAATTTGCTTAGCATAACTTGGGTCGGTTAATATTTCCTGATAGCCAGTCATTGAGGTGTTAAACACCACTTCACCAATGCGGTAACCAGGTGCTCCGATAGAAATACCGCGAAAAATCGTGCCATCTGCTAACGCTAGAATAGACTCGACTTCGGTAACCGTTGTATTATCTGTCGAGTTGCTAATTTTTGAGTTGCCGTTTTTCGAGTTGCTAGCTGGTTTCGAATGACCATGTGTGCTGTCCTGTACGCCCATATTCCTACCCTCATTATTCGTGATTATCAATTATCGTGCCGCGCAATTTGTAATTTGTAAATAATATAAATTAAATTATTAAATTATTGAGTTACTAAGTTATTTAGGTTTTATACTTGTTCATAAATAAGTTATTTCTATTTTATATAGCATGATACGTTGAGTGTGAAAACTGAATCAACCGACTCTGCATCATAATTGAACTCTGCATCATAATTGAATTTATCAGTTTCTATCATTCATCAGCTTCTGTAAAAGGTTGTGACGACTTTAAACTCAGTTTTAGAGTCGCTATTTCGAAATAAGCAAAAATTTTTGCGATAACTTTGTACTATAAATGCGATAACTTTGTTCTATAAACATGTCTGATGCTATAAACATGACTGTTAATAAATTTTAGGCACAAAAAAACGAGTAGAAGAGGACAGAATACAACAAAAGTCACTAATGAATAACTTAATAGTGAATGTTGCAAACTGTCTCATGTCTACTCGCTTAGGTACAGATTTTGCGTATTATACAAAACCTGATACAAAATGGCTAGCAACCAAATCAAAATAGCTGATAAAAAATGGCTTTATTGGCTATCAGCCGAGCGGCGTCGATACTGAATAGAATTGTATAAAGATAATCCAATAAACGCTACCCCAATTAGGCCAGTGACTAATTCGGGAACATGAAACTTCATCGAAAGAAGCATGATAATAGCCAAAGCACCGATAGCATAGTGAGCCCCATGTTCTAAATAGATAAACTCATTTAATGTACCTTTATCAACGAGATAGAGGGTCATTGACCGTACAAACATGGCGCCAATAGCTAGGCCAAGCATAATGATAATGACATCATTGGTAATAGCAAAGGCGCCAATAACCCCGTCAAAACTAAATGAGGCATCTAACACTTCAAGATAGATAAAACCTGCTATACCTCCTTTTAATATGGTGGTTGATACTCCTGCGGTATTGGAAATGATGTTTCCATGAGCGTCAGTAAGCGCTTCCTCTTCATCAGACTCCGTGCTACCTTCTAGCATGGTTGATAGTACATTAACCCCTAGATATACCAAAATCCCCCATATGCCTGCAATCAAAATAACAGATTTTTTAGTATCATCTACCCACGATAACGAGATCATCAAGGTTAAAATAGCAACAAAGGTGCTCATAGCATCTACTTTACTAAACCGCGTTAGCTTACGTTCGAGCCAATCAAACCAATGCACTTTTTTATCCCCAAACATAAATCCTAAAAACACTAGTAATAAGAACATACCGCCAAAGGCGGAGATTTCTGCATGATGAGCATTCAGGTGTTCGGCATATTTTGCTGGGTCATTTAGCGCAAGTTGCACCACCTCGACAAACCCTAGATTTGCCGTCACTGCGACGATGACGATGGGGAATACTAAGCGCATACCAAATACCGCAACAAGAATACCGATGGTTAAGAATATCTTTTTCCAAAAGTCATTCCATCCTTTTAATATGGAGGCATTAACAACGGCATTGTCAAATGACAATGAGATTTCCATAACCGCTAAAATAGCAGTAATTGCTAAAGCAGAAAACATGGTTGAGATACCGCCATGGGTAAACCCCCACCAAGCAGCCACTATTAAGCATAGGATGGTAAAAATAATATCAAAAAAGAAATGACGCATAAGGTACTCAGCTTTAAAATGGTTATTTAATGCGCAGATAATAGCACGCTGTTACCTCTCAATAAATTAGCTTTGAGTGAACTGAGTCATTAATGTCATAATATAGGATAAATTACATGAGTTTTATTAACACGCTTTCAGTGTTATGTCGTTAGAATTAGGTAATTAGGTATTTAGCAACAAGCATTTACTAACTAACAAGCAAGCATGTACTAACCAATACTGAGTAATACATAAGGAAGGTCAGATGATTTATAAATATATGGATAAAACCCCACAGTTTTCGACACCTTTTAACGGTTGGGTCGCTGATAGTGCAAGAGTTATTGGTGATGTCTATTTAGGTCAGCATGCCAGTGTTTGGTTTGGTGCGGTGATACGTGGTGATAACGAGCGTATCAATATTGGCGATTACAGTAATGCTCAGGAAAATGTGGTCATTCACACCGATGCAGGTATCGAGGTAAATATTGGTAATTATGTTACGATTGGTCATTTAGCCATGCTGCATGGTTGTCAAGTTGGCGATAACAGTTTAATTGGTATTGGCGCAGTGGTGCTCAACAATGCCAAAATTGGTAAGAATTGTATTATTGGCGCCAAAGCTTTGGTTACTGAAGGCAAAGAAATTCCAGATAACTCGTTGGTAATGGGTGCACCCGCTAAGGTGGTAAAAACTTTAACGGAGCAACAAGTCGAGATGTTAAAAATGTCAGCACTGCACTATGCCGAAAAATGCCAGCAATTTAAGACAGGGATAGAGGAGGTGGCACTACCTGAGTGATGTCTTTTCAGGACCATTATTTTTAGACTTACTGTGCAAATTCGTGTACATACTTTAAGTCATCCTAAATTTACGCTTTGTTAATGGACACTAAAGTCATACCCCAGTTATCAGTAATTAGCATTACTTATCTTTAGTTTCAACTGCTTATCATTTAGTTTGTAATAATTTATCATTCGTGACTCATTAAGGTGGAGTAAATATAATATGTCAACAGACCAGCACCAACAAAACTTTGAAAAAGAGCTGGCGCTATTTGATTTGGATCATACCTTACTAGATGTCGATAGTGATTATCTATGGGGCGAGTACATCGTTAAAAATGGCTTGGTTGATGAAGCTCAATACCGCACTGCTAATCAGCGCTTTTATGAAGAATATATTGAAGGCACATTGGATGCGGTTGAATATAACGAATTTGTGGCTGAGTTTTTAACCAGCTTGCCAATAGAGCGTTTGTGCGAGATACGTGAGGCATATATTAAATGCGAGATTGAACCGCATATTCGTCCAAAAGCCATAGAGGCTATTCAGCTGCATATTAAAGCCGGCCATGATGTGGTCATCATATCTGCGACAAATAACTTTGTGGTCAATGCCATAGCAGAACATTTCGGTATCCACGAGACCAATGTTTTAGCCACACCGCTTGAAATAAAAGACAATCGTTATACAGGAAAGCTAACTGATAAGCCAAACTTTCAAGAGGGTAAATTATATCATCTTAAAAAATGGCTTGATGGCCAACAACAGAAGGGTATTACCTACAGTAAAACCTATGCGTATTCAGATTCAAAAAATGACTTGCCACTATTAGAGTGGGCGGACAGACCAGTCGCTGTGACCCCAGATGATGTGTTACATGCTCATGCATTGGCGCATCGTTGGGCAGTGGAAGACTGGTCAATTGAAACCAGCAGCTAATAGCTAATAGACTTACCGTTAATTCGTTAATGGTAGTGTATTAGCGTTAGCTTGTTAGTAGCACTAGCCTGTTGGCATGATAAGTTTAGTTGAGTTATACATAGTGCTCGTTTTTTCTTAAGTGCTTTTTACTATCTAATGAATCATCCTTTTAACCTTCTCTTAACCTTTTGGAAAATATATGGAAATTAACCAGTATCAAGAAACCATTAAAGACTTAATGAACCGCTCAAATGACTTAAGGGGGTATCTTTGACTTTGACTCTAAAGTTGAGCGCTTAGAAGAAGTTAACCTTGAAATGGAAAGTCCAGAGCTTTGGAATGACCCTGAGCGAGCGACCAAAATTAGTAAAGAAAAGAGTCAGCTGGATGGGGTAATTACTACCATTACCAGCTTAGAGGCAACGCTCGAAGATGCAAAAGCCATGTTAGAGTTGGCTGTAGAAGCGGATGACGAGAGTTTGCTAGGTGACGTACACCATGAACTAGAGACTGCACAAAGTCAGGTAGACGACTTAGAGTTCAAACGTATGTTTAATGGCGAGATGGATGGTAATAATTGCTATGTCGATATTCAATCAGGCAGCGGCGGTACAGAGGCGCAAGATTGGGCAGAAATGTTACTGCGCATGTACACCCGCTGGTGTGACTCACATGGCTTTAAGGTAGACATCATCGAAGTGTCAGCAGGTAGTGTCGCGGGCGTTAAATCCGCTTCATTTAAAGTAAGTGGAGATTATGCATTCGGTTGGCTACGCACTGAGACAGGGGTGCATCGTCTGGTGCGAAAATCCCCTTTCGATAGTAACAATGGGCGTCATACCTCGTTTGCATCAGTGTTTGTGTCGCCTGAAATTGATGATGATATTGACATTGATATCAACCCAGCTGATCTGCGTATTGATACCTATCGATCTAGTGGGGCTGGTGGTCAGCACGTTAACACCACCGACTCTGCGGTAAGGATAACCCATGAGCCAACCAACACTGTAGTGACTTGCCAGAATGAGCGCAGTCAGCACGGTAACAAAGCCACAGCGATGAAGATGCTGCGGGCCAAGCTGTATGAGCTTGAAATGCAAAAACGTATGGAGAAACAGCAAGCGGTTGAGGACAATAAGTCCGACGTGGGTTGGGGTAGTCAGATTCGCTCCTATGTACTCGACGACTCACGCATTAAAGATTTGCGTACCGGCGTTGAGACCTTTAATACGGGCGCAGTACTAGATGGTGATTTAGACCAGTTTATTGAGGCAAGCTTGAAAGCTGGGCTTTAATTAAGCTTCTAAAACTATTGACCAGTCTGGAGGGATAATTTCACTCATAGCCTAGCAATCTATAAATTAACTTTAAAATGTATAGCCCATCCCGCTATCCGCTACTATCTTGGCTTGCTCTGCGGCGAGCGCTATTGGCAAGTGTCGTTCCTGTACAACGAGACCGTCCCTCGCCAAGCCCTCGCAACGCAGTGCTTTACCAAGTATATGCGCTACAATCGGGGCTAAACCGCTCTACCTTACAAATTAAGCTGTCATTCAGGCGATAGCTTAAGCAATAATAGTTCAAACAATAGTTTCCGATCAGCTTTAGAGTAAAGAAACGTTTACAAGGAGATATAAATTTTAGAATAAGGTATGTAGTAAATTCTTATAAAGTGAATGGCTTATAACTACCCCACAAGTGATTAATTGGCTTAGTTTGCTTGTATTTTATAAGAAAATTGTTCATCATAATATATTGAAACCTTGATCACGGTTCGTTTCAACATTCCTTCATTTTGTTGAAGGCAAATCTTAATATGGAAGTTACTAGGGAAAATACTGTATGAATTCAATTAACCATGAAGAGCGTGTACAACACGAAGGCTTGCGTTCGAAGATCATGACCGCAGAGCAAGCAGCAGAATTTGTCCAAAACGGCATGACCTTGGGTGTGGCAGGCTTTACCGGTGCAGGCTACCCAAAATTTGTTCCTAATGCCATTGCTGAACGTGCTAAAGCTGCACACTCTCGTGGCGAAGAGTTCGGAATTGGCATGTTAACTGGCGCATCAACCGCTCATGACTGTGATGGTGTTTTAGCCGAGGCTAACTGTGTCACTTTCCGTGCGCCATTCCAATCTGATCCAGTGATGCGCAATAACATTAACTCAGGTAACACCCACTACGTTGATATGCATTTATCGCATTTTGAGCAGCAAGTTCGATTTGGCTTTTATGGTGATATGGATATCGCCTTAATTGAAGCGACTGCAATCACGCCTGAAGGTAAAATAGTTCCCTCAATGGGTATTGGCACCAACAATCAGTGGATAAAATCGGCCAAAAAAGTAATTATTGAAGTCAATGTGCGTCAAAGTATGATGCTTGAAGGTATGCACGATATCTATTCAGACATTGGCGAACCACCTCATCGTAAACCAATTCCTATTGTCCAGCCAGATGATCGCATTGGTACGCCTTATTTAGAATGTGACCTTGATAAAATTGTTGGTATTGTTATTACTGACGCCCCTGATCGCAATAGCAAATTCGCTGATCCAGATGAAAACTCAAAGCGTATTGCGGCACAAATCATTGACTTCTTAGATCATGAAGTCAAACAAGGTCGCCTACCCAAAAATCTACTACCGCTACAATCTGGCGTTGGTAACGTTGCCAATGCAGTATTAATGGGTCTGCAAGATAGCCCATTTGAAGATTTAGCTGGCTATACTGAAGTGTTGCAAGATGGCATGCTTGATCTTGTACTAAGCGGCAAAATGAAGTCAGCTTCTGCAACGGCTTTGTCCTTTAGCCCAGATGCATTGCAACGCTTTAATGACAATATTGAACTTTTGCGTGAAAAAATCATGTTGCGCCCCCAAGAGTATACCAATCACCCAGAGGTCATTCGTCGCCTTGGTATTATCGCTATGAATGCAATGATAGAAGCGGATATCTACGGTAATGTGAACTCAACTCACATTATGGGTACCAAAATGATGAATGGTATTGGTGGTTCAGGCGACTTTACTCGCAATTCGCATTTTTCATTCTTTGTCAGCCCATCAACCGCCAAAAACGGAGCTATCTCCGCAATCGTGCCAATGGTATCGCACCATGACCATACCGAGCATGACGTTATGTTCTTGGTTACTGAGCAAGGGTTTGCTGATCTGCGTGGTAAATCACCACGTCAACGTGCAAAACTCATTATAGATAACTGCGCCCACCCAGATTATCGCCCAATGTTACAAGACTACTATGCACGCGCTGAAAAAGCAGGCTCATTGCATACACCGCACTTGTTAACCGAAGCGTTATCATGGCATCAACGTTTTGTTGAAACCGGCGATATGCGTGTTAAGTAAGACTGATTATTGATCTAAATGTTAGATTCATTAAAATTCGCTCAATAACGTTAAAGCCCTTTATCAGCATTTTGATAAGGGGCTTTTTATTGTGTGCGTATCTTAGTGTATATCTAATGGCTTTTCTTTAATCTTACTTTAAAGTAGCCGGCTAAACATTAATTATTTCTCAGAGTTTCGAAGATCAGGTAATAAGCGTACAATCAGTTTTAATTTAAAATGTAAAAAAGTTAATAATCTCTATGATTTTCATCAGTAATACAGTAAGTATCAAAGATAGTGATGTTGAAATTAGTGCCATCCGTGCTCAAGGGGCAGGCGGGCAGAATGTTAATAAAGTGGCTTCTGCTATTCATCTACGTTTTGATATCAATGCGTCAAGCTTGAGCGATACCCAAAAGCAGCAACTATTAAACACTAAAGATAATCGTATCAATAAACATGGCGTACTCATTATCAAAGCGCAGCAGTTTCGTACTCAGGAGCGTAACAAAATTGATGCCATGGAGCGCTTAAGACAATTTATTGTGACTGCTACCCATATCAATAAAACCAGACGTCCTACCAAACCCAGTAGAAATGCAAAACGTAAACGGGTAGATAAAAAAGTACAGCGAGGTAGCACAAAGGCTTTAAGGGGCAAGATTGATTAATAGGTGGTTTTAATACTAGGCCACGACCTAGTGTATAATTGTTTATTAAAGTTTTCTCATGAAAGACTACTTATGAAAGCGATAGCGCTTTTAACACATGAGCTAACATGAGTTTGAACGAATTAACCCTATACGTCATGCACCTAATATTCAAACATATTCAAACTTCTGTCTATCCTTCAAACTTGTCGTAAACACAATTTAAACCACCCTTTAACAGATTAATAAATGAAATCTTAAAACTGTACTTATTTAACCACCATAATCTTTAACCACAATAATCTTTAACTACTATAATTTTTAACTACTATAATCTTTAACCACTACAATCCTGCACGTCATAAGGCGAACAAATGATAAATACCAAACTATACAGATCTATCTATGTATTGGCAGAAAAGCTATTAGAGGTGGATAGCAAAGGCAATCAAGCAGAGTTTGATGCGTTATATTCTCAGCTTCAAGCTGTTTGTGCTGACAATGAATCTAATGGCAAAGATCATCCTGAACAATGGGAAACACTGGCGGATTTTACTGCAGATTTAGAGGAAGCTTTGGTCATCTATGCTAAGGCGATGGAAAAAGCGAAGGCGATTAATTCTAAAGACCATATGGCATCCATTGCATTTTCAATGGCTGAATTACAACTTGAGCTGGGCCAGAAAGACGCTGCTATCGAAAGCTTGAAGTTTGCAAAAGTAAGCGCCAATAAAATCGAAGATAAAGAATTTAAAGTTGAGATTCATCAATTGCTTGAAAAGCAATTGGTAAACTAGATATAGTCGGCGAACTTATAAAGAGTTACGGTGTTAACCTCGTTAAGCCTACGCCAGTAGTACTTGCACTCGATTGCCTTGTAACTACTTTAAAGTTCTTTGACTATAGACAAACAAAGTAAAATAAACGCCGTTATTAGAAAGATTTGAGACCTTAAGTAAATTATATAAGCGAGGTACGCATAACGCTGTTAAAATAAGTCCTTTTGTTTACCAATAGAGCAGCTATAGGGCATAAGCTACATCTATTTGCTTAAACGCTATTGATTTGAGGCCAAGAACGGATGGAGATTTTTGCAGCAGCACTTACCCTATTTCTAATTATGGATCCACTGGGTAATATTCCTATCTTTTTGACTGTTTTAGAAAAAGTCCCTGAAAATAGACGCAAGCCTATTATTATCAGAGAGCTACTGATTGCGCTTGGATTGATGGTTTTATTTTTATTTGCGGGTGGCAGCATACTGCATACGTTAGGGCTAAGTACTGAGGCGGTCGCTATAGGCGGTGGTTTGGTAATGATGATTATTGCCATTCGCATGATTTTTCCTCAGCCTGGTGGTATTATGAGTGATGATAATATCGATGGAGAACCCTTTATTGTGCCCCTCGCCATACCTTTGATTGCTGGGCCATCTATATTAGCTACGCTGATTTTATTAACCGAAAAAAATCCTGAAAGTATTTTTAAGTCACTGCTAGCGTTGCTGCTTGCTTGGGGTGTTTCAGCTGTAATTTTGTTTTTCTCTACGAAACTTTATAAAATTCTGGGTCATCGTGGTCTAAAAGCAATTGAGCGTTTAATGGGTATGATACTTATCTCTATTGCTGTGCAAATGCTGTTAAATGGATTTACCTCCTATTTGGCCTAACTTTTAAATGAGTCGCTTAGCTCTTGCTAACTAAGCCTATTTAATCCATAGCATGTCAATGAGGTCGCGCCCTAATCCTTCCATTGACCATTAACCATAACTCGGTTAATGGAATTCAGTCCCATCTGATATGCTAAGTCTGCTGGTCGGGCAATATCCCACAAGCTTAGGTCAGCATCCATACCCACTTCAATACGCCCTTTATTAACCAAACCTAACGCCTTAGCGGCATGAATGGTTATTCCCGCTAACGCTTGCTCTGGGGTCAAACCGAACAGTGTACAACCCATGTTTAGAACCATTAAGATTGATGTTAGTGGCGAGGTGCCGGGATTGCAGTCAGTTGATAAGGCGATGGCAACATTATGCTGATATAAGGCGTCCATTGGGGGTAACTTGGTTTCTTTAAGCGTGTAAAATGCGCCGGGTAACAAGACAGCGACAACATCATGCTGTGCCATTAGTTGTACATTTTTCTCTGATAAAAATTCAAGGTGGTCTGAGGACAGCCCATTGTATTGTGCCACCAAACCACTGCCGTCCATGTCGCTTAGTTGCTCAGCATGAAGCTTAACCGGTAGTCCTAGCGCTTTAGCAGTATCAAATACTTTGGCCATTTGTACTTTACTAAACCCAATATTTTCACAAAAGCCATCCACCGCATCTATTAATCCTTCATCCTTTAATATTGCCATCCATGCGCACACCTCATCGATATAGGCATCGGCACCGCTAGGCTGATTTTTGTACTCGTTAGGTACAGCATGCGCCGCAAGATAGGTGGTTTTTACCGTAATCCCATAGTCTTGGCCAAGTTTACGAGCCACTTGTAGCATTTTACGCTCCGTCTCTAAGTTGAGACCATAACCTGATTTAATCTCAATGCCAGTCACGCCCTCAGCAAGCAATGCTTGCAGGCGACGCTCAGTCTGTGCATACAGCTCGTCAAAACTGGCCGCTCGGGTTGCTGTCACAGTAGATACGATACCGCCACCATTATCAGCAATCTCTTTATAGCTGATACCCTGCAAGCGGGCTTCAAACTCGTTACTGCGATTACCTGCATAGACTAAATGAGTGTGGCAATCAACGAGTCCGGGGGTAATCCAGTAACCATTGGCATTAACAATTTTATTTTCAAGAGCCTTGTTATTAATAGCCGTGTCGTTATCAAACTTGTTAATCGCTTGCTGGTATGAACGGCTGTCAAGAGCGACTTGATTGTCACCTATCCAACTAATTTTACCGTCTTTAATAGCAATGGCAGCATTAAGGATTTGACCATAGGGGCGGTGGTGTTTAGCGTTTTTATTGTCTAATGCTCCAGCTCCTGACAAAGCTCTATCAAACCCATACTGTTTAGAGAACGTCGCTATATTGGCATTTAGGATAAGGGTGTCAAATTCTTCAGGAAAGGGCAGGGTGGTTGCAGTAGCTGTCATGGAATACTCCAGTATTTAAGATGAACGCCTTACTCTTACTTCTTACTTCGTTATAAATCTTTGTAAACTGCGGCCTTAGCCTACGCCAAAAGGTAAGAGGGGCGTATCGATGCAGGTTTTCTTATACCAAATCTGAAAATTAAGATAGCGAAAAAAATGAGTGCAAACACGACAAGTCTTACGTTAAGCGAATTTGACAAAGGGAGTTTGACAAATCTAGGTTCTGTTTCAGAAAAGGTATTACTTTAAACGTATTACTAACTTACCAATAGTGAGCATGATTAACATGATACCTAATCTAACAATAAATAATATTCAATCATCAGTGCCAACAGACGGGCAGCAACTTTACTGCTACGTCCATCAATATCATAGGTGGGGTTAATTTCAGCGATATCTGCCACCTTAACTTTGCCACTAGCAAAGATATGCCCGAGACAGCGCTCAACAAAATCTACACTCATCCCCTTAGCCGCAGGGGCACTAACGCCGGGTACACAACTGGCAGAGAAGCCATCCATATCGATTGTCAGATAGAGTATATCTATATTGCTGATAAACTTGTCTAACTGTTGTTCAATGGCAGTCCAAGGCTGGCGAGAGCAGTCATCATCACTAATAATCATTACCCCAAGCTCACTCGCTCTGTCAAATAGGGCAGCCGTATTAGAAAATTGACTGATACCAATGGCGCAGTAATGAAAAGTTTGATGGTGGGTGTGATTGTAAGACTGGATGTGTTCTGCTATTTGTCGAAACGGGGTACCAGAAGTTCCGCTAGGAGCTTGGCGCAAGTCTAAATGGGCATCAAAATTAATAATACCAATTTTAGGTGGACTAGATGGACGACGTACTTGTGAAGTAGACTCTGGTATCGTTTTATTTAAAGCATGCCAAAGTCCTAGATAGCTGGCATAGGCAATGGCATGACCACCGCCTAATCCAATGACAAAACCACCTTCGCCAATAACTTTGGTAACTTGTTCGCTGTATTTTGCTTGAGTTTGTTCTAAGATTTCAGGCACTAAGGTGTCATTGTCATGACAAACGATATCGCCAACATCAGCGACTAATGATTTGCGAGTGTCAGTATCATATTTATCTTGTAGCGCACGGCTGATTGGTAGCTTGGCAAATGCGTGACGAATGGCCTGAGGGGCATCCTTGGCACCCACTCGGCCAAGATTACGCCGTACCCCTTGGTCACACGCAAAGCCAATAATGGAGATTCTTGCGGGGGCAGTGTTTACCGTAGCGTCTTGAACAACCTGATACCAATAACAGGCACGCTCTGACTCATACGGCTCATTGCGCCCTGTCCATAGAGTGGCATTAAATGGAGTATGATCTACGCCTATGCCTTTTTTTAAGTTTAAGTCTATGCACTTTTGCTTGCCGTGTAATAGACTATCAGATGATTTAAGCAACATTACTGATTTCTCTCAAACGGTATCAAATTAATCATGTAAAAACCAGTCAGCACGTAAGTCGGCCCAATGCGTATTCAACTCACCGGATAATACCAGCTGTTTTGCTGCTTCAATATCAGGTGCAAGGTAGCGATCCTTATCATAAAACGTTACTTTATTTCGTAAGCGTTGATGCACCACGGACAACGCTTTAGAGGTGTGCATCCCTTTCTGAAAATCAATACCTTGACCTGCGCATAATAGCTCAATACCTACGATGGTAGCGGTGTTTTGTATCATGTCATACAGTCGGCGCCCAGCAAAAGTGGCCATAGAGACATGGTCTTCTTGGTTGGCTGAGGTAGGAATACTGTCTACACTGGCAGGATGGGCAATAGATTTATTTTCAGAGGCTAACGCGGCAGCGGTAACATGCGCAATCATAAAGCCCGAATTCACACCGGGGTTTTCTACTAAGAAAGGGGGTAGTCCACCATTTAAAGTCGCATCAATGAGTAAGGCCACACGCCGCTCAGACATCGAACCAATCTCGCTAATAGCTAGCGCTAATGTATCGGCTGCAAAGGCAACGGGCTCAGCATGAAAGTTACCGCCCGAGATGGCGACTGGATCATTATGACCATTATCGTTATTTTGAAAAATGAGCGGATTGTCAGTGACAGCATTGGCTTCAATCAATAACGTATTACCGGCGTGATTGATGATATCTAAACAAGCGCCGACAACCTGTGGCTGGCAGCGTAGGCAATAAGGGTCCTGAACCCGATCATCATCTTCGGCATGCGAGGCTCGAATTTGACTACCTTCAATAAGTCTGCGGTGTGCTTTTGCAATTTGAATTTGACCATGATGCCCTCGAACGTCATGAATACGGGCATCAAATGGTGCGTCAGAACCACGAGCTGCATCGACTGACAGAGCGCCCACTGCGGTTGCAGAAGCCACTAAATCACGAGCATGGAAGTAGCCGCGCAAGGTAAGTGCAGTGGATACTTGAGTACCGTTTATCAGTGCCAAACCTTCTTTTGCAGCTAAGGTTAATGGCTCAAGGCCAGCTTGTTGCAAAGCCTCGCTGGCTGGCATTTCTTGACCATTAACATACGCTGTACCTTGTCCCAGCATGGTTAAGGTCATGTGTGATAATGGTGCTAGGTCTCCTGATGCACCCACTGAGCCTTTGGCAGGAATATGCGGAATAATATTGTGGTTAATCAGCCCAATTAGACTGTCAACTACCACACGGCGTATACCCGAGAAGCCTTGGGCAAGACTGGCCACTTTCATGACCATTATCAAGCGCACGACACCGTCATCAAGCCGCTCGCATGTGCCCACAGAATGGGAAACGATTAAATTATATTGTAGTAGGCCCAATTGGTCATCGCTAATACGTGTTTTCGCTAATAGTCCAAAGCCGGTATTGATGCCATAAGCACTCTTATTCTGCGCGACAATATGTTGGACAGCTGCTTGCGAGGCGTCAATATCTTTATAAGCATCTTCATCTAAACGTACTTGAACAGGCGTATCATAAATTTTACGCAACTGCGTAAACGTCAGTTTGCGAGGCGTCAGTACTAGATATTGAGAAGGGTGCATAAGGTTATCCTGTATTATAATTTAAAATTTATATGACTATTATTGTACCTTTTCCAAAAAACAAACTAACTCTAACTCACTTAATAAAAACAGCTAAGCCTAGCGTTTGCACTCGTTTTCATTACCCTATTTATTTTTAGATTTGGTAAGGTTGTTTTTATCAGTATTATTTAAGCTCTATAGTATTATTTGCGTTCTGAAGCAAATAACCCCAAAGCTTTAAGATTAAAGAGTCTTTCAGGGTAACAGCGTTGTTTTGATGATAGGAGCCTTTAATTAAGTAAAACTCTAATTAAATAAAATATAGTTAAACCAACAAGTTAAGCCGCTAAAACAGCTACCCAATCATTGGTAAATTAAGCCCATATTCTTTAGCAGTCTTAATGGCAAGCTCATACCCTGCATCAGCATGACGCATAACCCCAGAGCCACAATCATTGACTAATACACGAGCAAGACGTTTGGCGGCGGCATCAGTTCCATCTGCCACAATGACCATGCCTGAATGCTGTGAATATCCCATACCTACGCCGCCTCCGTGATGCAGTGATACCCAAGTTGCACCGCCAGCAACGTTTAGCATGGCGTTCAAAAGTGCCCAGTCGGATACCGCATCAGTGCCATCTTTCATGCTTTCGGTCTCGCGATTTGGGCTGGCTACTGAACCGGTATCTAAATGGTCACGTCCGATAACGATAGGGCCTTTTAATTCGCCATTTTTAACCATTTCGTTAAAAGCCAGCCCTGCTTTATCACGTTCGCCTAGCCCAAGCCAGCAAATGCGGGCAGGTAAGCCCTGAAATTTAATACGCTCGTTTGCCATGTCCAGCCATTTATGAACATGAGTATTTTCTGGGAATAGTTCTTTAATTTTTTGGTCTGTTTTATAAATATCTTCAGGGTCACCAGATAGCGCTACCCAGCGGAAGGGACCTTTGCCTTGACAAAATAGGGGGCGCACATAGGCAGGTACGAAACCGGGAAAATTAAAGGCATCTGTAACGCCTGTGTCATAGGCTACTTGACGGATATTATTACCATAATCAGTTGCTGGCACACCCATTTCTTGAAAATCTAAAATAGCTTGAACGTGGATGGCACAGGAGTGAGCGGCGTCTTTAACCAGTTTTTCGTGTTTGCTTGAATCTTCTTGCGCTATTTTCCATTCATCAACCGTCCAGCCAATAGGCAGGTAGCCGTTAATGAGGTCATGTGCTGAGGTTTGATCGGTCACGAAGTCTGGTTTAATTTCGCCTGCTTTAGCACGCTTTACCATCTCGGGAAGAATTTCTGCAGCGTTACCCAGTAGAGCGATAGAAATAGCATTACCAGCAGAAGTATGCTGTTTAATGAGCTGGTAAGCATCGTCTAAATCCTTAGCTTGAACATCGACGTATCCCGTTCGCAGACGAAAATCGATACTGCTTTGTTGACATTCAATATTTAAAGAGACCGCACCTGCAAAGGTAGCCGCTAACGGCTGAGCACCACCCATACCACCGAGGCCAGCTGTTAGAATCCAGCGACCTTCCCAGTTATTGGAGCGGATATCTTCGCTCCCATAGTGTTGACGTCCTGCTTCAGCAAAAGTTTCATAAGTACCTTGTACGATGCCCTGAGTGCCAATGTAAATCCAGCTACCCGCCGTCATTTGGCCATACATAAATAGGTCTTTACGGTCAAGCTCGTTAAAGTGCTCCCAAGTTGCCCATTTAGGCACCAGATTTGAGTTAGCAATCAATACGCGCGGGGCATCTTCATGAGTTTGGAATATACCCACCGGTTTGCCTGACTGTACCAATAAAGTTTGGTCGCCCTCAAGCTGTTTAAGGGATTCTAAAATTTGGTCATAACTTTCCCAATTACGAGCGGCACGGCCTATACCGCCATATACGACTAAGCTTTTTGGGTTTTCGGCCACATCAGGATGCAAGTTGTTTTGCAACATTCTAAAAGGTGCTTCAGTTAACCAGCTTTTACACGATAAGGTAGAACCAGTGGGTGAAGCGATTTCACGGCTTTCGTCTCGACGGGTAAATTTAGAATTAGTCATCAATAATCCTTTATAGGCGGGGTGTGTTTAGAGAAAAAATAGTTAATATAAGTTGTATATACAAATTATCAAGAATAAAAAAATCATGCAAGCATTTTTCTCGTTTTTTTAATTACCCTTTATAATAAAATGCAAGAATATGCCGCATTGAAGATGGCAGTTTAATGACAGAGTTTCGATTAATACTATACAATAGTGCGATATAGGACATTTTGATTCTAAATTCATAAACCTTGTTTTAATCTGGGTAATAAATTAATTCATTAGTGGTAAAGCGTTTAATGTGCAACAGACCCTAACCACAAATAATAAGCTTTAACTCATGTCGACGAATAAAAAAATATCTAAGCGTAGTAAACCCGCTTATCAGCGTATTAAAGAGAGTATTTTAAAAAATATTCATTCCGGTAAATGGCAAGCTGGGGCGATGATACCCACTGAGAATGCTTTAGCACTTCAGTTTGGTGTGTCACGCATGACGGTAAACCGAGCCCTTAAAGAGCTGAGTGAAGATCAAGTATTGCAACGTCGGCAGGGCTCAGGGACTTTTGTTGCCCAACAGCAATATAATAATACGATAGTTGAGGTAAGGAATATTGCTGCTGATATAAAAGCAGATAAGAAACAGTACAAAGCAAAAGTTATCGTTCATCGAAGTTTATTACCTACTGATATATCGCCAAATGTGTTATCTCGATTTATCAAACCCATGCTTGATGATAATAATCAAAATAAAGTCGGGCGGCGAGCGCAGGCCTCTAAACTAAGTACTAAACATGAGTCTAAAAATATTGTTGAAGTAAAAATTATACATTTTGCCGATGGCGCTCCTATCCAGTTCGAAGAGCGATGGGTAGATGCTGATTTAGTACCAGAATTTATTCATCAAGACTTTACTGTCACAAATACTAGTGATTATCTTATTGCAAAAGCGCCCCTTGAAGGCGGCAGTTATAGTATTAGAGCGGTTGCAGCACCCAAAGAGGTTGCCGAGGCATTACAGATTAATGATGGGGAGTGTGCTTTATTGATTAGCCGCCAAACCTATTCTTCAGGAAAAGTGGTTACGTTCGTTAAAATGTGGCATGCAGGAAGCCGCTATCAGTTCTCAGGGACTCTATGAGGCAGGGCTTTAGGGTTTGGTTACTGACAATAAATTTTATTGATACGTCATTAATTTTTTACTGATTTAATTTTGGCTAACACTGTTAATCAAGCCAATCATTGAGAACATCGGATAAAGTACACATATATAAAAATACTATGTAAATAAATATAATAAAAATATTTATACTAATACTGTAAACTACTGAGTCGTGGTTAATACTGAATCATGGTTAAAGAGTACTAAGGATGGTTCAGACTAAATCTTAGCAAAGCCAAGCGTCAGATAAACGAAAAAGATAAAAGGTAAGTTGGAGAGTTATACATGATTAGGGATAGAGTTTTAGATGCGACAAATTGTGAAGATCTTAATAGTCTTATGAGTATACAAGACAATATTCAAGAGAATGTCCAAGACAAAGTCAGAGAGCATATTGAATTCATGGATATAGATACTATTAGGGCGTCCGCTAGTCAAGCATCCTTATTGCTTAAGTCATTGTCTCATGCAGATCGACTATTACTACTATGTCAGCTGGTACAAGGGGAAACCTGCGTTCAAGATATAGAAAAAATGACAGGCATCAAGCAGCCAAGCTTATCACAGCAGCTGGGTGTGTTGCGTGAAAATGGGCTGGTTTCTACGCGGCGTGAAGGCAGGCAAATTTATTATCGTATCGCCAGTGATGATGCGATGGCAGTAATGCAGGTTCTGTTTGAACGTTTTTGTGGTCAACACAATTAAATTTAGCCCCTGTAATTTCTTAGCTGATATTTGATGAGTTAAATTGATTCCAGACACTTAACTTGTTGGTTTTAGAACCTGTATTCACAGCCTAAAATTGGTTATTTTCGCCTAAAAAAAGCCACTACTGCGTTAAAAGTAGGATTAAATAGAATGACTATTCAACCCGAGTTTTTAACTTAATAGTGCCTCGTATTGACTCATTCTATTTTAAAACAGCCTAACTTTAGCTTATGAATATAGGTTCTTATCACGTTTTTCGACTGCTTATAGTGTTTCATTTTGAGCTTATAGCGCTTTCGTTACGTGACCTTGGCTCGTTAACGGGTCTGTCTATTAATAGACCTTTGAGCCAGCAGCAGGTTAAATACTTTTACCAACCCTGAGTCTCTATCTTATCTCCCAAATATCTAATGAAGATGACCCTGCACCAGCGGTGGTAAATGCCTTTTGAAGATAGCTGGATTCGGTTATATTCATCATCACTATGTTGGTAGGGTAAGTTATCGATGCTAATAAGTGACCCATACTAAGATAATGGACAGATAGCGTTAGAAACGTTGTTAAATAGCCATGAAATTATTTGACAGATGACACGCGAGGTAAGTGGTCGTATTTAACACTCAGTAGTATTTATGATCATGACCCTGTTAACGTTATTAAATTAAGTGGGCTCGCTATGGTCATCAACGCTTTGTTTTGTCTGAAACCACCAAAACAACTTGTGATTGATTGAACTTTTAAAAGTTTTGGGCACCTTAGGCGTCCGCTTTATCAGATCATCAAAAACCTCAGGCTCAATATAATGAGCCCCACCATGTGCCATCATGACTTGTTTAGGATTAATGGCTTTAACCTTAGCAAGCGAGGACTGATAAACGCGTGGAATATAAATGGGAATAGGCGTTACGTATTTGTGACGCAGCTTAATAATCAAATCTGCAGTATAAATTTGACCAGTATCAGGATGGTAGATAGATAAATCCCTATCGGTATGTCCTGGCGTTTCAAACACCTGCCAATCATCAAAGTACGGCAGAGTATCACCATCGATAACTGTCACATCAGGGGTTAGATAACGAGGATAACCCAGATATTTAATTTGTTTGTTTAAACGTGTGGCTACATAGTGAGCCATTAATATATCGACACCCTGCATGATGCGCCCATTCACTCCTCTATACCACTGGGTATTTTTTCTCGAAGACACTATCAGACATCCCGTGGCTTTTTTAAAAGCTATTGCACCGCCAGCATGATCAGGGTGCATATGGGTAACGACGACAACTTTAAGATCAGTTATTGGGCGCTTTAACGTCTGTTTTATATAACCAAGTACCATGGGTACATCTGATCGGCAGCAGCCATCAAGCAGTAGCAATTTATCATCGTAAACTGCCAGATATATGGTTTGAATATGCCCTTCAAGCTGTACGATATCTTGCAAAATCATAAACACTTATATCCATAGAGTGTGTATCTAGTTATGAGGATCATGAAAATGTGCAAGACGTTCAAGTTTCTCATCTGGTAACATCATAAACATTCTGATGCGCTGAGATATTTCCAGTTGCACACGCATCAGCGCTTCACGCTCAGTTTCTTCATTGATGCCTAGAGTACTTGGATCGTTAAAGTGCCAATGGGCGGTAATAGTATCACTACTAAATTCATCCCAAATATTTAACTTGGCTTCTTGTTCACTACTGGCACATAAGGTAAACACAAAGTCTAAACTTGGCGCATCATCCTCTAAAAACATCCTGTAATGCTTTGGTATTAAATAATCAGTGGCAAACCCTTCTTGTTGTAATAGCTTTATGGCAATAGGATTTGGTTCAGCAGCAGGGCTTATACCTGCACTATATGACTGAAAACGGCCTTTACCATAGTTATTTAGCATAGCTTCAGCCATCAAGCTACGGGCAGAGTTTTCTTGGCAAAGAAATAATACAGTATAAGTGGGCGCGTTCAATTTAGACTCCAAGTGAGGAATATAAGCTAAGGGAATTATCAATTAACTTATTATAAAGGCTATCTAGTATAATGGATTACTGAAGCGGTTAATATTGCAATTAACATGGCTCGACTATAATTTACTATCTTAAGGATTTTTCATGCCGACGATTAACCAATATTTTGATAATAAAGTGACCTCAATTGCCTTTCAAACTGCGACTTTGCCTGCTACTGTAGGGGTTATGGAGGTTGGAGAGTACGAGTTTAGTACTAGCAAATTTGAAACCATGACTGTTGTGAGCGGGGCGTTAATCGTAAAACTGCCAAATTCTGATGAATGGCGAACTTTTGATGAAAATCAGAGCTTTACCATTGAGGCTAATCAAAAATTTAAGGTTAAAGTCGAGGTTGAGACGGCTTATCTATGCACTTATGGTAAATAGCTTAACTGTGTCTGTCTTTAAATTTTTACTTCTATAAAGTGTCAGCAAACTCAAATTTTGCTGTTTACAATCATTTTAATTATTTTAGTGATACGTTATGTATTGAAATAAGTATAAAAATGCGGTATTAATATAGGGCTATGCTGTATAGCAAACATTTATAGACACTGCTGAGAACTAAATACTGCTGAGCGGCAAATGGCAAATGAGACATATAGCAAAGTACTACTTTGTTTGTCCGCAAGGTAGAGCGGTAACCGAGTGTAGGGTCAGGACTATTTTATAACGCTACTGCGTTGAGTAATGTCTATTTTGCGTGGCTAAACCAGACACTCTTTGGCTCAGGTTTATCAAAGCGCCGTCTAAAAAATAAGCACTGTCAGTGTCATATATGTTTTCTATACAGCCCTTAGACTCTCATAAATCTAATGATCCAAACAAGCTAAAGGAATAGCTAATATGACTAACCCTGTTTTATCCACTGAGCCAGTTCTGCCTTATGCTCAGTATTACAATGATTTTAATCAGCAGTCTTTATTAAAAGAGATATTTAATGACCATCTTGATGATATGAGCAATGCTTATGTTGCCTGTTGTGGTCGTCATGTACGTCATGGTCTTGGCGATAAAACTGCTTTAGTACATGAAGATACTAAGGGCGTTCAAACGCGGCTAACCTTCAAAGAGCTGGCAGAAAAAAGTGGTCAAGTTGCCAATCAGCTTAAGGCATATGGCGTTGGTCGTGGCGATAGAGTAGCGACAATGCTGCCACGCACCCCTGAGTTGTTAATTGTCGTGCTTGCTACATGGCGTATTGGCGCGATTTATCAGCCTTTATTTACCGCATTTGGTGTGGAGTCCATTGAATATCGTTTAGAGAAAGCCCATACCAAAGTTGTGTTCACTAACCCAGATAATCGTCATAAATTTGAAGAAATTGCCAATTTACCAAAAATGGTATTGGTTACCAAAGAGAGTGATGCTGTCACAGAATCTGATACAGAACATCGTTATAATGACGATGACTTTAATGCTGCATTTAGTCAGCCGACTGACTTTGACCCTGTTAAATTAACCCCGGATGACGCCTTTTTGCAAATGTTCACATCTGGGACAGTAGGTAAGTCCAAAGGGGTTAGCGTCCCCTTATCTGCATTGCCTGCTTTCTATTTATATATGCGTTATGCCATTGATTTACGTGATTCTGATAACTATTGGAACATGGCAGATCCTGGCTGGGCTTATGGGCTATATTATGGAGTGACTGGCCCGTTGTTGATGGGTATGACAACTTATTTTAATGAGGCAGGTTTCGATGCCCAAAATACGCTAGATTTTATGCTGCGTCATAACATTACTAACCTAGCGTCATCGCCAACAGCGTTTAGAATGATGAAGTCCAGTGGTGTGTTTGAAGGCGTGGCGGAAAAGTTGTCCTTACGAGTGGCTAACTCTGCTGGGGAAACTTTGAATACAGAGGTCGTTGGCTGGGTCACAGATCATCTGGGTTGTAAAGTTTGTGATCAATATGGACAAACCGAAACAGGCATGACGTGCTGTGCGCATCATGCGTTAAAACACGAAGTGCCGACAGGGTCTATGGGTAAACCTTTACCGGGTCACACTTTAGTTGTACTTAATGATGATATGAAAGAAGTCGATGATGGTATTCAAGGTCAACTTGCCATTGTGGTCAGTCAATCACCCGCTTTTTATTTTAAAGGCTATAGCTGGAATGAAAAAAATGCCTTCCATGAGGATTACTATTTAACGGGCGATATCGTAGAGAGACACGAGGATGGTACATTCTGGTTCTCAGGACGTGATGATGATATTATTATTACTGCAGGTTATCGTGTTGGACCAACCGATGTTGAAAATTGCGTTATGGAACATGAGGCAGTTGCAGAATCCGCAGCTATTGGCATACCGGATGAAGAACGTGGCAATATTATCAAGTCATTTGTCGTGCTAAAAGCAGGGTATGACGGTACGGATGAACTTGCGAAAGAAATAAAAACGCTGGTTCATCAACGCCTGTCAGCACATGCATTTCCACGCCAAATTGAGTTTGTTGAGTCCCTACCCAAAACCCCAAGTGGTAAAACCCAACGCTTTTTGTTACGTCGACATCATTAGTACTTTGATAAGATAGCGCTAATAAACGGTGATAATCATACTTTAGCTACTTTTTTGTTAAATTAATGAATATAACTTATAGACTGATATCTAACCAGACCAATCAAAAACTTTAAAATATAAGGACTTACCATGCAAATCAAATCAAAAACTTTTTTAGTAACGGGTGGCGCATCAGGCTTGGGTGAAGCAACGACACGCCATTTAGTGGAAAATGGTGCCAATGTTATTATTGCGGATTTAAATAATGAGGCAGGAGAGGCACTGGTTGAAGAGTTAGGCAGTAGCGCCCGATTTGTACGTTGTGATGTGACCAGTGGTGATGACGTTCAGTCAGCCGTAGCGTTAGCAGAGACTGAGTTTGAAAGTCTGGATGGTTGTGTTAACTGTGCAGGTATTGCTTTGGTACAGAAGCTATTAGACCGTGATAACAATCCTGCGGATCTTGATGACTTTAATAAAGGTATTCAAGTTAACTTGGTTGGCAGTTTTAATGTGGCACGTTTGGTTGCCGCTAGTATTGCAAAGCGTGTTGCTGCGGCTGGCGGCCCAAACAATGAAGATCAAGGTATTATCATTAATACAGCTTCAATTGCTGCCTATGATGGTCAGGTTGGGCAAGGCAGCTATGCGTCCTCTAAAGCAGGCGTGGTTGGGTTAACGCTACCACTTGCCAGAGAGTTAACCCGTCATGGTATTCGGGTTATGACCATTGCCCCAGGGGTGTTTGGTACGCCAATGATGAAAAGTATTCCTGAAAAAGCGCGTGTCGAGCTTGAGGCCAGCGTACCGTATCCCAAACGTTTGGGTCAACCTAAAGAGTACGCTAAGCTAGTTGGTCATATTATTGAGAATGCCTATCTAAATGGTGAAGTTATTCGCATCGATGGTGCCATCAGAATGATTTAAAGATTGAGTATTTTGCTTAAATATTTATCATAAAAACTAATTTTAAAAGCGTTGTACTTAATGTGTATAACGCTTTTTTATTGAAGCCAAAATTATTTGAGTTCAGTGCTTTAGTCAAAGAATTTTAACATCGATACAAGGCAATCAACGGATAGTACGATAGGCTAAGCGAGGTTAAGGCCGTAGTGATTGATAAGTTTGCCGATTCGATAATCCTTTCAATTACTTACTCTAACATCATGATATATTGCAAAGTCTATGTGATCCATAAGTGGTAAGTTACTGTAAATAAGGACATATTCTAATATATTTTTAATTTCTTTCTAATATTTTTCTAATATCTTCGATGCAAGTTCTTAGGATATCCATCCTATTAATACATTTATACAGTCAGTAATAGTATTTTGGCTGACAAACAAGTAACCTAGCATTGAATGTCACGATTTGAATGAGCATATGTTATTTACTCTAAACAATCCTCCATATCTATCTGTAAGCTTGTTAAATGATATAGACGTCATCCACTATGCAGAGAGTGCTGGGCACTGGATACAGGACATCTCATTGCAAGACTGGGCATGGGTAGGCGTATTGATTCACTTTACCCTGACCCTCTTTATTATCGTGCGTATTATAAGTACGCAGCGCAATACAGGTGTGGCTATTGCGTGGATTGTATTACTGTTTGTTATCCCAGTTGCCAGTATCATTGCCTATTTGTTGGTGGGCGAGCCCTACCTAGGTAGAAGTTATAAAGCACGTAATATACAAGCACAACATCTGCTCAGTAAAATGAACAATCAAGATGAGTCGCAAGCCAATAAAATTAGTGAAATGCTACCAGAAAGATATCAAGGTGTTAGCCGGATTGGTACTCTAGATACGGGCTTCAAAGTATATAATAACCATACAATGCAGCTGTTAACCTCTGCTGAATGTACCTTTGATTATTTAATTCAAGATATTAATAATGCGCAGTCATTAATCTTGATGGAGTTTTATATCATCTTTCCTAAAGGGAGAGTTCAAGACGTCTTTACGGCTTTATTAAATGCCGCTAATCGTGGTGTTGAATGTCAAATATTAGCGGATAGCGTGGGTAGCTTCAGTTTTTTTACAGATGATTGGTTTGAAGTGCTAACCGAAGCAGGTGTGGTTATTCATCAATCGCTACCTGTAGGGCTTTTTAAAACTTTATTTAAACGTAGTGATTTACGTAATCATCGAAAAATCGTGGTTATTGATGAATATATTGGTTATACCGGAAGTTTTAATTTAGTGGATTCGCAATTTTTTAAGCAGGATCAAGGTGTAGGGCAATGGATTGATCTTGTTATGCGTATAAAAACCGATCAACCTTTTAGCGTGGTAAGTGCGTTAACGGCAGTTTGTGTGACCGATATCAGTGCTGAAAGCAGCAGTAATCTCATTGTACTGGGCCAACGTATTGATGAGCGCATTAATAATTACACTCGTAAGTTATTGTTCCGTTCAAAACCGACCATTAACGATCTAAACGATAGAGCACCTGTTGCTTTGAAGCAAAAAATATCGAATGTTTATATTAGCGATGAATATGGTCGAAAGTTACGCCAGCATGAGTCTTTAGGAAGCTCTGAGCATAGCAATACGCTTATGGGTGAGGTAAGTCAAGACGCGTTTAAATCGGCACTCAAGACAAGTATAAAAAGTACCCAATCTATAGGTCATCCTATTACTAATCCAGATAATCACATACGTTGTGCATCGGCAATACATACTTTTGAGATAGATAACTTGCCAAAAGTGAATGACGTTATCGCACAGTTGATTCCGTCAGCACCGCGCCTAACTGGACACGTTATATATAATACCTTGCTCACGGTATTGCACCGTGCTAATTGGCGAATTCAAATTACCACACCTTATTTTGTTCCTGATGAGGCTTTACTATCTGCCTTGACTACAGCAGCTAAGCGAGGGGTTGAAGTCACACTTATTATCCCTAAAAAAGTGGACTCTTTTCTCGTGCAGCATGCCTCACAGGCCTCTTATTCGATATTGATGGAATCTGGGGTCAAAATCGGGCTATTTACCGGTGGTTTGTTGCATGCTAAAACGGTCGTAATAGATGAAGACTATTGTTTATTTGGCACCGTCAATATGGATATGCGCAGTTTTTATCTTAATATGGAAATTAGTTTGGCGATTTACACCCCTGAGGTAGTGGCGCAAGTTTTGGCTTGTCATGATGCCTATATCGCTGAATGTGAATGGATTGATGCTGAAGAATGGAGTAAGCGTTCAGGATATTTAAAACTTTTTGATAATAGTATTCGACTCTTTAGTCCATTATTATAACTATGCCATTGGGCTATATCGTACGCGCATTATATTGTTTATAGAAGGTTATTATTTATAGATGGTTATTATTTATAGACGATTATTATTTATAGTAATTACCAATACCAGATGTTCAAGAGTTGATTATGCATAACAAATTTATCGATGGCTCAAAGACAGGCGTTTCAAACTCATTCGACAATGAGTTTGGTGAAGGCGTCTTAGTGCAAGGTCAATCAATGCAAAGAGAGTCAGGTCAAAGAGAGTCAGGTCAAAGCTTGCAAAAAAGTCCACTGGATTATATCGCTGACGCTTATTGGCAAGATTTCATCAATGAGCATCCGATAGATAGTGGCGTGGCATTTGAATATGAATTGAGGTCATGTAACCTTGATGGCAGTATGGACAGTCTAAAGCGTATTGATGCTTTACTAGAGGAGATTCAGCTTCATAATAAAAAACGTCCTGACTTTTTTATGCAAGAGTCACGCAGTCACAACTTGGTTCTATTTATTGGTTTTTACATGGGTAGAATACTCACAGAAGCTTGGCAGACAACGGGCAGGTGGGTAGGTCAAGCAGAGTTGCTGAGTCGATATCCATCACTTAATATCCATCCCAATAATCCATTTCATTTCATGGCACTCAGTTATAGCACTGACACAAATCTTGAACAGCTGTTTTTTGTATTGGAACCTATAGCGGTTAAACTGTTTGGTAAAAAATTAAAAATGCCCCCTGTGCTAGGCCAATCCATTGCATTAAGTCTTTATGAGGCGGTAAATACACGGCTGCCAGCTTCACTTAGAGAAATCAGTAAAGAGAAAAATAATAATAACATTTCTGCTGAAGTATTAACGACAACAGAGCATGGCATCATTTCTGAGTCAGCAATGCAAACTTCAACTCAACAAGACAATTTTGTAAACCTTCAAGTAAACGAATCGTTGACCAATGACACTATTAATCAGACTACTAATCACAAGACTAATATCAAGACTAATCAGACTACTAATCACACGACGCATCAGTCTGTCACCCAATCATCACAACTAACTATAAACAACAGTTTAGAAGGCAGTATACAAAGCCAGCATATAAGGGGTCAGCATCCCAAATTTGTAACTGGCAAGCCACATTATTCTAATGAGCAAACGCTCAAGTCTGAAGGGCATAATGCACAGCTACCTAGCGAGACTTTAACGTTAAAACAAGACGGTGCTGTTGCTGCTGATCAAACAGAGGCAGCTTATGAGGCTTTAGGTAGCGATAGCTTGAATAAAATTGCTGAGAAACGCCATACTGCTGATTTGCGACCGTCAACTGCCACACGCTCCATACCTCCTGCACATGCTACGCAAGATGATTTCAAAGCCCTAAAATACGAGCTTGAGGTAATCGAAGCCTCACAAAATAATGTCGAGGCAAAATACACGGTCATGTACTGCGAGGCGATAAGGGCTTTAGCTGCGATTAAGACTCAAGATAATACAAGCAAAACAAACGTTATGCCGACGCTGCTAGATGCAGTTGCGGCATTACAAAGTGCGGCTAATGCTGGGCATACCAGTGCTATGCTTAGTTTGGCTATCCAGTATTTTCAAGGCGAGGGGGTAGATAAAGATGAGCAAAAAGGATTTGAATTGGTACAACGGGCAGCAAATGCTGGAGACATACGTGCTCAGAGACAGTTAAGCCGTCTTTATTATCAAGGTTTAGGTTGTATGCAAAATATTGCAATGGGCAAGCAGTGGTTAGAGCTGGCGGCAGAAAATGGACATCCTGAGGCTACTAAGCTGTTGGAAGATTTACAGACAACACAACTGTTGATTGCAGAGAAAAACAATACCGAAAAAATGGATAAACGTTATCTTATAATGGTTGTGGGTTCGGTTATAGTTTGTTTGGTTATTGCTTTGCTGCTGTAGGTTTGGCTATCAGCAGACGCTATACATAACCCGATAAGCTGTCTGTTTATTTAAACTTAATTTAAGCAGTTTGTTGATTTATAACCAATGAAAGTACGAATAGCTTGCTACTTTAAATAGGGTTAATAGGTTAAAATAGCCAATCACAATTTTCTTTTAACGTTTCATTCTCTACAGCTATCTATTTGGGTCATATATGCCTGACCAACCTAATAATAACCGATTAAAACCTACTGAAGCCCCAGTGACAGGAGCACTAACAGACGTACTTGATGTGAATCAGGTGTTTGAATTAGGGTTTGAGCACGTTAAGCCTGTGCCTTGGTATTATAAGGTGCTGATTAAACTGCTAAAGCCTGTTTATCATGTTGCTTTATGGCGTCGTTATAAAAACGCAGCTAAGCAAGGTTTACCTATGGCAAACTATTCCGAAGAGATAGATGCTCGCTTTGGTCATGGTTATCCAAATCCTCCAAAAAACTTGCCCTACAATCCGGTCACACCGTCTACATATGACACGAGCACTAGGCTTGAGACGACGCTTGACACAAGCCCTTATGGTATTCAAATAGGTAATATGCGATCTGAGAAAACGAGTTTGGAGGATGCAATCTATGCAAATGCCCCTTGCATTTGGTGTCATGCGGTATCACTTGGCGAAACAAATACCATTGCACCCATGCTTAAAGTATTTTTACAAAAAGGGGCGGCTGTTTGGTTAACCAATACTACCCAAACAGGCTTTAAACGTGCTCAAACGTTATTTTCTGAGGCTATAGCATCGAAACAGTTGGTACATACTTTTGTACCAGTTGATGACGTCACTGTGGTTAACAAGTTTTTGAAAGTTGCTCAGCCCGATCTAGCGATGTTTGTGGAAACAGAGCTGTGGGCGACGACTTTAGAGTTATTAACTCGATTGTCTATTCCTTCTGTATTAGTGAATGGTAGATTATCGCAGAAGTCATTTGAACGTTATCAGCAGTTTGCGGCAGTGAGTCATAGTATGATGCAAAATCTTAGCATGATTATTGCACAAGACATGTTGTCTGCTAAGCGCTTTATAGAACTGGGTGCTGACGCTAAAAAAGTTAAAATTGCCGATTCGTTAAAATGGTCAACAGGGGCTCCTATACCACATGAACTACTTGGACAAACTCAACCGTCTGAAAATGACAATCTGACAGATATGGACTCGTCATTGGCTGAATTTGTTGATAATAAGCACATATTTTCCAGACCTATATGGGTAGCTGGGAGTACACATGAGGGCGAAGAAGATAGAGTGATCAAAGCGCATCAACAGTTATTACAACAAGGTAAACTAAACAATGCGTTATTAATCATAGTGCCTCGTCATCCAGAACGCTTTGACGCTGTGGCAGAGCTAATTAAAAGCTCAGGTTTGACCTATCATAGACGCAGCTATCATGAGCTGATCAGCGATGAAACCCAAGTATATTTAGCGGACACAATGGGGGAGCTTAAGTCATGCTATGCATTATCTGATGTGACTTTTATTGGGGGTTCTTTGGTCAATATAGGGGGGCATAACCCTGTTGAAGCAGCAAGCTTAGCCAAACCAATTATTATGGGTAAATACACCCAGTCTTGTGATGAGGTTGTAGAGGCGTTAAGTGATGTCGGCGCCTTAAGAGTGGTTGAATCAGGAAACAATGTTGATACGGTCGTTTCTGAATTAGCCGCATTGGTAAGTGATTGGCTGTTAAATCCCAAAAAAGCTTATAAAGCAGGCGAAAAAGGCCAAGCGTTGGTGTTTCATAAAAGTACAGCAATGCAAAAGCAACTCCAGCTCGTTGAAACTGTACTTTTAGCCAAATTTTCAAAGTCATCAAACTCGTCTAGCTTATTAGACTCATCAAACCGATCAAGTGCATCGAGCCCTACCGAGGTATTTAACAATAAACATAATCAGGCAGAAAAAAGTTAATGAACTGTATTCTACTGCCTTCACTAGCCACTCATTGTACTGAGTATATTTTAGACAATCAAAATCAAATTGAGCACATAACACAGGTTTTGAATCTAACCATTGGCGACACGTTAAAAGTCGGGATTATGTCAGGTAATATCGGCACAGCACGTATTGCTAATATGACTACCAATGTTTCTTCATGCCCGCAAAAGCATAAAAATAAAATAGATCAGATTGCATTGGTTGATATTCAGTGTGATAGGGCGCCACCGGCAAAGCTTGATTTGACAATTGTGCTTGCACTGCCCAGACCAAAAGTACTGCGCCGTCTTATTATGGACATGACAGCTGTTGGTGTGGCTCATATTATACTGGTCAACAGCTATCGGACTGACAAAAGCTACTGGCAAAGCCCGTTACTTGCCCGGCTTGATGAGTTTGTAGTTGAAGGGCTGCAACAAGGGGTGGATACTATCCCTCCCAAACTCTCTCTACGAAAGCGATTTAGGCCATTTGTGGAAGATGAATTGAGAATGTTAGCTCAGCACAAACGAGCGGTTGTTGCACACCCCTATGCGCAAAATACTCTTAATGCTTATCAGACCGAAAATGGCTTACCACAAATACTTTGTATTGGTGCTGAGGGAGGGTGGATAAACTTTGAGGTTGATTTACTTTGCAGAAATAGTTGCGAGGCCGTTAATATGGGCAATCGTATCTTGCGCACCGAAGCAGTAGTTAATGCCTTATGTGGCCGTTATTTGTAACCGTTTCATTTACTGGTATACAGGCGCAAAATATACAGGTGCAAGCAACGGTATAAATATACTGACAGCGATAGAAATATATAAACAACTCAATGGATGATTTATAGTGTCTCTTAATCCAGTTTTCTTTACGTATAAAACTCATTATCTCTAGGTTTTCTCATGGGTCACTCTCTTAATACTTTCATAAAGCCAATCGCCTATGCCACTATCATCAGTTTTCTTGTAGTGGGATGTGATAGCGTAGAGCGCCGCTCCCATGAAGACGTGGTGGATACTGCTGATTTGGTAAGCCATAAGGTGCAACCTGATGTAAAAATTGGTACTGATATGGATGTAACATTATTAAGCCCTGTTAGTAAGGCCTACACGGAGCTTACCGGTGTTAATATAGAGTGGGTACCGATTAATGCATCAGATATTACTCAAACTTACCTCTTTCAAACTGACGTCTCAGGCAGGCAACCCCCTAATAACTCTAACAGGCCAGATGCTCCTGGAATAGGGGATACCGAGAGTCGTTTACCTGAAAATACGGATAATAGCCCCTTAAATAACGATAGCGCTACCCCTATTAAAGACAATATTAACGCCAGTACTAAAAGCCCAACCAAAGTTAATACAAAGGACAGCACCAACAATAATCTTGATAACCGACCTGCCGATTTGCCTAAAGATATCGATATGCTGCTGATGCACAGTGCTTATAGCATGGGTGCGGCGAGTAAATTGAAGCGACTACAGCCTATTGGTTCGGAGGTCTTAATTCAGTCTGTTCCAAGTCAATATCAGGATCCAAATGGACAGTGGTTTGGGTTAACTAAGTATGCACGCACTTTGGTGTTTAATAAAAATAAGGTTAATGAACCTGAACTTCATAACTATGCAGGACTTAGTGCATCTAAATGGGCAGGTAGATTGTGTATGACCGCCCTAGAAAATCCAGAGAATCAGGCTATTGCAAAAATGATGATGTTATTTAGAGGCAGGGAGAATGCCGAAAAATTTGTTACTGCATGGCAGTTGAACATGGGTAAACCAATAGCGAATGATGAACAGATTATCCGTGAAATCGAGCAGGGGAGATGCGATGTGGGTGTCATTGATAGTGATGTATTTTGGCGGCATGCAAAAACAAATCCATCTACACCGATAAGATTGATGTGGACGAATCAAATTAATCGTGGTGCGATGACAAATACAATAACGGTAGGCTTAACAAAAGAAGGGAATGATGTAGGCTTGGCACTTAAGTTTATCGAGTGGTTAATGAGTGATAAAGGTCAAGCACTTCTTGCATTTCACACCAGTACATTCCCAGTAGTTGCTATAAAAGATGCCACAGTCAATATGGATGCGATACGTCCCGATTGGACTGAGTTTGATGAAGATGCTCGAAGCCTTGCAGATATTATGGCAGATAATAATATTGTGCTACCTCAAGCTGAAATAGATTTAGAGGGATTAATGGACTAGATAGGAAATTTTTTTTAAAGAAACATAAATTGAGCTGAACCAGTGACTTAATTGAATCATATTTAGCCTGTATCACATATCATTTATTATCAATAACGCTTGGGTATTTTACTGACTCATATAAGGGAGGTACTAAGTTTGTTATCAATTGTTATTGATAATTATTACTATTTGTATTAATATCCTTCTATCATATCAATATTAGTATTTAAACCATCTAATTTTATTAATTAAGTCGACAGTTTTAAGAGGAATTTATGGGTATTTTGCAACGTTCAGTAAGCCGATCAACACACATTATGAGTGCACGCACCTTATTAAGTGTTGGTATTTTAAGTGGCTTTACCGTTTTAAGTGGTTGTAGCAAAACAGAAGACCCAGTGGAACATTCAGAGATTACCACTGAAGAACAAAGCGCCCATGAAGCTGAAGTGCATTCACCCGATCATGATACTACTGCCTCACCTGCCTCAACTGACGTAGTAACAATCTATTCTTCTCGTAATGAGCAGTTAATACAGCCGTTACTGGATAAGTTTACCGCAGAAACCGGCACACCAGTTGAATTAGTTACAGATAAAACTGGCCCATTAATGGCACGTTTAGAAGCAGAAAGTAAAAATACACCTGCTGATATACTGTTAACTGTTGATGCAGGTAACTTATGGCAAGCTGGCGAACAAGGTTTGCTTCAGCCACTAAAGTCAGAATTAGTCAATAAAAACGTACCTAATAAATACCGCTCATCTGATGATTTGTGGACGGGCTTATCGCTGCGTGCACGTACTATTTTTTATGACCCAGCTAAAGTAAATGAAAGTGATTTGTCAACTTATGCAGATTTGGCCGATCCAAAGTGGAAAGGTAAGCTTTGTCTTCGCACTTCTAAAAAAGTATATAATCAATCATTAGTTGCTAGTATGATTGAGCACTACGGCGCAGAGAAGACAGAAGAGATCGTTAAAGGTTGGGTTGCTAACCTAGCGGCACCTGTATTTAGTAATGATACAAAAATGTTAGAAGCTATTGCTTCTGGTCAGTGCGAAGTAGGGGTTGCAAACAGCTATTATTATGGGCGTATTTTGGAAGAAAACCCTGATTTCCCAGTTAAAATTTTCTGGGCCAATCAAGGTACAGGCAGTGAAGCAACGGGTACTCATGTAAACGTATCAGGTGCTGGTATTGTTAAAAACTCTGATAATGTCGAAGGGGCCCGTCAGTTAATCGAGTGGTTATCTTCGGATACTGCTCAGGGCGAATATGCAAGTAGTGATAAAGAATTCCCTGTAAAACAAGGTGTTGATAAGTCTGAAATGCTTAACTCATGGGGCGATTTTAAACAAGATGACATTAATGTGACTGTATTTGGTAAACGTCAATCCGAAGCGGTTCAATTAATGGATCGTGCTGGTTATGAGTAAATAATATATAAGTAAGTAATATTATTTATATAGTCACTTTGATTTAGATAAAACAAGCGGTTTACCGCTTGTTTTATCATTATGTATTATTTGATTACTCCCTAAACTGCAAGCGCATTTATGAGATTAAACGTATCTAATCGTGAATTAGTAGCGAAATCGGTCCTTGGACTGATTTCGCTTTTTATGTTGATACCAATTTTTATTGTAATGCGCTCATGGTTTGAGCCCATGGCAGATATATGGGATCACTTGTTAAGTTATGTATTACCACAGGTATTAAAGAACACCGCATTAATATTAGGCTTAGTTACTGTTATTGCAGGTAGCCTGGGGACTTATTTAGCATGGCTAACAAGCATGTACCGTTTCACGGGGCAAAAGTTTTTTGTGTGGGCGCTCATGCTGCCATTTGCTATCCCAGCTTATGTATTAGCATTTGTTAGCATGGGTATGTTTGATTACAGTGGCATTGTTCAGACGACCCTAAGAGATATGGGGGTTAGTGGGTCATTCACACACATTAGAAGTGTGTGGGGAGCAGGAGTTATTTTATCTCTGGTATTTTATCCTTATGTTTACTTACTGGCGCGGCAGGCATTCTTATCACAAGGTCAGAGAGCGTTAGAGGCAGGGCAAATGCTTGGACTATCGCGCCGCGGTGCTTTTTTTAAGGTAGCTTTGCCGCAAGCTATGCCATGGATAGTTGGTGGATTACTCTTAACTTGGATGGAAACCCTTGCAGACTTTGGGGCAGTGTCAGTTTTCAACTTGGATACCTTTACAACAGTAATTTACAAAGCTTGGTTTGGCTTCTTTAGCTTAACTACTGCCGCTCAACTTGCTGCTTTATTGATTACCACTGTTTTTATTGTTTTATTGTTAGAACGGTATTGGCAAAAAAGACGCAGCTATTTACCCAGTAATGGACAACGCCAACGTGAAACTTTGACAGGTTTTAGAAATATTTGGGCGTTGGTTTTCTGTGGCTGTGTATTTTTTGTAGCATTTGCTTTGCCCATGATTCAGCTCATAATATGGGTTATAAAAAACTACCATATTGATTTGAATGCACGATATTTTGGTTTCGTCGTTAATACGGTTTTGATTGCTATATCTACGGCCACTGTAATCGCTGTCTTAGCGTTATTGGTTGCATGGTTGCTTAGACAATTTCCCGGCCGTAGCAACCAACTCTTGGTGTCTTTGGCAAATCTAGGTTATGCCGTACCGGGTACAGTATTGGCAGTAGGTGTGTTTATCCCAATCGCTTGGTTAGATAATACGCTGATTGCTAATGGCGTGGTTAAATCGCAAGTGCTAAGTGGCAGTATCATTGTAATGCTATTGGCACTGGCAACACGTTTTATGGCTGTTGGCTTCCAGCCAATTGATCGTCAACTTAACCGTTTGACCCCTTCTCAGGAACAAGCCGCTCGTCTACTAACCCCAAACCGTTGGCAGCGCTGGCGACATGTTTACTTACCTGTTATTAGTCCAGGTGCCTTTACGGCTCTAATAATGGTATTTGTTGAAGTAACAAAAGAGATGCCCATTACTTTAATGACTAGGCGGCAAGGGTGGGATACTCTAGCTGTACGAATATTTGAAATGACCTCGGAAGGTATGTATGAAAGGGCAGCACTTCCCAGTTTAACCATTGTATTGGTGGGGTTGCTTCCGGTTATATTGCTTATTCGGCAATCTGATAAAATCTAATTTATTTAATGATTTACCGCTATCATGTTGCATAAGAGGATCATTAAATTAATTTTTCTACTCAAGTTTTTGTAAAATATGTCAGTATAGGGTATTTAACATTTCTTAAAACGCACTCTTTAAAACGCACTCTTTAATGCATTTAGTTATTTTAATGTACTTAGTTATTGGATGCATATAATCCTTAATACGATTGTCAATAGACTTTTAAAGTCAATGTTGCTGTCACAAAACGTTTCATAATAGCTAAAAAAAGATGAATGGTGAAATCTCTATGCAAGCAAGCTCAACTTTAAATAGTGATAACGCAAGTGGCATGGCGAACCCCCCGACTAGCCAGCCCTATTTTAGTTTAGAGGATATAAGCGTAAGCTTTGGCTCTACGGATGTTGTGAAATCGCTGTCTATGACATTGCAAAAGGGAGAGATTGGCTGCTTACTTGGGTTTAGTGGCTGCGGTAAAACCACAGCACTTAGGGCAATTGCTGGGCTTGAAACTCCTACACAAGGTGTTGTTGAGCTAAATAGTAAAACCTTGACAAAGGTTCAAAATAATAAAGTGCTTACGCAAATTGTGCCTGCTAAACGTGGGATGGGTATGGTATTTCAAGACTATGCACTATTTAGCCATCTAAACGTTAGTGAAAATATTGGGTTTGGATTGCATCGTTGGCGTAAGTCGGATCGGCAAGATCGAATCAGTGAAATGCTTGAACTAGTTGAATTGAAAGAACATGCCAATAAGCGTATTAATGAGCTATCAGGGGGGCAACAGCAGCGTATTGCATTGGCACGGGCGCTTGCCCCCAAGCCTGAGTTGTTACTCTTAGATGAGCCATTCTCAAACCTAGATATGATGTTGAGAGAATCTTTAGCGGCTAAGGTAAGAGAGATTTTAAAGCAAACCGATACCACTGCTATTTTGGTTACTCATGATCAGCAAGAGGCTTTTGCAATCGCCGATAAAGTCGGGGTAATGCATCAGGGAAAAATGGCGCAATGGGCAACACCAGATGAGTTATATCACGAGCCAAATAGCCCTTTTATTGCTGAGTTTGTAGGCGAAGGCGCGATGATTGATGGCATTATTGAACAAGGAGTAATCAAAACTGCACTTGGAGATATAAAGCGCTATCCTGAGCCTATTCATGCCAACCTTCAAGCGCAGGATTATGCTACCTATTTTCATCAAGGCGAGGTGTGCGAATACGATTATCCCAATGGCACTAGAATTAAAGTATTGATACGACCCGATGATATCGTGCATGATGATGATAGTGATAATAGAGCCATAGTGACAGGTCGTGTATTCCGAGGGGCCAACTTTCTGTATCGTTTACAGTTAGATAATGGTGAAGAGGTGCTCTCACTTGTTTCAAGCCATCATGACCATCCGGTTGGCTCCTCAATTGGTTTTCAGCCACTTTTAGCGCATGTGGTGTTATTTCAAGGCGATGGTGTGGATATAACAACTTGGAATCGTATTTAAATCAGTTAATGATAAAAGTAAGCCTGGGTGTCAATAAAACGGATACAAAAAGGGTTGCGTTGAGGGCTGAGCTAAATTTCTGGTTTTTTATAACCTGCATTCACAACCTATAGTTGCTTTTTGCGCCTAAAATAAGCTAACTACTTGGTTAGAGTTAAGATTAAATAGAATACTATTCAACCCGAACTTTTCACTTAATTTTGCCTTGTATTGACTCAATTTATTCTAAAAACCTCCTAACTTTAGCTTATGACTTTAGCTTATGACTACAGGTTCTTAGATGTTTATTTGCTATTAGATTAATTCTAGCAAAAAGTATCAGATCAGCTCGGATTACTTGCTGCTAATATATGTAAGTAGCGTCCTAGCCATTTATAAGGGGCTTGTGTTGAATATTTAAGCTCCATCTCAATGACTGCTTCTGGATTGGTGTGACCCCCTCGTTTGAGCGTAGCATAGTCATGAAACACGCGAAGCCCAGTGACCTGATTTATCTCAAATCCTTCATCTATGAGCCACTCCCGAGCATCTTCATAACTGACGGGATTATTAGGCGTTAAGCTCTTTATATTATCAGATTTAAATTGAGGATTATTTAGCAGGTTAAAATTGCCCATAATCAAGTTGCGATAGACAAAGCTGGCAGGGTTATAAAAACATAAAGACAGCACCCCGTGCTGAGCCAACCATTGGCTAAAAAAAGACATGATATCTTTAGGGTGTCCTAGCCATTCTAATAAGGCATGGCATAAAATGAGATCATATTTACTATCCTTATTATCACTACTAACGAGTGTGCTATCTAGTGTTTGATAAGGGCCGCTTATCCAATGTATTTTATCTTTAATACTTAATCTATCCGCTGTCATTTTGGCTTGGGCGAGCATATTTATTGAGATATCATTTATCGTAACGTCATGACCTTGTGTCGCTAGGCCCAGCGATATCTGCGCTAATCCAGCACCAATATCTAATATTCTAAGTGGTCGATCAAGCTTTTGAGATAAGTCATCCACTACCTGTTTAAGATCTCTTTTTAGAACAGCTAATCGTATCTCTCCTTTTAACCCGCCATATACCTTCTTGGCAAAGTGTTCGGTAATGGGGTCAAAATTCCGATCTTCATTTAAATCCATGGCGTTTCACTCATAAAGGCTAAGATAAGTCGCATCTTATGTTGACTATGAATAGCCAGAGCTGACTATAAATAGCGCTAATGCTAAAGTTATAAACTCTGAGTATAGACCACTTGATATTAATTTGAAGATAAGGATGGATATTTTTTAGATTGTCTTATTTGGCTTTTCAGCAATACCCTATAAGTAAACCCCAGTCAAAGTCCCGCAAAAGATGAAATTATGGTAAAATGTCCTTCTTAATAATCGTGTTAATTCTGCTATAAAAATTTAAAAAAATCGTTTGCAGTTAGCCGCTCTATAATCTTGAAGTGTTTCAAGTTTTTTGGCTAACCTGTTCACATGGAGAGATATGTATGAGTGATTCGGTCAGTCCTATTGCCATCGTAGATGAGATGAAGCAATCCTACCTTGATTATGCGATGAGCGTTATTGTATCTCGAGCGCTACCTGATGTACGAGACGGGCTGAAACCAGTGCATCGCCGTATTATGTATGCCATGCACCAACTGTCAAACGACTACAATAAACCCTATAAGAAGTCTGCTCGTGTGGTCGGTGATGTCATTGGTAAATACCACCCACATGGCGATACTGCCGTTTATGATGCTATTGTACGTATGGCTCAGGACTTTAGTTTACGTTATCCAATGGTAGATGGACAAGGTAACTTTGGTTCTATTGATGATGATCCAGCCGCTGCCATGCGTTATACCGAAGTTCGTATGACTAAGCTGACCCATCAAATGCTGGCTGATCTAGATAAAGACACGGTAGATTGGGAAGATAACTATGATGGTTCTGAGCGTATGCCAAGCGTATTGCCAGCTCGAGTGCCCAATTTATTAGTCAACGGAGCAACTGGTATTGCTGTCGGTATGGCAACAAACATGGCACCCCATAATTTAACAGAAGTTGTGAATGCCTGTTTAGCCTATGCTGAAAATCCAAATATTTCTGGCGAAGAGTTAACGAATTTTATATCAGGTCCTGACTTTCCTACGGGCGGCATCATCTATGGCCGTGCGGGTATTGTTGATGCGTATCGTACCGGTAAAGGTCGTCTTCATATTCGTGGGCGCTATCACATTGAACCTATGTCGGATACGGGTGTTAACCGTGAACGTGAACGCATTGTGTTTACCGAAATTCCTTACCAGTCAAATAAAGCCAAGTTGATTGAGCGTATTGCTGAACTGGTACGTGACAAAAAGATTGAAGGAATCTCTGAGATTCGTGATGAGTCTGATAAAGATGGTATGCGTATTGCTATTGACTTACGCCGTGGCGAAGTTGCTGAAGTCATCGTTAATAACTTATTTTTACAGACCCCACTAGAGTCAAGTTTTAGTATTAATATGGTGGCGTTAGATAATGGTCAGCCCAAGCTTATGACCTTACGTCAGCTTATTGCTGCCTTTGTGCGCCATCGTCAAGAAGTGGTTACTCGCCGAACTATTTATGATTTAAATAAAGCGAAGGCAAGGGGTCATTTGTTAGAAGGTCTGACAGTTGCCCTAGCTAATATTGATGACATTATTCAAACCATCAAAGAGTCTGCAAACCGCGGTGAAGCCCGTGAAAAGCTATTGGCTGAAATATGGGATTCAGGCACAGTAGTAGCTATGTTAGCGGCGGCTGGTCGAGGTACTTTAGAGTCTGGAGACATTCGTTCTGTACGCCCTGATTTCATTGAAGGTGAGGATTTACGTAATCCTTTTGGCTTAATTGATAATGGTAATAACTACCGTCTATCACTCGAGCAAGTTAACGCCATTTTAGAGATGCAATTGCATCGTTTAACAGGTCTTGAACAAGATAAGTTAACGGAAGAGTATCAAGATATTTTACGCCAGATTGCAGAGCTTGAATCCATCCTTGCAGATTTTGATAAGTTGATGACGGTTATCAAAAATGAAATGATCGAGATTCGTGATAATTTTGGTGATGAGCGTCGTACTGATATTGTTGATTCGCGTACCGATTTTAGCCGTGAGGATTTAATTCCTGAGCAAACAGTTGTATTAACAGTATCTCGTACAGGTTATGCTAAAACTCAGCCAGTTGATGAATACGTCGCGCAAAAACGTGGTGGTAAAGGTAAGTCTGCTACAGCGATGAAAGAAGATGATGTGATTGATCATCTGGTGGTAACTTCTACGCATGCAACGGTTCTATGTTTTACCGATAATGGTCGGGTATTTAGCCTGCGTGGTTTTGAAGTACCTATTGCAAGCCGTGGCGCTCGAGGTCGCCCTCTAGTCAATATTATTGGCTTAGATGCTGATGAAGTTGTCACGACTATTTTACCAATTCCAAAAGTGGTTGAAGAGCTACCAAAAGATAGCGAACCGTTATCAGATGATATTGATGAAGAAGGAAAAGTAGCAAACGGTCCTTTTGTCTTCTTTGCCACAGCTAATGGGACAGTAAAACGGGTTGAATTAAAGCATTTTGCTAATATACGCTCAAATGGTCTAATTGCAATTGGGCTTGAAGATGGCGATAAGTTAGTGTCTGCTCGCATTACTGATGGTACTCAACAAGTGATGTTATTTGCCTCAAGCGGTAAGGCCATTCGTTTTGATGAAAATGATGCTAGGGTAATGGGTCGTACTGCCAAAGGTGTTCGCGGTATGCGCATCAGCAAACAAGATATTATTAAATCGTTAGTGGTTATTGAGGACGATGTTAAAGAGATCCTTATCGCCTGCGAAAAAGGTTATGGTAAACGTACACCAATTGAGGAATTTAATGCTCAAAATCGTGGTGGTGGTGGTGTTATCGCCATTAAAACCAGTGAGCGTAATGGATGTTTAGTACGGGCAACTAAGGTAGATCCAGAAGATGATATTATTCTCATCTCTAATAAAGGTACTTTGGTTCGTACACCGGTCGCGCAAGTGGCGATGTCAGGACGAAATACGCAAGGTGTTACCCTTATTCGTTTAGCAAATGATGAAGTGTTGGTTGCGATGGCTCGTGTAGAAGATACTGGTCAAGAAAATGAGCTAATTGAAGCCTTAGCTGAAGATGGTTTACTGCAAAGTGCTGATCAAAAAATAGAAGCTGATATTAACGAGAAGATCGAAGATGAGCTCTCTGATGATAGCGATAGTAGCTCCCATTAATAGACGCTTGTTAATCTGCGCTTGTTAAGATGTGATAGGTAACAGGTTGTTATTAGAGTGCTAATATGTCTCTGCTATGTTCGTGATTGCATTCTAACTGGATGTATAGCACTTTATTTTCAAACTTAAAGTTGAGGTATGCAAATGTCAAAGCTACACTTTCATCATTTAGAAAACTCACGGTCTTTCCGAATTCTATGGCTGTTAGAAGAGTTGGGACTCGATTATAAGTTAACCACTTACGAGCGTACCAAGTCTGGTTTTGCTCCAAGATGCCTTGAACAAGTTCATCTAAACGGTAAAGCACCTATTCTACAAGTTGAGGGGTTAGGGGATGATGGGGAAGTGCAATCACTGGTTGAGTCAGGGCATATTATTGATTATTTGATGGCTGCCTACGATACAGACTATAAACTTCATCCTAAAACAGATCCGATTAGTAAGACATGGCGTGACTATGATTTTTGGATGCACTACGCCGAAGGTTCAATCATGCCTTCTTTGGTTATGCGATTGGTTTTTGCAAAAATTGTTGAACGTTCGCCGACCTTAGCAAAGCCAATTACCAAAAGTATTCGCAAACAAATTGAAGCGTCCATGATCTCTAAAAATTTAGATAAGTCCATGACGTTGGTTGAGCAACAATTGAGTGATACTAAATGGTTTGCTGGCAGTGAGTTCAGTGCTGCTGATATCCAGATGGCTATTGTGGTCAAAGCGGCAAATGCGGGTCATAGCCTAGACAGGGTAACCTATACCAATACGCTAAACTGGTTAAAGCTTATTGAAGCACGGCCAGCCTATCAAGCTGCTGTAACAAAAGGGGGCGGGCTTGAGTTCTAAAAATTCTAATGCCGCACCTTTATCTTTCAAGCCACAAGAAAAGCCTGAGATACTTAAGTCTTGGAGACCTAAGCTATTGGTACTATTGCTTTGTGGAGTTAGTTTCTATGCAGGATGGCAGGCCAGTCGTTCCTATTTGGTTAAAGAATGTTATGGTGCTGGTGGACAAGCAAGTGTCAAAAACTCTTTAGTTATTTGTCAGTTGCCGTAGAGCGTAAACTTAATTTGTTAAAAGTTTTTATATAGTGAACCCCATGGGGGTTCATTTTTTTTTGAATAATATTTACGCAGTGCCATGTTATACATTAAAAAATAGGAGGCTGTTTATTTCTGTCATTGAAGTCATAAAAATTCGATCGGCTAAAAATGGCTATATGACGTTCAAAGCCTATTAAGTTTTTGGCTAATATTTCACTATTCTCACTCCGTTATGGGTTAGAGAGAGGTTTGGTAAAGAAATTTAGCTATAGGGTTTTCATCTGCTAAGGCTAAGCTTGAAATTGAACAATAGATAACCATTATTAAACTAGCAACTATTTAGGCTAAGGTATCTAAATTCTGAATATTTAAATAGAGTCAAATAGTAATTAGGCGAATGACTATATAGTTACATTAAATTCTTGACAAAATAAATAAATTTTGAATCTCACTTGAAATTTTAAGAGTTAAGCCACATATATATAACAGAACAGAGCAACTTATTGCAAAAGCAGGTAGCAAACTAATGAGTATGTTTTTGTAAAAGTTTACCTAGAAAGTTAAGCAATATTTTACGTTAGATGATTGTGCCTAATCACTACTTACTAGATAAGTTGTCTCATATTTGAACATAATACTAATTATTAAAAGGATAAATCCATGAGATTTGATAAATTTACCCAAAAGCTTCAAGCCGCAATACAGCAAGCCCAAAGTTTAGCGATTGGACGAGACCACACAGGTATTAGCCCAGTACATTTAATGGCAGCGCTTCTTGAAGATGAATCTAATATATCGATCTGCCAACAAGCGGGCGCTAGTGTACCTGCTCTCAAAAATGGTGTGGCTAAAGCACTCGATAACCAAGCAACACTCAATAACCCTACCGGTGAAGTTAACCTTAATGCAGATGCAGTTAAGGTTTTGAACTTAGCAGATCGTCAAGCGCAAAAAGCGGGTGATGACTTTATTGCCACTGAATGGGTGTTATTGGTATTGTCTGAGCAGGGCGAAACTAAAAAGATATTCGCTGAGGCAGGTGTCACACCTGAAAAATTAAAAGCGGTTATTGAGCAGCTTAGAGGTAGCCAAACAGTGAATGATCAAAATGCAGAAGAGCAGCGTGATGCTTTAAATAAATACACGATCAATCTGACTGAACGTGCTGAGATGGGTAAGCTTGATCCGGTAATTGGCCGTGATGAAGAGATTCGCCGTACCATACAAGTTTTATCGCGTCGTACCAAAAATAACCCCGTGTTAATTGGTGAGCCGGGTGTCGGTAAAACAGCCATTGTTGAAGGTTTGGCGCAAAAAATTATTAATGGCGATGTGCCAGAAGGTCTGCGTAATAAAGAAGTATTGTCACTTGACTTAGGGGCGTTAATTGCAGGCGCTAAGTTCCGTGGCGAGTTCGAGGAGCGTCTAAAAGGGGTATTAAACGACCTCGCTAAGCAAGAAGGCAATGTCATTTTATTTATCGATGAGCTGCATACTATGGTAGGTGCAGGTAAAACTGACGGAGCGATGGATGCAGGTAATATGCTGAAACCTGCACTGGCTCGTGGTGAGCTACACTGTGTGGGGGCAACGACCCTTGATGAATATCGTAAGTATATTGAAAAAGATGCTGCACTCGAGCGTCGTTTCCAAAAAGTATTGGTGGATGAGCCATCGGTTGAAGATACCATCGCTATTTTACGGGGATTAAAAGAACGTTATGAGTTGCATCATGGGGTAGATATTCAAGACAGTGCCATCATTGCAGCAGCTCGTATGAGCCATCGCTATATCACAGACCGTAAATTGCCAGATAAAGCGATTGATTTAATCGATGAAGCAGCTAGCCGTTTACGCATGGAGATGGATAGTAAGCCTGAAGCTTTAGGTAAATTAGATAGTCGTCTTATTCAGTTAAAAATGCAGCGTGAGGTGCTTAAAAATGAAGAAGACGCTGGTGCTCAAGCAGAACGCAAAGTTTTAGATGAACAAATCGAAGAGCTTGAAAAAGAGTATGCTGACTTAAACGAAATCTGGCAAGCTGAAAAAGCACTTGTTAAGGGCAGTCAACAGCTAAAAGACGAGCTTGATAAAGCCCGTATTGCTTATGAGAAGGCGAGCCGTGAAAGCGACTATGAGACCATGAGTAAGCTGCAGTATGAAACTATACCGCAGTTAGAGAAGCGTATTACTGAGTCTGACCTTGCAGAACAAAAAGAACAATCAGGCGAGGGCAGTGGCATTAAGCTGTTACGCAATAAAGTAACCGATAATGAAATTGCCGAAGTAGTGGCGGCTGCCACAGGTATACCTGTAAGCAAAATGCTACAAGGTGAACGCGATAAGATGCTAGCTATGGAGGAAAAGCTTCATGAGCGTGTTATCGGTCAAGATGAAGCGGTGCAGTCAGTAGCCAATGCGGTACGTCGTAGCCGTGCAGGGTTATCGGATCCAAACCGTCCCTCTGGTTCGTTCCTATTTTTAGGGCCAACTGGTGTTGGTAAAACTGAGCTTACTAAATCATTGGCAAACTTTTTATTCGACTCAGAAGATATGATGGTGCGTATCGATATGAGTGAGTTTATGGAGAAGCATAGCGTCAGTCGCTTAGTAGGCGCGCCTCCAGGTTATGTTGGCTATGAGGAAGGTGGGGTGCTTACAGAAGCGGTTCGTCGTAAGCCATATAGTGTGATCTTATTTGACGAGGTCGAAAAAGCCCATCCAGATGTGTTTAATATACTACTTCAAGTGCTTGATGATGGTCGTTTGACAGATTCGCAAGGTCGGGTAGTAGACTTTAAGAATACAGTGATTATTATGACCAGTAACTTAGGTTCGCACAAAATCCAAGAGATGGCAGGCGATGAATACGAAGAGATTAAAGCGGCGGTAATGGAGTCTGTCGGTCAGCACTTCAGGCCAGAGTTTGTCAATCGTATTGATGAGATTGTCGTGTTCCATCCATTAGGTATGTCACAAATGGCGGGTATTGCTGATATTCAAATCGATCGCCTACGTAAGCGTTTGCAAGAACGTGAAATGAGTATTAAATTGTCTCCAGATGCTATGCATAAGCTTGTTGCAGTGGGTTATGACCCAGTGTATGGTGCGCGTCCACTTAAACGGGCAATTCAGCAGAAAATTGAAAACCCGTTGTCATTAAAGCTGTTAGCAGGCGATTTTGTAGCGGGCGACACAATTTTTATTGATGTAGATGATAATGACGATTTGACATTTAGCAAAGCTTAATAGTTCACTTTTAATTTAATCCCTTTACATGCCAATGCATGTAAGGGGATTTTTTATGAGTATCAAATTAAAATAATTCTACTGAAGCAACCACGCCACAACTTTGGCCAAAGAGTAATTATTAAGTTTTAGTGTATAACTCATAGGAAGATTTATATATTAAATCCGAGCCTGATATCAATACAGATTCTTGGTATAGCTCAATTAAAATATGGTCTATTTAGATAGATTTTAGCTAATATTAGAATTAACATTGTTTAATAAATTTAACTAATTCCATATATTTATTTGATAATTAAGTGACAAATTGTTAAGGTCGTGTTTCCAAAATTAATAGGAGTATTTATGAATCACGTCAAAGTCGGCCGCTTAGGGCCATTTCCACGGGTTAGTAAGCCTGTTTTCATTATTTCAAGTATTCTTATTATTGGTTTTATCATCTTTGGTTCCCTCTTTACTGAACAAGCTGGTGCCTTATTTAGTTCCTTGCAAAACTTTATCACAACGACATTTGGCTGGTTTTTTATTATTTTAGTCAATCTAGCCTTGGTCGTGTGCATTTATTTGGCGATGAGTCGCTATGGTGATATTCGCTTGGGTCATCAAACTGAAACACCTCAATATAGTCTTTTATCCTGGATTGGGATGCTGTTTTCCGCAGGTATCGGTATTGGATTAGTGTACTGGGGTACAGCGGAGCCCTTGTATCATTTCATGGCACCTCCACTGGGCGAGCCGGAAACTATAGAAGCAGCCAAGCAAGCTATGAATATCTCATTTTTGCATTGGGGCCTTCATGCTTGGGCTATCTATACAATCGTCGCATTGTCATTGGCTTATTTCCATTTTAGGCGTGGTCTACCCTTATCTATTCGTTCAACGTTATACCCTCTTTTAGGTCAAAAAATTTACGGCCCGTGGGGGCATTTTGTCGATATTTTAGCGGTATTTGGTACTATGTTTGGCGTTGTTACCTCTCTAGGCTTAGGGGTAATGCAAATTAACTCAGGTTTAGAACAATTATTTGGTGTACCAAATTCTTTACCAATTCAGTTCGCTATCATTGCTTTTATTACCGTTTTAGCTGCTGGCTCTGTGATGATGGGTCTTGATAAAGGGATTAAGCGTTTAAGTAATGTGAATATGAGTTTGACGATTATTCTCTTGACCTTTATGGTAATACTGGGGCCAACTCTATTTATTTTTGACAGCTTTATCGAGAATATCGGTAACTATCTATCAGTGATTATTCCGTTAGGCTTTTGGGGTGAGTCATATAGTGGTACGGATTGGCAAAGTAGTTGGACTATCTTCTATTGGGCTTGGTGGGTTAGTTGGTCGCCATTTGTTGGTGTGTTCATTGCTCGTATCAGCCGTGGCCGTACCATTCGCGAGTTTATTTGGGGTGTCCTATTAATCCCGATGACAATCTTATTCTTTTGGTTTACCACATTTGGTGGTGTGGCTATAAACATGGAGCTTTTAGGCGATCCTGGTTTAGTCGCTGCTGTTCAAGCAGACTCAGGTAGTGCAATTTTCCGTTTAGTTGAGAGCTATCCATTAGCAAAACCTATAACTTTTCTAATCGTTATCATGATTGTGCTATGGTTTGTTACCTCATCAGATTCAGCCAGTTTTGTTATAGATATGCTTACTGCGGGTGGTGATATTAATCCTCCAAAAATTCAGCGTTTATTTTGGGCAACAACGGAAGGCTTGATTGCTGCTATATTATTAGCAGCTGGAGGCTTATCAGCGCTTCAAGCTGCTGCGATTGTGGCTGGCTTTCCCTTTGCGATGGTCATATTGGTAATGATGTATGCGTTAGTGCGAGGCTTAGGTCGGGATAAATTGATTTTATATAGGAATCAAATACGTTTTATTACTGATGAGTCTGTTGAACATAATTCAGCCAATGAGTTTGTGGATGAGGATCTTCTAAAAGGCCCTCCAAAAATTGTCAAAGGGGACTAATTTTAATTATGAATACGCTATTAAATTTAATTGATAGTCGCCTTAATCTATGAATCGAACCTATTAAAATTAAAGTTAATAAATAGAATCCGATTAATAAAAAGCCCTCATAAATTAATTATGGGGGCTTTTTTGAGTTTTATGTATAATCGCCAATTAACTATTCATAAACTTATATACTATTCACAACTAGTGATAACTAATGAAGTTTTATCCTTCTTGACTATTTACCCTTCTTGACTATTTACCCTTCTTGACTAGGGGTTACTGCATCACTAATAGGATTTAACGGCCCTTTCATAAGTTCAGGCTCATCATCTGGAGTAATGATTTCTTCTCCGCTCTTATTCATGAGCAAATTACGAACATTGATTTGCGTTTTTAAAGTCAATTGCTGCTCTTCAGTGACTCCATAGTTAACCTGTACTTTATGCAGCGTGCTCATGATTTTTTTATTCTTTTTTAGCCATCGGCTTATATCTAAATACAATATGTTATCTTTAGAGCGGGTAATATTTATTTTATTTAATATCATAGCCAGCGGGTCTTTATGCAAGACGCTGTGATAGAACCAAATAAATAGTTTGATACCAGTAAGCTTTATAAATGATTCACAACGTAATTTTATAACATCCGTATTGGTTTGTTGAGCAAAGACAAAACGTTGTACCTCTTTATCAATCTGGGCATGCACCAGTCCAAAATTTGCCGCTACTTCTGCATATATACCGGCAGCATCGATAGTGCAATATAGTCTAAACCAATCATCGTGAAGTTCAATACGTAGCTCAAGGATTTGTTTAACGTTTTGCGTTACAAACTTATCTAGTGCAGCATTTAACTGTTCTTGGCTAACAGGAATGGGGAACTCATCATCAACCGCATTTGTGGCTTTATCATACACTGAGGTTAGCTTGCTACTAACTAATGACCAAACATCCGTGAGACTAAATTTCATATTATCATCGTCGTCGTTATATGCTTGGTTAGGCATGACGTTATTAGATTGCTGGCTGTGTGGCACGAATCACCTTCTTAAGTATTAAAGATTTAATAGCAGTGGACTCATTATAATATAGAATGACTCTTTTTTTTAAATAAAGAGCTTACCTTTCCAAGAAATAAATTAGCAATGACAACCCGTTAAGCCCGCATAGGTTCTTAAAGTACAAAGTGAGACCATCAATACAAATTTAGAGCATAAATAGGCCAAGCCAGACTTAGAGTCTGGCTTGGCAAAATTAGAGGATGTAAAGAGGTGTCATTGGATTAAATCAAGCGTTCTTTATTATTTAGAACTTATACAACACACCTATTGTAGTACGATAGGTCGTACGGTTATCTACCATAGGGCTATCGGCTTGTTCATCCGCAAGGTAACCAACTCTTTGACCCAAAGATAATATCCAATCTTTGTTAATATCATAAGTGGCATTAAGATTTATATATGGGCTGATGCTTGAATCCGCCTCATATTGCTTAATTCCCGTTTTGACAGACTCTTTTTCAGAAACTCCAAAATAATAGTCATTGTAAGTATCATTCGCCCATTCTACCCCTACGCTAGGATATAACGTTAAATCCCCAGTCTTATACCTTGTGGCTAAAGACAATTTCGCAAGCGTTCCCTCGCTATTTCCAAGAATATCGGTCTCAATTTGCCCTTTAATCGCACCATAGGGAATACGGCGCTGATAGCTAATGCCAGCCATACCAGACCATTCACGTTCGTCTAAACCGCTAAAGGCACCTTTTGCATCGTCTGGATCAAATTCATAGCCATTAGGTTGAAAATAGGCAGCAACTTCATTTTCAGAGTTATTGATCAAGTAGCCGCCCAATTGGCTACCTCGTGCATACACTTTATCGTTATCATAAATTAGACTGGGTAGGACTTTGACAGCTGTATCATCAAGGTCGTAAGGGCTACCAAGTGCCATGACACTGAGACCTGCATTCAAGCCTATTTTATCATTAGACGAAGATTCCTGTGTATTTGCTTGAGCCGCTCCTACAGATAATAAGGCTATACTGGTAGTAAGCAACGTATGGCGAATAGACTTGCGAATCGGCATTTTCGCTAATATAGATGACGGTATATCAGTAATACTCGAATTGTTTAATTTGTTCATAATATTGCTCATTCCAATTGAAAATAAATAACTAGGGTCGCTAATTTAAAGGTTAGTTTTAACCAGTTGTTTTAAAACGAAGGTTATTACTACTAATGCGTGCGTATTAAGTTGATGATATTATTTAAACTATATCCCTAACTGTAGATGCAAGTCCAGCCATAACCAATAAAAAATTAAAGTTACTAATAAAAAGGCAAACCAAGGCATCGCTTTGAGTAAAGGATGTGCTTTAGTAACAGAAAATCGGTAACCCAATAAAATGAAAATAGTTAAAATAGCACCGGTCAAAGCGCCTCCAATATGACCTGCGTTATCAATGCCAGGAACAGCAAAGCCATATAAAAGATTTATACCCATAATAAATGCTAAGCTTTTCAACTGGCTTCGGTCCCCAGTCTTAGGTAATTTAAGTAACGTGTGTTTGAGAAGCTCGACTATGAGTAACGCCATGCCAATGCCCATAATCCCACCGGATGCACCAGCCGAGATACCCGGAATACCGTCCGTATTAATGATTTTCCACCAAGTGACATAACTATTTAGTATATTGCCACCAACAGCAGATAATATAAATAATAGAAAAAATTTTACTGAACCAAAGGTAACTTCAGCAACCTGACCAAAGTAATACATGGCAAAAGTGTTGAATAATAAATGCATAAAGCCGATGTGCAAAAATGCACTGGTTACCAAGCGCCATGGCTCGTATCCTAATGTATAGGGTAGGGCGTTGGCTCCCCATGTGATAAGAGACAGACTGCTAGGGCTATTTATATCAACCCCTGTAGCTACTTGGAGTATAAATAGAGCAACAAAGATTATAAGTAGAAGGGTTGTAATCGGAGCTCGGCGGAATAGTATTTGTAAATTCATAAGTTATGTTTGTGGCACATAAAGTACTCATTTTAGCATAGGATCATGCAACATAATGAACAGTTGTAGAGTGTATTAAGCTTGGAAATATAGAGTTGATAGGGCGGCGATAGAAGTTTTAATATAAAACTGCAATAATGCAATACAAGTAACAACTGCAAAAAACCACATTAGACTAGGGTGTGCCCATTTACATGAAATTACGTTTTATAGGTTAAAAAAGGCTAAATTTGCATCAAACATAGGGTAATTTCTAGCTAATATGATACTGTTTTTTCGAAATCATTCTTGTTTGACGCTAACGTATATCATTGTATCCTATTCCTATAATCCTATAAATGAGGACACGCCCTAGTGATTAGTATGATTCGTCTGTCTCACTACGCTAGTTTTGGGTAGTGTAGCAGTTAGCAAACGTAGTAAGTGTAGACACTTAATATAAGTAAAGACACTTAATATAAGTAAAGACACTTAATATAAGTATAGACACTTAATATAAATATCGACACTTATACAATATAACTAGACCGAGAAGTCAGAAGTTATGTGTAGAAGTTACCCATCTTTTCAGCCTCTTTTTTAGATACATTAACCCCACCGAATCGTGTCAATCTTAGGGGGTGCAGACTTAAGCCCTTCGTAGGATCCTCTGACTAAGATATCGGATGTGACATTTTGTATGTTTGTATGGCCACAGAATGCCATAGTGACATCGCACTCTTTGTAAATTATTTCAAGAGCACGGCGAACACCATCCTCTCCGTAAGCACCTAGACCGTATAAAAATGATCGGCCAATTAATGTACCTTTAGCACCTAAGGCTATTGCTTTGAGTACATCTTGACCTGAGCGAATACCACTATCTAACCAAATTTCGATATCACTATCTTCAGCTTGCACAGCTTGTACAATATCAGCTAAAGCTGAAATAGAGGAGGGAGCACCGTCTAGTTGGCGGCCACCGTGGTTGGAGACTACCATAGCATCTGCACCACTGCGAGCGGCCATAATAGCATCCTCCGGCTCCATGATGCCTTTGATGATAAGCTTACCACCCCACATCTCTTTAATTTCTGCTACTTGATCCCAGTTTAAACCGGGATCAAATTGTTCTGCCGTCCAAGCAGATAGGGAAGAAACATCCGTGACCCCTTTTGCGTGACCAACAATATTACCAAAAGTACGACTTTTAGCGCCTAACATGTTGTAGCACCATTCAGGCTTTGTCATCAGGTTTATAATGTTCTTAATGGTGGGTTTTGGCGGTGCGGTTAATCCGTTCTTAATATCCTTATGGCGCTGCCCCAACACTTGTAAATCGACTGTTAGAATAAGGGCTGAACAGTTTGCATCCTTAGCACGCTTGATAAGGTTTGCCATATATTCTTTGTCACGAGTCACATATAACTGAAACCAAAAAGGATTATTAGTATATTCAGCTACCTGCTCGATTGAACAAATACTCATTGTAGAAAGTGAAAATGGCACACCAAATTTTTCAGCAGCACGAGCAGCATGCATCTCACCATTTGCCCACATCATGCCTGTAAACCCAGTTGGTGCTATAGCCACAGGCATTTTTACATCGTGACCAATCATAGTGGTTTCTAAGCTTCTGTTCTCCATATCAACTAATACACGCTGACGCAGTTTAATACGGTCAAAATCAGTCTCATTATTACGATACGTTGTTTGAGTCCATGATCCAGAATCCACATAGTCATAGAACATACGGGGAACTTTACGCTCAGCAACAACGCGTAAGTCTTCAATTTCCGTCATTTTAGATAAGTCTTTCATGATTTTCTCTCACTTTAACCTTATTTAATGGGTTCGAATTATATAATAAACCTTTGGTAGAGTTAGGGCGTGTCAGAATTTACAAGAACTAGAATTTTACGGTTTAAAACGGGTTATCTTCCCGTCAAACAGGGTCTGATTTTTTAGCCAATATGCTTATGCATGCTTCTAAACCATTTGTGTTTAATGACACTCTATAATCAATCTTATTTTTACACTTCTAATCTAAATGAGGATATCCCTTAATTATAATTCTATATGCACTATGGCTATAGCTATATTAGCAATAGAGCCAGTTAAACTATGATAAGAGGTAATCAAAATAAAAATGTACTTCCAAGATGCCTATGCAGCTAAGTTAGTTCAAATGCTTTATAGCTAGAGGTTATTAATTATAGATACATATGTATTTATTCTAGATAATGTATTGAACTCTTTTAAAATGAATATATATGTAAAATAAGGCGAAGGATGATGATGCAGTTTCATAGATTAATAAATAAATTTAGATGTTTATTAATAAAATACGTAATCGAAACTGCATCAGGGTTACTCATCAAGCTTCCGTTATGAGCTTCCGTTATGAGCTTTAGCTTTTGTAAACTTGCCAGATAATGACATGATTAATAAGAAGGATAATGGCCATGCAATAGCCAGAGTCCACCAAACTATATTACCAAATATCACAGCCATGCCTAAGAAACCAGCTTGAACGACATAATAAATCATAGCAACTAGGGTTTTACGTATAACGTAGCCCTCTTTGTTAATTAGACCTACTACAGCACAGGCTGCAACCACATTATGCACTGAGATCATATTACCGGCAGCACCACCAATGGCTTGTAAGGCAACTACTTGTGCAGCAAGATCAGAACCTAAGCCAATTTGACTCGCAGTTGACCACTGGAAGTATGAGAACATCATGTTACTTACCGTGTTTGAACCGGCAATAAATGCACCCATAGCCCCAATCCAAGGAGATACCAATGGCCAAGTGTTTGCAAATGCATTACTTGCACTTTCAGCCAACATTAGTGGCATTGCAGGGAGTGCAGTTGACAGCTCAGATGTGGCACCTGAGTTGATAAATACTTGTACCATAGGAACAGATAGCAGTAAGGCAGGCGCTGCTGCAATCATAGTTTTGCCAGAGTTTGACCAGCTACGCTTGATAGACTGCTTGTCCATCTTATAAATCCAGATGCACAACAATGAGGTAATCAGCAGGATACTGCCTGGCGAATATAAAAGTTGAATCTTACTTGAGATAGTGGTGCCAAATAAGTTTGCAAATTTAATGGTTGCCATATCGCCAACTAAAAAGGCTTTTAATGGTGCAACGACACGGGTAATGATAAGTAACAATATAACAATGACATAAGGAGCAAAGGCTCTTACAACAGAAAATCTAGGGGCAACAGTGTCATCATACTTCTCTTCTTGTAATGATCCTAACCACTCTTTATCCCAATGTGCTCTTGGACCAAAGTCAAAAATCTCTTTAGGCATTAAGAACCCACGTTTTGCAGCTGGAACAACGATCAATAGACCGATAAAACCACCCACCAAAGAAGGGAATTCAGGCCCTAAATATTTAGCGACTAAGAAATAAGGTACGGTAAAACAAATACCTGCAAATAACGCAAACGGCCAAATTTTTAACCCTTCAACAAATGACCTTTTCTCTCCGAAGAAACGAGTTAAAAAAGCACTTAAAATTAGGGGGATTAAGACACCAATCAGTGCATGGAATAAACCAACATTACCAGTAATTAAAAGTAGGTAATCAGCAACAGTAGAGGGCTCAATAGCTTGAGCTAAATCTTCTTTGTTATCAATACCAGACCATACGCCAACTAATAAAGGCGTTCCAACAGCCCCAAAAGATACTGGTGTAGACTGGATGATAAGAACTGTCATTACAGAAGCCATAGCCGGGAAGCCAAGGGCTAATAATAAAGGTGCACCAACTGCGGAAGGTGTACCAAATCCAGATGAGCCTTCAACTAGAGAACAAAACAACCAAGCGACTATGATTGCTTGAACACGCCTGTCAGGGGATATATCCATAAATCCCCTGCGTATAGCGATAACAGCTCCACTTTCTTTTAAGGTATTGAGTAGTAAAATAGCCGTAAATACAATAAATAAAATAGTTAGAGCAACAATAATTCCGTTGGTTGTTGCTGCTGCAACTTGAGCACCACTAACATTCCATACAAATAGAGATAATGCCGCAGTAACTATATACGCAGCACCCATAGAATATTTAGCGGGAAGCCTCATTACAACAAGTAGTAAAAAAACAATTAAGATAGGCATTAATGCCAGAAATGTATACATATAACTTCCTTGTTTAATTTTTTAAACAATTTTTAGAATCGTCGAAAAAATGGTCATAAAGTTACAATACTTAACCATTTAAAAAATCACTAAGAAATTGCTAAAATTTTTAGCAACTTATTAGTAAAAGAATATAGCAACATGAGTCGAGTATTAGAAATAAAAAGGTTAAGTAGAAACTGGGAGTTTAGGACAACTTGATCTAAAAAATTTGGATAGATTCTTTAAATTACATAGCGTCATGAAACAAGTTTATTTCATAAATATAGTGTAAGTAAATATTTAATTTCATTTTTTTGTAATGTAGCAAATGTAGTGACTTAAGTCAGCCACTGAAAATGGATAACCAACAACACAATTTGGGAGGAGTAATACTGGAATAATGTCGGTAAAATCGCTCATTAAATCTTCATGCAAATCAGTAATATCCACTTTAATAACTTGAATAGGATATACGGTAGAAAACTGGTTCAACGTCTCTTCTGCATTATCACATAAGTGGCAGCCTAAAGTGCCGAGTAATACCCATGTGTTTTTATCAAAATGGGGTAAATTAAGTTGCTGTGCAACTAGCTGTCGTGTTTTTTCTATATTGTTAACAATACTTTGCAAAATATTCATCCTTTAATTCACACGGTGTTAAGAGTATAAATAGTCTCAACTTTTGAGTTTTGTAGGTTTAACATTAGAATTTTTAGGTGCAAAATTTGCTCGTCTTGAAGCTCTACAGTGGCTTTGACTTAATAACTGATGTCGTAAAACTCTTGGTCAAAACTCAATAAGTATTACTATCTAACATATTATGCTTTAAGTTATGTAGCTTGTAATAGTTCACCAAATTATTATAGGCTGAGCGAATAAGTGATGGTTGGTCTTCATTATTTTTCGCTTGCATTAAATATCTAGATCGTACTACCAGTTATTGCTGTGTTAGTTTATCATTGATTAATTTTTAACCGCTAGCTGAGTCAAAAATTTATGACGGTCATATTTACTTTTTTCAGACGTATATTTTGGGCACTACTATTATTGATACTGGCTTTTTATTTATTAGTAGGTAGCCTTCTTGTTGTGTGGAAAACGCAGCCTATTAACAATAGCATGTTTATGATTTCTCATCGTTTAAGTGGCGGCAATGTATCACAAACATGGGTTGATTATGAAGGCATTGCAAAATCTGCCAAGCAGGCAGCAGTCGCCAGTGAAGATGCTAAGTTTCTCAATCATGATGGCTTTGATATAGAAGGCATAGAGGCCGCGATGACAAAGAATGAACGTTCAGGTAAGTTATCGGCTGGTGGCTCTACCATTAGTCAACAACTTGCCAAAAACCTTTTTTTAACATCGCACCGTTCTTATGTACGCAAAGGGGTTGAGGCGAGTATTACTTTATTGATAGAGATGATATGGGATAAGCGGCGTATTTTAGAAGCTTATCTGAATGTTGCAGAGTTTGGCGAGGGTATATATGGTATAGAAGCCGCCGCAGAACATTACTTTAATAAGCCAGCTAGTAAGTTGAATCGCAATGAGTCTGCTTTACTGATTAGTATGTTGACTAATCCAAAATACTATCAACAACATATGAATGCTAAGCGATTACGAAACAAGCAGCGTATCGTAATGCGGCGTATGAGTGCAGCAAGTATTCCATAACACCTTTAATGAATATAAGCAGGCTACGGTAAAGATAGAGTTTAGGATGGGAAGGGCCCTCTTAACAGTTTAGCATCAACGAGCGAGTTGGCTCTTGAGTTGGCTCTTAATTTAGATATTAGAGTGTGAAGGTTGTGACTTTTATAAGAGTACTGTTTGTATTGCCATTTTATTGGATTTTGTTGAGCGTTATTAAATCGTCATATGTGGATGTTAAACTGAAACTATGTCAATAATGACCATGCGTCTTAATATATTTTATATTAGCTGAGTAGATATCATCAAAAAGTAGATACTATAAAAGTTGCTATGAAATTTTTTTATATATTTTGCCTTAATTAATTTAATGACATAGTAATTCTCATATATGAAAGTCATCATACTGCTCTTAATTAGCGTTATAGAAAGCCTTACAGCCTAGATTTTAAATGAAAAACCGTAAATAAATTTTATAAGAATACTGAGGAAGTTATGACAAATACATCATTATCAAAGTCTGCATCGAATTCTAATAAATTGTTACCTATCAAAGCCGAAGACCAAGCATTGACTCCTCTAACCACAATAGATTGGCAGAAATTTGAAGATGGATCGTACTCGCCAAACAGTTATATTAATCGTGAATTATCTTGGTTAGAGTTCCATAAACGGGTCTTATCTCAAGCTATGAATCCGCGCCATCCTTTACTTGAACGTCTATTCTTTTTAATCATTTTTTCATCGAATATGGATGAGTTTTTTGAAATTCGCGTTGCGGGCTTATTGCAAAATTTAAATCACGATAATATAGGTTTAGGGTCAGATGGCATGCGCCCTAGCGAGGTGCTACGAGATATTGCTGAACAAGCCCATACCGCCATTGAAGAGCAATACCGTATTTTAAATGAAGATATTCTACCTGCACTGGCTCAAGAAGATATTCGTTATTTGAAGCGAGACGAATTAAATGCTAAACAATCTGCGTGGATGAAAGAGTATTTTCTTGAACAAGTGATGCCCGTACTTACCCCTATTAGTATTGATCCCGCCCATCCGTTTCCACGTTTAGTGAATAAAAGCTTAAATTTTATTGTTAGCCTTGAGGGTAAAGATGGCTTTGGTCGAGATATTAATTTAGCTGTTGTTCCCGCACCCCGCAGCTTGCCGCGTGTTATTCGGCTGCCTGATGAGCTAACTGGTGGCAAAGAGCATCACATCATGCTTTCGGCTGTGATTCATGAACATGTAGGTAAATTATTCCCAGGATTATCAGTAACAGGTTGTCATCAATTCCGCCTAACACGCAATGCCGACCTTGAGTTGTCTGATGATGTAGAAGATATTGCTAAAGCACTTGAAGGGGAGTTGGACAATCGCCGGTTTGGTGAAGAGGTGCGTCTAGAGGTAACTACTAATTGCCCTAAACATATTAGTGACTATTTACTCGCAGAATTCGACTTACATGATAATCAGCTGTATAGAGTCAATGGTCCAGTTAATTTAACCCGCTTATTATTTGACTTTGATGTACCAGGACTTCGCTACCAGCCCTTCTCACATGCTATACCCAAACCATTTAGACGTGAGTCATTTGAAAAAGGCGAGAGCATGTTCTCAGTGGTTCGCAAGACGGATGTTTTGTTACATCATCCTTTTGAATCGTTTAACCCAGTGGTTAATATGGTGCGTGAAGCGGCTAGAGATCCTAAAGTATTGGCAATTAAACAGACGCTCTATCGCTCAGCAAATAATTCTGAATTGGTTAAAGCGTTAACGTATGCCGCCAGAAATGGTAAAGAAGTAACTGCCGTTATTGAGCTGCGTGCTCGATTTGATGAAGCGTCAAACATTGAGGTAGCCAATGTATTGCAAGATGCAGGAGCTGTGGTTGTTTACGGTATCGTCGGTTATAAAACGCATGCGAAACTGTTGCTAATTGTGCGTCGTGAGGACAATAAGATTCGCCGTTATGTGCATTTAGGTACGGGAAATTATCACGAAGGCAATGCCAAAGCTTATACAGACTACGGTCTGTTTACTGCTGAGCCAAACATCACTGAAGATGTGCATAAAATATTCCAAGAGTTAACCGGCATGGGTAAACCCGCTAAAGTTAATAAATTATTGCACTCTCCGTTTACCATGCATGATAAATTCATGGCATTTATTGACGACGAAATTGCTCATGCTAAAGCAGGTAAAAAAGCCCACATTATTGTTAAATGTAATGCCCTAACGGAGAGAAAGTTAATAGATAAACTTTATGATGCATCACAAGCGGGTGTCAAAATCGAATTGATTATGCGTTCTATGTGTTGTTTGCGTCCGCAGGTAAAAGGCCTGTCTGAAAATATCACGGTTCGATCGGTAGTTGATCGCTTCTTAGAACATACTCGTGTTTATTACTTTTATAACGATGGTAATGAACGCTTGTACTGTGGGAGTGCTGATTGGATGAGTCGTAACTTATTTCATCGTGTGGAAGTTGCATTTCCTGTTGAAGATAAAAAGTTATTTAAAAGAGTATATGAGGATGGTTTATTGAGTTACCTGAAAGATAATGTCCAAGCATGGGAGCTCAAGGGTAATGGCTCTTGGGAGCAAGTAAAGCCAGCCAAAGATGAAACGCCTTTTATTGCTCAAAGTTATTTACTGCATAAAATTAATGGTGTATCTCAGTGAAATTTAGTTAAAATAACAGATCTACCTTTAGTTATAAAAAAGCAACTTTTACAAAGTTGCTTTTTTATAAACATAAATTCACACAATGCTACGTCAAACCAATAGTTGAAAACTCAGTTGGAATGTAATCTATCAATAATAAGTACAAAGCTTATAAAGGTAATGCAAATCAAGTTAATTCATTATTCGATATAAGATTGTCTACCTATCTACTCTTTGACCTACTCTTTGACGTTTATTGACTATACTAAAGCTGGTTAAGGGTTATAGATTATCTATAGATGCTCATCGAGAATATTTAATGCTTTGATGTTTTAATTAAAAATGAGATTTCATACCTTAAAGGTCATCAATTCATTTTCCTCAAATAATTGAGGCGGAAATAATAGAGTCTGTAATAATAAAGGAGCGAATTAAAATGAACAATGATATAGATAATAAACAAGATGCCACTGAAAACCAATCAAGCGACTCAGATATAGAGTCAGATATTAAGAAAGCAATTAATGATATTGAACCTAGTAAAATTGAGAATAATTTGAATAAAGATTTAAATGATAGTGATTCGAAGGTTAAGCCTGAGTCTTTATCTAAAGAAGAGAAAACACAATTTATAGATGAATCACTGCGTACCGATAAGTAATGTCATATGTCATATAAACTTGTTATTCAACTAATTTGTAAGGGCAATGACTCTTACAAATTTTAACACTCAATCACGTATATATAGCCATGAATATATAGCAATAAGCCTATTCGAATAATTCTCTGGATAGGAAAAATTATACAGACAACACTTAATAGTTATTTTAGTAGATTAATTCAAAAGGATATTATTATGGATACCAAAGATCCCCACCTTACTAAAACCTTAAAAGATAGCTCTATGAGTCACTCCGATAATTTATTAGATAACGACAGCACGCATCTGAATACTGACTCAAATGTTAAAGGTAATAAAACCGTGGATGCGGGTATTATCAATAGTGAACATGTCAATGATGGCGATAATCCAGCACGCCAGCCTGACCGACGAGACCAACAAGGTAATGCCTTCGATGAGGGTGTAAATGAATCTTCATCACAGGTAGAAAACATCGCAAGTGCGAAAATTAATGATAAAAACAAATACAGTTCAATTAAAAACGCTCAGACCAATGCGCTATCTACTGACAACACCCAGGTTGATAAATAATTCCATGAATAAATGGTCAAGAATGTTACTGTCTTATTTTTTAAAGATAGTATCTATCTGAATAGCATCTATCTGAATAGTATCTATCTAAAAGGCGTTACAGCACTGGCTTTAAAATATTCTATCATTTATAACGTTCACATATCTATAAAGCTAAGACTTAATTTACTGGTACGCCACTATGAAATCTGAATTCATTATCAGGGCTAGTTATAAGCTCTGCTTCAACTGTCCGAAAAAATTTAATACGTTCATCGACATTTAACGTTTCAGCAGAGGTGTTTATACTTCCGTTAGTAGTTTGCTTTAAGTTGTGATAATTTATTAAAGCTTTATGGCCAGTACCTTGATTACCATTATTGGCAGAACTAGTAGGTATATTTCTGGATGCATTATTTACTGTCAGTGATTTAGCCAGTGAGATGTAATCCTCAAAATGACGACTCTCCGATTTCAACAGATATCGATAATATTTTGCTAGGCGTTCGTCCTCAATGACTTCGCTTAATACATAAAATCTCTCACATGATCGAGCTTCAATAAAGGCGCCAATAATCAGAACGTCAATCATAGCAGCGGGCTCATAGGTACGCTTATGCTTTAACAAGCCCTTTGCATAGCGACCAGCTGGTAGGTGCTTCCAAGGTTGACCCCGTTCTTCCATAATGCCGATGACCTGTTCATAGTGCAGCATCTCTTCTCTTATAAGTTGTGCTAATTTTAATTGTAAATTACGATCGAACTCATATTTAAATACTAAGTTCATAGCAGTACCTGCTGCTTTTTTCTCACAGTTAGCATGGTCTTGGATAAGCGTAGGAATGTTTTCCAGAGCCTTATCTACCCAAGCTGTAGGAGTTTGCACACCCAAAAAATCGTAAATGTGAGAAATGTCTGTTTGAGTTGATTGACTCATCGTATTTATGGGCCTTAGATTATCAGGTGTACTATGCTCAATATTTTTAGGCACATGAGGCTTATTGAATATGCCATCTGGTAATTGAGTAGATTCTAACGGTTGACCGATTGGGGGGGATGGTTTTGACATTTAGAGCCCTGACTAATAGTAAATTGAGGATGAAAAACGAGAATAAATAATAGTTATAGTTGGAGTTTATTCTAACAAATCTGAATTTACTGTTTTGGACTTATTGCTTGATAGCGAATTTAGGTTTATATCTCTATGAATATTTTATATATACCTATTTTATGTGTTTAGTATTTATATTTACCAATTTAATCTAACCGCTATCAAGTCGGTCAAAAACAGTAAACATCAATTGAATAAACGACTAACATTTTCTTAAAAAATACCATATTCTTGTATATTTAATTCATTGATAGTACTATTAAAATAACTATTTAGAACTACCATACCAATCTTTGATAAGACTGAAAAGTCATAAGTTTTACCACTATTACTACGGACATCTCTTGTCAATATAACAGTCATCATTCAATTTGTTTATTAACAAATTTATTCACTAACCAAAGGTCATATAGTATGAACAACAACCGTATTCAAAAAGGCATATTAGCCATTGATAACCAATTATATACCTTCATCGAGAATGAAGTATTGCCATGTGTTAGTGTGGATTCAGAAACGTACTGGACTAATTTTGCTGATATCGTTAAGAAATTTACGCCACGTAATAAAGAGTTATTGGCTAAACGTGATGAACTTCAAGCTAAGATTGACCAATGGCATTTAGATAATCCTGCTAAGAATGGTGAAATTGATTATCCAAAATATAAGCAATTTTTGCAGGAAATTGGCTATTTATTACCAGAAGGTGATGACTTTGAAGTATCTACTGAGAATGTGGATGCTGAAATTGCCTCTACGCCAGGCCCTCAACTGGTAGTACCTGTGCGTAATGCACGCTATGCCTTAAATGCAGCTAATGCCCGTTGGGGTAGTTTGTATGATGCCCTTTATGGTACGGATATGATTGATACCGCTGATGGTAAGGATAAAGGTAGCAGTTATAATCCTAAACGTGGTGCTGAAGTAGTGGCCTATGCCAAAGGGTTTTTAGACGAGCATTTTGGTTTAGAGCAGGGTAGTTATACCGATGTAACCGGTTTTAGTGTTGAAGATGGTGTCCTTAAATTGGCACAAGGTGATAGTACAACATCTTTGAAAAATAACTCACAATTTGCAGGTTATGTAGGTAAAGCGTCAAGCCCAACAGGTATCTTGCTTAAGAACAATAACCTGCATGTTGAAATTCAAATTGATGCCAGTCATCCAGTAGGTCAAGATGATCCTGCCCATATCAAAGATGTGTTAATGGAATCAGCGATTACCGCCATTCAGGATAATGAAGATTCGGTAGCTGCTGTAGATGCAGAAGAAAAAGTAGAAGCCTATCGTAACTGGTTCGGTCTAATGAATGGCGACCTAACTGAGACTTTTTATAAAGGCGACAAAAAATTAACCCGTCAGCTGAACCCAGATCGTGAATATACTAAGCCTGATGGCGGTAAACTTGTATTGCCAGGTCGTGCCTTGCTATTAACCCGTAACGTGGGTCATTTAATGCAGAATCCAGCTATTTTAGTGGACTTAGGCAATGGTGAAGAGCAAATCTTTGAAGGCATAATGGATGCGCTTATCACACCTTTATTGACCCTTAACGATATCAAGGGTAATAATGAACGCTCAAACTCACGTACGGGTTCTATGTATATCGTGAAGCCTAAGATGCATGGCCCTGAAGAAGTCAAGTTTGCAGATGATCTATTTGCAGCCGTGGAAGATGCGCTGAGCTTACCAAGAAACACGCTTAAAATTGGTATTATGGATGAAGAGCGTCGTACTACTATTAACCTGAAAGAATCTATTCGTCAGGCCAAAGAGCGTGTTATCTTTATTAATACGGGCTTCTTAGATCGTACGGGTGACGAAATTCATACCAGTATGAATGCTGGGCCATTTGTACGCAAAGGCGATATGAAGTCTCAAGCATGGCAACCTGCTTACGAGCAATGGAACGTAGATATTGGTATTGAAACGGGTCTTATTGGTCGTGCTCAAATTGGTAAAGGTATGTGGGCAAAACCTGATGAAATGAAAGAGATGGTAGAGACGAAAGCCAATCATCCGAAGGCAGGTGCGACCACAGCATGGGTACCTTCACCAACTGGCGCAACCTTACACAGCATTCATTATCATCAAGTGAATGTACAAGAGGTACAAGAAAGCTTTAAAAGCCGCGAACGTGCAAGCCTTGATGATATTCTAACGATACCGTTAGCCAAAGACACTAACTGGACGGAGGAAGAGAAGCGTCAAGAGCTTGAGAACAATGCGCAAGGTATCTTAGGTTATGTAGTCCGCTGGGTTGATCAAGGGGTAGGCTGTTCTAAAGTGCCAGATATCAATAACGTAGGACTTATGGAAGATAGGGCGACACTGCGTATCTCAAGTCAACATATTGCCAACTGGTTGCATCACGGTGTGGTAACTGAAGAGCAAGTTATACAAGCCTTGGAAAAAATGGCTAAAGTGGTTGATGAGCAAAATAAAGGCGATTCAAACTATATTCCAATGGCGGGTAACTTTGACAACTCTATTGCCTTCCAAGCGGCTAAAGATCTAATCTTTAAAGGTCGTCAACAGCCAAGTGGTTATACTGAACCTTTACTTCATGAAGCCCGTTTGAAGTTAAAGTCACAACACTAACAATAAGTTATTCGCTTAACTAGATAATAACTTTCCTATTGTATGATAAATCCTGCTAAATATTTAATTTAGCAGGATTTTTTTTGAATATTAATTATTTGTCAACATATGTTTGTTAAAATATCATAATTATTTGTTGCAAAATATTTCAAATTTGTTATTCTAATTCTAGAGTATGGTTCTAATGACTACGTTTCGTATAGTTTTGGTACTCTATTAATATAATATGTAAGAGTAAAGCTATTGATAGGTTTTTGGTTTCAATGGAATAATTCCGAGCATTTGTAGATTAATTCCATACTAATATTCAACCCAGTTCCTCTGGCAGAAACATTTTTAGTATGTTTCTTAGAAGAAATTAAAGTCAGGCTGCTAGTTACCAAATTAGCCACCATTCAAATTGTAAAATGGAGATTTACACAATGAAGAAATTACTTTTAGCATCTACAATTGCTGCTTTATCAGTTTCAGCTGCACACGCTGCCCCAACTGTATACGGTAAAGCCTTTGTTACTATGGATTATGTTGACGCTGAAAATAATGCAGATCAAGACTCTGACTCTGTACAGATTAATTCTAATTACTCTCGCCTAGGCTTTAAAGGTTCTGAAGCTATGACTGAGAATACAGATGTCATTTATCAATTAGAGTATCAAGTTGATATTGATAATGATGACGGTGGTTCTGGCGTTGCATTTAAAAATCGTGATACCTATCTGGGTGTAAAAAATGACAGTTTTGGTCAGCTACGCTTCGGTCATCAGCATTCAACGTTACAACACATTAACAATGCCCTGATTGGTAAGGGCTATTGGGATAGAGGTTTTACCATGATGGCAGATAGCCGCCGTATTAGAAACTCTGTACTTTGGTTATCCCCTAAGTATAATAATGTACCAGTACAGTTTTTTGCTATGTATGGTGCAGATGAAAGTTTTGTAGATGATAGTGGCGACCGTAATAACGGTTATGGTTTAGCAGCTATGTATGACCAAGGAACAGGGTTTACAGCAGGTCTAGCATATGATAAGGATTTAAACATTAATACTGAAGTTGCGACGGGAGTAGACCCACTCACTAATGAGCCATTAACTGAATTCTCAGGTGCTGAAATCATTCGTGGTACTGCAACTTATGACATGAGCCAAATGGCAGGTATGCCTCTTAAACTTGGTGGCTTATATCAAGTCGCGGATTATGACCATACTGACGAAGACGAAAAGGCTTTTTCTGTTAGTGCAACAATGGGTTTATCTAACTTTGCAAAACCTGCAACTGTATATGCTCAGTATATTGGTACTACAGACTTTAAAGGTCAAAAAGGCATTGATGGAAATCAGATAATTGTAGGCGGTACTTATAAATACCAGCCAAATATGATTATGCATGCTTATGCTGGTAACGAAGATATTGATGGTCTTAATGAAACGACGACAATTGGTGGTGGTTTAGAATATTTATTTTAGTTTAAACAATAGATTTAGTGTAAAAAACTCACTCTAATAGAGTGAGTTTTTTTATGGTTATCAGCGTGGTTTTAAAGTAGTTTGGCTATTATGCAAAGAGCCAGTAGACCTTTGATAGTTAATTTATGTTGGTGTAAAGAAATGAATTAAAAAGTATTCTTAGATATTTGTAAGTTGATATTTATATCATAATCAATTAAGATGAGCGAGTTAGAAAAATGATGTTACAAAATAACAGGCTATTAATTAAGCATAGGGCTTTTATTTATAAAGTTTCTATCTTTTCACAACTCTGTAATAATTTGTTGTCAAACTAACATCAAATCTGGTATCTAAATTAATTAAGTGTTTCGTAATGAAGTTCTTGATATTTAGATAATTAAAAATGGGCGTTAGCTTGCTAGGGCAGCCCATAACTAAAATTGTAAAGTGGAGATATACCCCATGAAAAAACTACTTTTAGCATCAGCCATTGCTGCTCTATCTGTATCTGCTGCTAACGCTGCACCAACTGTGTATGGTAAAGCGTTTATGACTGCTGATTACGTTAATGGTGAGTTTGAAAGCAACAATAGCAACTATGAATCAGATACGAATTCAGTTCAAATTAACTCTAACTCTTCACGTATTGGTTTTAAAGGCTCTGAGCCCATGACGGCTAATACTGATGTTATTTATCAGTTAGAATATGGCATTGACATCGATAATGACTCTGGTACAGCATTTAAAAACCGTGATACTTATCTTGGTGTGAAAAACAAAAGTTTCGGTGAGTTCCGTGCGGGTCATAACCAATCTACATTAGATAAAATTAATAACGTGGTGGTTAACGCTGGTTATTGGGACAACCTAGGTGGCAACAAACTTGAAGAGAACGAAGAATTATCTGCATTAAATATGTCTGATAGTGGTCGTATTAAAAACTCTATTTTGTGGACAGCACCAAAATATGAAGGTCTTCCACTCGAGTTTTATGCTATGTATGGTGCAGATGAAAGCTTTGTTGAAGACAGCGATGACCGTAATAATGGTTTTGGTGCTGCTTTAATGTTTGATCAAGGTACTGGCTTTACTGCTGGCTTAGCTTATGATAATGACTTGAATGTCGATGGTGACATTATTCGTGGTACCGTTTCAGTAGACCTATCTAAAGTATCTGGTACTAACATGCCATTAACACTTGGTGGTTTATATCAAGAAGCTGACATCGATGATCGAGACGAAAAAGAAAAAGGTTTTGTAGTAAGCGCTGAAATGGGTCTACAGAACTTCACAAAACCTGCTTCTATCTATACTCAGTACAACAACACATCAAATTTAGATGGTGTTAAAGATGCAGATTCTGATCAAATCGTTGTGGGTGGTAAATACTACTATCAGAAAAACATGATCATGCATGCGTATGCTGGTGTGAACAGTGCTGATGATGTACCGTTTGGCGATAATATAACAGGTGATGCTGATGTATTCGCTATCGGTGGTGGTCTAGAATACAAATTCTAAATTAAACATTAGAATTTGATTCCAAAAAACCCACTCTTCGGAGTGGGTTTTTTTGTGTGAAGTAAAGTTTTAAAATCTTTAACAAGCTATCAAACTTTTACTTATTATCACTAAACCCTATAAATTTTGCCCTAAATTTAGTAAAATCTATTTTTACCAACTGGCGACTGCCACATTAAGATAAAAAATTATGACTAAATTTATATTTGTGACCGGTGGGGTTGTGTCCTCATTAGGTAAAGGTATTACTGCTGCATCGCTTGCAGCTATTTTAGAAGCACGTGGTCTTAAAATAACCATGACCAAAATGGATCCATATATTAATGTTGATCCTGGTACCATGAGTCCTTTCCAGCATGGTGAAGTCTTTGTTACCGAAGATGGGGCAGAAACAGATTTAGATTTAGGCTATTACGAGCGGTTTTTACGTCATTCTAAAATGAGCAAAACTAATAACTTTACCAGTGGTCGTATCTATCAAACAGTTCTCAATAAAGAGCGGCGTGGTGATTACTTAGGGGGTACCGTTCAGGTAATTCCGCATATTACTGATGAAATTAAGCATCGAATCCGTGCCAGTGGTATAGGCTACGATATTGCTATTATTGAAATTGGTGGTACGGTTGGTGATATCGAGTCACTCCCGTTTATGGAAGCGGTTCGTCAGATGCAGGTAGAACTTGGGCGGAATAAAGCCATGCTAATGCATTTAACTCTGGTACCCTATATCTCCAGTGCTGGTGAAACTAAGACAAAACCAACCCAGCATTCTGTTAAAGAATTACGTTCCATTGGCTTGCAGCCAGATGTATTAATTTTGCGATCTGAGCATACTATTAGTCAAGATAACCGTCGTAAAATTGCCTTGTTTACTAACGTAGAAGAGCGTGCGGTCATTATGTGTCAGGATGCTGATACCATCTATCAGATACCACGCGCACTTTATGAACAAGATTTGGATGACATTATTTGTGAACGGTTTGCTATACAAGTGCCTGAGGCTGATCTATCTGACTGGGATGAAGTTGTTGAGTCTTTATTAAATAGCGAAGGCGAAGTGACCATTGCAATAGTTGGCAAATATGTTGAGTTGCCTGATGCCTATAAATCCATCAATGAGGCATTACTTCATGCCGGTATTGCTCATAAAACTGACGTTAAAATTGATTATGTCGATGCTGAGGTGTTAGAGAGTGATGATACTTTGCTTGAGCAACTCAAAAAAGCGGACGGTATTCTTGTTCCTGGTGGGTTTGGCGAACGTGGTAAGCTTGGAAAAATGAAGGCGATTACCTATGCTCGTCTTAACAAAGTACCGTACCTTGGTATTTGTTTGGGTATGCAGTTGGCCGTTATTGAGTTTGCAAAAAATGTTATTGGTTTAGAGGCTGATTCAACGGAATTTAATCGCAAAGTTGCTCATCCAATCGTTGGTTTAATTACTGAATGGTTAGATGAGCGTGGCGAATTGCAAATACGCAGCGATGAGTCAGATTTAGGGGGGACCATGCGCTTAGGGAGTCAAAAAGCCGAATTAGTTGAAGGCTCTAAGCTAAATCACATCTACGGATCAAAAACCATTTCTGAGCGTCATCGTCATCGCTATGAAGTCAATAATCGTTTTATTGACGATTTAGAGTCAGGTGGCATGCTAATATCAGGGTACTCTGCTAAACAACACTTAGTAGAAGCCGTTGAAATTCCAGAGCATCCATGGTTTATTGCAGTTCAGTTCCATCCAGAGTTTACCAGTTCGCCTCGTGAGGGGCATCCGCTATTTTCAAGCTTTGTTAAGGCAGCGATTGATAATTCAAAAGTCTGAGTAGCTAAAATAACTTTAATACATCAATACCTAAATTAAGATGTATAAATTAGAAGGAGGTTGGGATTATTTCCAATCTCTTTTTTATTTTATATTTATACCTATATAATATAGGGGTATAGCTCAGATGCATTTAAATCCTTATTTATAACTTATTCAACTATATTATTCTATAAGTTAGGTTTCTGTTTATTAGCTTAGATGTTAAGATCCATATCTAATAATATATTACTACTGTAAAACTTAAAGAATATCGTGTTTTCCCTATATTTAAACTCATAAAAAAGAGTGATTTATGACCGAATTAACTAAAGCGCAGTCTCATATCGAATTAAAGGGTATCCAAATTGGTAATGATAAACCATTCGTATTATTTGGTGGAATGAACGTTCTTGAATCAAAAGAGATGGCGTTTGATATTGCGAAAAGCTATATCGATATTTGCGATCGTTTAGGTATTGGCTATGTATTTAAAGCCAGTTTTGATAAGGCAAACCGCTCAAGTTTAAACTCATACCGTGGCCCTGGACTTGAGAAGGGTGTAGATTGGCTTGGACAAATAAAAGAGAAGTTTAATGTCCCCATTATTACTGACGTACATGAACCTTATCAAGCTGAACCTGTCGCAGAGGTTGCCGATATTATTCAGCTACCTGCTTTCTTAAGTCGTCAAACTGACTTAGTAAATGCAATGGCTAAAACTGGCGCTATTATAAATATAAAAAAAGCACAATTTCTGGCCCCGCATGAGATGCGTCATATTATCAATAAGTGTTTAGAAGCTGGTAACGATAAGCTTATTTTGTGTGAGCGCGGGACATCTTTTGGTTACAATAACCTAATAGTAGATATGCTTGGGTTTGATACCATGAAAAGTATGGATGTACCTGTGTTTTTTGACGTTACTCATAGTTTGCAGCAACCAGGTGCACGTAGTGATAGTGCTGGTGGGCGCCGTGAGCAAATAAGTACTTTGGCTCGATCAGGTATGGCAACGGGCATCGCTGGACTGTTTTTAGAAGCGCACCCAGATCCTGATAAGGCAAAATGCGATGGACCATGTGCATTAAGATTATCTCAACTCGAACCATTTCTATCACAGTTAAAACAAATTGATGAATTAGTTAAAGGGTTCAAAGCCCTTGACACACATTAGCTTTGTATCTATATCAAGGGCTTGTCTGCATATTAGAAGCAGTATTAAATAGGGTGTAAAATTAAATAGGGTGTAAATCAGGCATACTGTATCAACTTAATTTAAATGGTTGAGTAATAAACAAAGTCAAGGGGCGGGAGTATGTCAATTCAAATTGCTAAATTTTGCATAAATAATATAAATGATACTAACGGTCTGGATAGCTTAACAACAGCTTTAAAAAATATCGATGGTGTGACTTCGATAGAGTTAAATTCAGCAAGCCATTTTGGTGTGGTGCATTATGATGACACAAAAACATCATTTTATGCCATCAAGGCGGCTTTGAATACAGTCGATTATATTACTCAGCCATTTCCGGAAGATGCACCTCAAAACCCAAATAACCTGTAAAGTTTGTTAGGGCTAATATTTCTTTTTATATTTCATTCAGTTGCAATCTAGCTTCTAGATGGTTAATCAAAGTGCAAACAAAATGACAAGTATATTCATATTATAGACTACATATATAACGAGGAGATAACTATGGCTTTTGAAACTCGTATAATTGACATATCTGGTATGACTTGCGCTGGCTGTGTCAAAAGTGTACACAGTGCAGTCACTCCCTTAGAGGGGGTACAAAGTATCGATGTAAATCTTGATGATAATCTTGCAACGGTAACTTTTGACAAAGCTAGAGTTAGTTTAGAAACTATTACGCAAGCAATTAAAGATGCTGGATTTGATACGAGTGTACAAAACAGCTAAGTATTTCATGCAACTGATCCAATAATATGTGCGGCTAGGCTAGGTACTCATTTTAATTTTCAATAATAGAGGTATGTTTTGGTTGCATGATGGGTTTTAGTTAGTCGTCTTAGCAATTCTTATTCGCATCTTTGCCTTAGGGTGTATACTTTAAGGTTGACCTATAAAAGCCAGCTCTATGCTGGTTTTCTTGTTGATTGGCTTATTTATTAACCAGAATTTTGGTTTATTTAGTTAAATAGGTGTCGAATGACATTAATTGTCCTATGGAAAATCCCGCCTCGTATCCCCATAACATTTTTATCACTGCTATTTTTTTCATTTTATCGTAAAAATTGGTAATCCTATGTCCAATCTAGAGTCTACTCATCGTAGTATAAATACTGAGGCTAACCCCCCGGTTAAATTGGAGAAAACGCAATTCCAAGTTGAAGGTATGTCTTGTCAAGCCTGCGCAACTCGAATCGAAAAAGTATTGAACAAAAAGCCGGCTATTGAGTCGGCAAGTGTGAGCTTTGCAGGCGAAACATTAAATGTATCTTATGATCCGGTAAAAACTAATGTAGACCAGATTAGTGAGTGGGTAGATAAAACAGGTTTTAAAGTCCTACCCATACTTAAGAATGATATGCCAAAATCACAGCCGATGGCTAGAGATTGGCGTTTAATTCTAATTTGGATATGTTTAATACCTTTATTGATTGGCATGATAGGCATGCTAGTAGGTCAAGGTATGAACTGGATGCCACCTGTTTGGTTACAGTTTGTTTTGGCAACCTTAGTACAGTTTGGTTTGGCTGGCCCTTTTTATCGTAGTGCATGGGCTTCTATAAAAGGCGGGCTAGCCAATATGGATGTACTGGTAGTAATCGGTACGTTTACTATTTGGGCCTACTCAACTTTTATCTGGCTGCAAAGTTTAGGTGTAAATTTAGCAGATTCTAGGACTTTTGCGCTGAGCCTATCAGATATTGTTAGGCAGCAAGGCTTACATACTCCAGTATATTTTGAAGCGGGAGTAATGATTATTGCGTTTGTTAAGCTGGGCAAGTTTTTAGAGCATCGCACCAAGAAGCACAGTTTGAACAGCATTAATATGTTGCTTGAATTAACTCCGACCATTGTTGAAAGGATCGGGACTAATAATGACACATCTGACCCAAGTAACGTTAAACATGAGCAAAATAGGGTTGAGACTGTAGACTTAGCTGAGGTCAAAAAAGGCGATATTTTACGTGCCAAACAAGGGTCACGGATTGCTACTGATGGCGTTGTCATTTCAGGGGAAGGCTGGTGTGATGAAAGTCATTTAACTGGGGAGTCGGTTGCCGTTAGCAAAAACCCTGGTAAGGCGGTTTTAGCAGGTGCTATGGTAGAGAATGGAAGCCTTAATTATCGTGTGACTGCAACTGGTAGTGAAACCCAGCTAAGCGATATGGTTAAAGCCTTAAGTGAGGCTCAAGGGAGTAAAGCGGACTTAGCTAGACTGGCCGATAAAGTAGCCGCAGTGTTTGTGCCAGTGGTCGTAACTATTGCTTTAATGACCTTTGGCTTAACGTGGTGGTTAACAGGTAGTATTGATAGAGCCATATTACATGCAGTTTCGGTATTGGTTATTGCTTGTCCTTGCGCACTCGGTTTAGCGACACCAGCCGCCATTATGGGTGGTATGGGGGTGGCCGCTCGTCATGGAGTGTGGTTTAAAGATGCTCAAAGCTTAGAAGTTGCTGGTAGTGTTGATACTGTGGTTTTTGACAAAACTGGCACTTTAACCAAGGGTAAACCACATATCGTGGATAAGATGATGGTTAATAAGTCCATTAAGAGTGATGATGTATTACAACTAGCAGCTAGCGTTGAAGCTCATGTAAGCCACCCTCTAGCTACAGCAATTGTGAATGCATCACAAGCTAAAGGTGTTAAACTGCTGCAGGCAAATGATGTTGATGTCGTCGCAGGTATGGGGGTAAAAGCTAATATTGTTGGCTTTGGAGAGGTCAAAGTTGGTACTGCCGAATTTGTCGGTTTGACTCTACCGAAGCAGTTGTCAAAGGTATGGCAAGTTGCTAGCACTATTGCAGTAAGCGTTGATGGGTTACCCTTGGGTATGTTTGCGCTTGCAGATGAGTTGAAAGAAGAAAGTCCACAGGTAATGGAAGCATTGAAAAAAAAGGGCTTAGAAGTCGTACTTCTCAGTGGTGACAAATCTTCTGTTGTTGCTCATGTGGCTGATGAATTAAATCTTTCGACTGCACAGGGTCATTTGAAACCGCGTGATAAAGCGCAGTGGATTGAAGCGCATCAAGCAGTAGGTCATAAAGTTGCTATGGTGGGTGATGGGGTTAATGATGCACCTGCTATGGCAACTGCGTATGCAAGCTTCGCCATGTTAGATGGTACGGAGGTGGCCAAGCATAGCGCCTCTGCTCGATTAATGGGCCATTCAATCATGCAGGTAAATTCGGGGATTGATATTGCCCAAGCTACCGTTCGTAACATTAAACAAAACCTTTTTTTCGCCTTTATTTATAATTGCCTCGGCATTCCTCTAGCAGCATTTGGTTTTTTAAACCCAATGATTGCAGCAGCGGCAATGGCATTAAGTTCAATTTCAGTATTAATGAATGCGTTACGTTTAACGCGATATAAAGTATAATAACTTAGGTTTTAACCCTTAGGGTTCAGTAACAATTGCTTGTTGACCGGCTTAGCAATCCAAGAGTTTGCAATTTTGTGCTATGATTATCCCATTTATTCAATTCAAAAAGGTATGTTAAAAATACTGACATACTTATATCCGTTCCTGAGACTCAGTTTTTATGGTACTTGCTTATTATAATTGCTAATTTAGCACAAAGGTGTGTGATTGATATTACACAGTCGGCTTAACACTTAAACTTTATTTTACATAATTATTTATACAAAGAGGCTTGTAGACGCTATGTACGCAGAAGAAACCAATAACGCAACTGAAATTAAAGATATTCGTGCCCGCGAGATTCTAGACTCTCGGGGTAACCCAACTATTGAAGCGGATGTTCTTCTGGCTGATGGTTCAATGGGTCGTGCCGCAGCTCCTAGTGGTGCTTCTACGGGTTCTCGTGAGGCTTTAGAATTACGTGATGGCGATAAGTCACGTTATATGGGTAAAGGAGTAAAGAAAGCAGTTGCTAATGTTAATAGTCAAATCAGATCTGCTTTAATTGAAAAAGATGCTACCGATCAACAAGCGATTGATGATGCGTTAATCCAATTAGATGGTACCCAAAACAAAGATAAATTAGGCGCCAATGCCATGTTGGCTGTTTCTTTAGCAACTGCAAAGGCAGCCGCTATATCACAAGATACCTTATTACATCAATATATTGCTAAGCTTCGCAACCAAACCTCATTGACGATGCCTGTGCCTATGATGAATATCTTAAACGGCGGCGAGCATGCTGACAATACTGTTGATATTCAAGAGTTTATGATTGAGCCTACCGGTTTTAGTAGCTTTTCTGAAGCGCTACGTGCAGGTGTTGAAATTTTCCATAGCTTAAAATCAGTATTAAAGTCTCAAGGCTTTAATACCGCCGTTGGTGATGAAGGTGGTTTTGCACCCAACCTGCGCAGTAATGAAGAAGCCATTACCGTTATTTTGCAAGCTATTGAGCAGACTGGCTATCAAGCTGGTAAAGACATCCATTTAGCCTTAGACTGCGCGGCTAGTGAGTTCTACAAAAATGGTCAATACATTTTAGCTGGCGAAGGTAACAAGTCGTTTGATAGCCAAGGCTTCTCTGACTATCTGGTTAAACTAACCGAACAGTATCCAATTATCTCAATTGAAGATGGCTTAGATGAGTCAGACTGGGATGGATGGGCGTATCTAACCGGTAAAATAGGCGATAAAGTTCAGCTAGTAGGTGATGATTTATTTGTGACTAACCCTGCTATTCTGCAAGAAGGTATCGATAAGAAAATTGCAAATGCAATTTTGATTAAGTTTAATCAGATTGGCACTTTATCTGAAACGTTAGATGCCATTTATCTTGCTAAGAAAAACGGCTATGCGACAGTTATCTCACACCGCTCTGGTGAGACAGAAGATAGCACCATTGCTGATTTAGCGGTTGGAACAGCTGCAGGTCAAATTAAGACGGGTTCACTTTGTCGTTCTGACCGTGTGGCTAAATATAATCAGTTGCTTCGTATCGAACAGCAGGTTCGTGCGAGCTATCGTGGTAGTGAAGAGTTTATCGGTTTACGCGGTTAATTCATTACTATTAGTATAAATGACGTTGAAGCTTGTACGCGATAACTTCTTAGCTCAATTAAGGGCAATTTATGAGTTATTTAATTTCAGTATCACTGAATTAATACCATACCCAAACATTAGATTAGCCACAAAAATGGGTAGAAATACTACAAATATTAGGTGCTGCAAGTTTAATTTTGGGTAAAGGTATATATAACATCACTTAGTACTCTAGTATAGTCAGCGAACTACTAAACGGTTACGGCGTTAACCTCGTTAAGCCTACTCCAGTAGTACTTGCACTCGGTTGCCTTGTAACCATTTTAGACTTCTTTAACTATATCATTAGAGTGAAGCGAACCTTAACAAGTAATCTTATGAAATATTTTAGTCAGTTCATGTTGTTTTTGATTGCCGTATCAGTTTTACTGGGCCTACAATATCAGTATTGGCTTGGTAATAATGGGCGCTCTAGCCTTGAGAGATTAGATGCTGAAATACAGGCTCAACGTCAAAAAAATGAGCAACAAGTAGACTATAATAAAATTTTACGTGCAGATGTACATGATTTAAAAACTGGACTAGAAGCAGTTGAAGAGCATGCTCGTTTAGATTTAGGTTTGATAAAACCTAATGAGACCTTTGTACAGCTTTCCACTGCGCCTGTTACGCACACTTCGCTGAATAGCACACCTATTAATCTTGAAGATGTTGTCGAGAGTGTGCCATAGATAATAGATAAGTGTGCCATAAATAGTAGTATAGATTTTGAAGAATATTTGTTTAACAGCTACTTGGTAGCTTTTATTCCCTTGGGATATGAGATGCTAAACTTTTATTTCATGCTACTTTGCCTCAACCAAGCTTCAAATAGTCAAAGAAATGTAATCTCGATATAAGGTAACCGAGTGAAAATACAATAATTTTAGGCTAAACAAGGTTTACACAGTAGCGTAGTGATTTATAAGTTTGCCGACTATAGCTATACTCTTATACTATGACTATATACATGCTCCCTAAATGACCTTTCTAACTATACCTCCTAACTACTTCTTTTAATGACCTTCAATAAGTGTGTTTATCGCCTGACTAAAACCTAACTAATAAGTGATTGCTTAAGATGTCCTATAAATCAAAAGACTCTCAGCTCAAGAATGCTTATACTGATACCAATGATTTATCCATTAAAAGTCAGCCATCTATTCATGCCCTGATTGTTGCTGCGGGCAAGGGCAGTCGTTTTGGTTCTAAGATAGCGAAGCAGTACACTACTATTAATGGTAAGACAGTTCTTCAGCATAGTGTACATGCCTTATCTCTAAGCGCTCATATTAACAACGTGGTTATTGTGATTGCTGACGGGGATAAGGTTGCCCCAAAGTTAATGTTTAGTTTGCCAACTCAGTATGCTGTGGGAGGTACTGAGCGGTGGGAATCGGTTCAATCTGGAGTGGATGCTATAGTTGCTGGTGGGGGGCAACCCGATGATTTAGTATTAATTCATGATGCTGCTAGACCTTGCGTAGTTAAAGAGCATATTGATGCCGTAATAGAGGCGGCCAGCCGGACACAGTATGGTGCGATTTTAGGTGTACCAGTTTCTGATACGCTTAAGCGGGTAGATTCTGATAAGCCTGAAAGTGAATCTAGTGAGCTACCAACGATAATCAATACGGTTGATCGTAGTAATTTATGGCAGGCTCAAACCCCACAAGTTTTCAGGTTAGGTGTTTTAAACAAAGTCTTATCTCAAGTGGCTGCAAGAGGCTTAACTATTACTGATGAAGCCAACGCATTTGAAGCAATGGGTTATGCCATCAAAATAGTGAAAGGTAGCCAACAGAATATCAAGCTAACATACGCTGAAGATTTAGCCCTTATTAAAATGATTATGGCATCGAAATAATACCCTATCCTAAAAAATAAATCAGCGTCAGTATACTGAGTAGATAACTATTTGCAGGATTTGCAGCCTTTTTATATTCTATTTAACTTATTAAATTTGTTTGCTATTAATTCTTCTCTTCTATAAAGGTTTTTAAGTCTCTCGTTAGCAATAGCTTAAACTTCTAGACTTAATGTGATATATGACTTAATAAGCAATAAAAAACCCAAGTTCAATAAAGAACTCGGGTTTCTATATATTTTAAAAACATATGATAACGATATAGAACTGCTATATCGTTACTCAGATAACACAGAATATGTGGTATCCCGTAGGGGATTCGAACCCCTGTTACCGCCGTGAAAGGGCAGTGTCCTAGGCCTCTAGACGAACGGGACACAGACTACCTCGACTGCTTTCACCATTAATGCCGAAGTGGTGCGTATTCTAAAGGTAAGTAGTAGGTCTGTCAAGAAGTTTTATAAAATATTTTATAAGACTACTGCTTATTTAAATATAAACAATGTCGGAACTCTAACTCTTTGAATAGGCTAAGAGTATATATAGAGTTTTTTAGCTCACATTGTGGGTATTGTTTGGGTTTTTTTAAGTGATGACGAATCCAAAGAGTCGTTATACTACTAAGTGTCAAAACAAGCAGTATATATCCACCAATAGTTGCCCAAATAGCGTATTGTGTTTGCATAGAACCTCCCTTTTCTAATTTATTTCCTAAAATACAAAGCCGTATTACACATGTTTAATATAATGGCTTTATAGGCTTGGACATTAAAAGAATGAACTTTATAAGAATAAATCTTAGAAAAACGTATCCATTTAAACGAATATAGATAACACTATCAAAGTCTTATATTTATAGGCGGTGGGGACATCCATGCTAAGGGTTATATGATTAAATTTAATGCCTAGTTTTAGTGTTTAGTTTTAATGTCGATTAAAGATTAAAATAAGATATTAGTCGCTAGTATTGCTTAACAATACATCAGTTTGCTCTGGCTGTAAAGAGTTGGTCAGCATAGGGTAATTATTAAGGATAAAACAAAATAATTCTGCTGTTTTCTTTGTATCATAAAGCGCTGAATGGGCTTCACTGCCATCAAACTCAATACCAGCAGCCTTACATGCTCGAGCTAGGACTGTTTGCCCAAAAGCTAATGCAGAAAAGCTTACCGTATCGAGGACTGAAAATTTGTGAAATGCGGTATGGTTTTTACTATTTGTGCGCTCAATAGCAGCATTTAGAAATGCCAAATCGAAGTGGGCATTATGACCCACTAAAATGCATTGGCGACATCCATGTTCTTTTCTTACCGTTTTGAGCTCTTTAAAGATACGTCGTAACGCTGGCTTTTCCTGCTCAGCAATGGCTTTACGCATTGGGTTACTTGGATCAATGCCGGTAAAATCAAGTGCTCTTTGCTCCAGATTAGCCCCTTCAAAAGGTTCAATATGGGCATTCAAAGCTTCCCCTTGAATAAATTTTCCATTTTCATCCATAATAATGGGGATACATGCTATCTCTAGCAGTGCATCTGTAGCGGCATTAAAACCGGCCGTCTCGACATCTACTACAACAGGCAAAAACTTACGCATTCTATCTGCAAGTCGCAAGCTGTTATTGTTGGTTTCAACATTAGTTGAATTACTAGATTTACTATCCAGAATTTCGCGTTCGACATCCAGTGGCAGTGAATCTTCTTCAACTGAACTCGCTCGAGAGGATGCATTAGTGCAGCGTCTTGGGTCATTCAAAGTGTTAGTAGAATTTGTTACCAACTTAGAGTGTTCGTTGCTTGCTTGATCTTCAGTCATAAAATAATAATCGCAAATTATGGTGTATATATTTTATAGTTCAACAAAATGACCGAGTGGTTTGCTATATTAAATAGTTCGATCACGAAGGGTAATACTATTCGTTAAGCGTGTTTAATGGACCACGCTAAGCTCTCACCTGCTAACAATGGTGTTAAAGAGCTTCCATCAAAGTATGGATAGCTTTTCGGAACGTCTATAGGTTGATTAACGAGAGTAATGAACGTTTCATTCAAGGGTAAACCATAAAATTGTGCGCCAAAACGACTCGCGAAACCTTCAAGCTTATCTATTTTACCAACACTATCGAACGCTGTGGCATAGAGCGGTAGTGCAATAGACGCAGAATAACATCCTGCACATCCACAAGCATTTTCCTTGGCATGAGTAGCATGGGGTGCAGAATCAGTTCCTAAAAAGAATTTAGGATTGCCACTGGTGGCCACGTCTAACAGTACTTCTTGGTGTTTTTGGCGCTTTAAAATAGGCAAGCAATAAAAGTGAGGCTTGATGCCTCCCACGAGTAGCTGATTGCGGTTAAATAATAGATGTTGGGGTGTGATTGTTGCAGCAACAAATTCATTTTGATCTATAACAAAATCAGCGGCATCACTGGTTGTAATATGTTCTAAAACAATTTTGAGTTCAGGGAACTTGTTAACTAAGTTAGTTAATACCTGATCAATAAACTGTTTTTCACGATCAAAAATATCGATATGTGCGTCAGTTGCCTCACCATGTATGAGCAGCGGTAAACCATACTTTTGTAAGGCATCTAAAACATCTGCACGGCTAGAAATATCAGTGACACCATCGGCTGAATTGGTAGTAGCGCCGGCTGGGTAGAGCTTCACTGCTTGAACAATACCAGAGTTTGCTGCAATTTTGATATCTTCAGGCGTTGTTTGATCCGTCATGTATAAGGTCATACGGGGGTCAAATGCCGATTTACGGCTTTCTACAATATTTGATGATTGCACTGCCTCTAAAATGCGAGACCTATATTGCGCCGCGTCTGCTGTATTTTTTACCGGAGGGACAAGGTTTGGCATGCAGATAACGCGATTAAAACTTATAGCTGCATGAGGAGCGGTGGTTAAAAGTGCTTCGCCATCACGTAAGTGAATATGCCAATCATCAGGCTGAATAATTGTAATTTCTTTGGCATTACTTTTACTGGCGTTTGATAAACTTTCTGCTGTATCCGTAGTCATAATCATCATTCATATATAGTAAGGTAAATATAGTTATCAATATCTTTTAAATTGATCATTCAAACAAATTATTAAAACTTGATAAGATATGTCTATGATAACAGGTTTTACGTTTTTATTTGATGAACAGAAGGTATCAAATGACATATAAGTTTGAATAAAAGAATCGTACAATCAGACGTATAACGGTAAATGACCTATATGATAAAAAAAAATAATGGCGCTAATATAGACGTTGTCTTTAGATAGTATGTTAAATAGTGTAATATAAAGGGTTAGGTCAAATATTTTACTAAGATTAAATGATTGATGAATCAGTTATAACTTATTTACAAGCTGGATCTGCTAGTTTATAAAAATTTATCAGTTGTCAGTGTTGCTCACTAAGGTAGGGAATTATGTCGATAGAAAATAAAGATAATATTAATAAAATTGTTTTAGCTTATTCAGGGGGGTTAGACACCTCAATTATTGCCCAGTGGCTGCAAGATACTTATGAAGCTGAGGTAATTACTTTTACTGCTGATATTGGTCAAGGTGAGGAAGTTGAACCTGCTCGTGCTAAAGCAAAAGCTATGGGTATTAAGCACATTCATATCGAGGATTTACGTGCAGAGTTTGCCCGTGATTATGTATTCCCAATGTTCCGTGCCAATGCAATATATGAAGGCGAATATTTGTTGGGCACTTCGATAGCTCGTCCGCTCATTGCCAAACGGTTGGTTGAGATCGCAAAAGAGCATGATGCGGATGCCATCAGTCATGGTGCGACGGGTAAGGGTAATGACCAAGTGCGTTTTGAGCTGGGTGCAATTGCGCTAGCGCCGGACATCAAAACCATAGCACCTTGGCGCGAGTGGGATCTCTCTAGCCGTGAAAGCTTAATGCAATATGCTAAAGAGCGTAATATCCCTATTGATTTCTCTAGCAATAAAAAGAAGTCTCCCTATTCCATGGATGCCAATTTATTGCACATCTCTTATGAGGGCGATATTTTAGAAGATCCTTATGTAGAAGCCGAGGATGACATGTGGCGTTGGTCGGTTAGCCCTGAGCAAGCTCCAGACCAGCCTGAATATATTCAGGTTGAGTATGAAAAGGGTGATATCGTAGCGGTTAACGGTAAGGTGCTAGAGCCATATGAAGTCATGATTAAGCTAAATGAATTGGGTGGCAAACATGGCATTGGACGATTAGATATCGTTGAAAACCGTTACGTAGGTATGAAGTCTCGTGGTTGTTATGAAACACCAGCGGGCACAATTATGATGAAAGCACATCGTGCTATTGAGTCTTTAACTTTAGATCGTGAAGCGGCGCATCTTAAAGATGAATTGATGCCACGCTATGCAAAAATTATTTATAATGGTTACTGGTTTAGTCCAGAACGCGAAATGCTTCAAGCTTTGATTGATAAATCTCAAGAGTATGTGAGTGGTACAGTACGTTTGAAACTTTATAAAGGCAGTGTTAGTGTGGTAGGACGTAAATCTCCTAACTCATTATTTGATGAAAAAATTGCTACTTTTGAAGATGATGCAGGAGCTTATGACCAAAAAGATGCTGAAGGATTTATTCGTCTTAATGGTTTGCGTCTTGCCATCGAAGCCAGCAAAGGTCGTGACTTATCAAAATGAAATAATTAATTATTGAAACTCATAAAAAAGCAGAAACCTTGGTTTCTGCTTTTTTATTATTAGCCTAATCATAGTGGTTAATAGAATAGCACCCTTATTTTTCTTTTGGTGCCAATAAGCACTTCTCAAGATAATGAATATTTTGCGGTTTTTCGACAAAAGCTTTATCTTGCAAGATGATATCACGATGTAATGGAATGTTCGATTTTATACCACTAATAATAAGTTCATCTAAAGCATGCACACTTTTAGCAATGGCTTGTTGGCGGGTTTGACCATGACAAATCATCTTACCGATTAGTGAATCGTAGTAAGAAGGAATTTCATATCCAGGATATAAATGTGAATCAAATCGCATACCCGCACCACTAGGGGCAAAATACTGAGTTACCACGCCAGGTGAAGGCATAAACGTTTTAGGATCTTCTGCATTAATACGGCATTCAATAGCATGTCCGTGTACATCAATTTCATCTTGACGATAGGATAAGCCATATCCAGAAGCAATCTTCAATTGTTCGACGACAATATCAATACCCGTTACCATCTCAGTTACCGGATGTTCAACTTGAACCCGAGTATTCATTTCAATAAAAAAATACTCATCATTTTCAAACAAGAATTCAAATGTGCCGGCACCTCGGTAGCCAATTTTTTCGCATGCAGTCACACAGGCTTGCAGGATAGGCTCACGCACATCGTCAGAAATATCGGCGGCTGGAGCTTCTTCTAGTACTTTTTGGTGGCGGCGCTGAATTGAGCAATCACGATCATATAAGTGAATCGCGTTTCCATTACCGTCGCCTAATACCTGAACTTCAATATGGCGCGGATTCTGTAAATAGCGTTCCATGTATACATTATCATCCCCAAACCACAGCTCTGCTTCCTGCTTAGCTGCCTGCACTTGTTGATTCAGCTGTTCAAAGTGTTCGACAATGCGCATGCCACGACCACCGCCACCAGCAGCAGCTTTGATGAGTAATGGGAAACCAATATTTTTCGCTTGTTCTTCGGCATTATCCAAGTTAACTGTTCCTACAGAGCCAGGAACTGTTGGGACACCTGCTTGTTTCATAGCATGAATGGCAGAAATCTTATTGCCCATCAAACGAATATGGTCAGGATGAGGTCCGACAAAGGTTAAACCGGCTTCCTCAACCTGCTCAGCAAATTCAGCATTTTCAGATAGAAAACCATATCCGGGATGAATAGCATCGGCACCACAAATTTCAGCAGCCGTCAAAATAGCATTGGTATTCAAATAGCTTTGGTTGGCATTTGGTTTGCCAATACAAACCGCTTCATCAACAAAGCGCAAGTGCATGAGTTCTTTATCAGCAGTAGAGTATACCCCGACGGTTTGGATGCCTAATTGTTTACAGGCACGAACGATGCGTAGGGCAATCTCTCCACGATTCGCAATTAGGAGTTTTTTTATCATTATGATGCCTGTTTATTAATTTTTATAGCGAACAATAGGTTGACCAAATTGAACAACATCACCGTTTTCGACCAAAATCTCATCGATGATGCCACTTTGTGTAGCTTCAAGTGGGTTCATGATTTTCATGGCTTCAATAATACCTAAAGTGTCTCCAGCTTTTACCTTTTGACCTGGTTTGACAAAAGGGGCATCATTAGGACTAGGTGCAACATAAAACACACCAACCATTGGGGAGGGCTCTACTGCACCCATGTTAACAGGTTTAGAGGGTGCAGATGGGGCAGTGGGTTGAGGTGCTGCCACCATTGAATGCACTGGAGTTTCATAATGTCGGGTTAAACTAATGCTATCGTCGTCTTTTTTTAATTCAAGTTTAACAAGGTCTTTTTCTTCCATTAGCTCAATGAGCTGGCGAATTTTATCAATTTCCATTTATATAATTTCCCATCTAAATAAGTGTCGCTAGAGATGTTTGTGTGAACAAGTGTACATATTATTGATATTGTAACAAACTTTATCGTAACTGATAACTGTAAAATGTAATTTTTATAGATAAATTCAAACAATTATCATTTTTTAAATACACAAAGTGTCAGTGTGATGCTAAATTTCTAGTACTTTTCGTTGTCGATGGTTTAACCGTAAGGTTAGTAACACTGATGATAAAAACAAACCGGTTACCAGCGCTATCCAAAACCCTTTTGCTCCCGTTTCGGTATAGCGAACGAGATAAGTTCCGAGTGGTAGAGCGACTCCCCAGTAACATAATAAAGTAATCCACATAGGTACTTGAGTGTCCTGCATGCCCCGCAAAATACCTGCGATATTAACTTGCCAGCCATCAAACAATTGATAACCTATCGCAAACAATAAGAGTCCCATTGCTTGAATTTTTACCTCAGAATTTACAGTAAATGCGCTTGCCAGTTGCGAGCGAAATAGTGCAATACTAATCATACAAACGAGCGCAATGAGTACTGTCCAAATTAGGCCGGTACGTTGAACTTGCTGTAGTGCAAGCCAGTTTTTCTCTCCATATCGATTGGATACCATGATGGTAAGCCCCATGGAAATAGACAGCGGAATCATGAAAAGTTGAGAGGTTACTGCTAATGCAACTTGATGTGAGGCTACGGCAATCTCTCCCAATGGGCTTATGACCAATGACGCCAAGCTAAATAAGCTGGCTTCAAAAAAGATGGCAATGCCAATGGGTAGACCCAATCTAAAAATTTTCTTAATTTGTTGTCGATTAGGGCGTGCAAAATTATAAAAGAAGCGCGTTTTTTCAAATGAGCTATCTTTAGAGAAATAGAGATAGGCACCGAGCAAAATGACATTTATCCATAGTACGCCAGCGGTTGCATACCCACATCCTGCACCGCCCATAGCAGGCATACCAAACTTGCCGAAAATAAAAATATAATTCATCGGAATGTTTGCTAAAAGACCAATAAAGCTAATAATCGTAACGGGTATTGGTCTCTGTAGGGCCTCACAATAGCTGCGTAGAACTGCGTAACAGGCCATGGCAGGAAAGCCCCAAGCGATGCCATGTAGGTATGCGGTTGCTTTGGGTTGGATGTTTTCAGGCACACCTAAAGCCCCTAATATATTAGGACTTAAATTAACCAGTATAAAACCGACGATGCCAATGGCGAAAGATGCCCATAAAGATTGTTGGGTAATATGGGGCACGTGATGGTGATTGTCTTGCCCAACTTTTTCGCCAATTAAGGGGGTTGTGGCTATTAATATCCCTGTTGCTAGTAAAAACAGAGGCATCCATACACCAGACCCAATAGAGACGGCGGCAAGGTCAAGTGCGGAAACTTTACCAGCCATAACGGCATCAACCACACCCAGTGCCGCTTGGCAAAACTGAGTAATTAAAATAGGAAGTACAAGGACTGTTAAGCGTTTACTGTGCTGTTTGAAGTCAGAGAAAGTTAAATTAGGTAGCATATTTCAACTTTTTAAAAAGCGCTTTAATTTAATAAGTGCTTTAATTTAATGAGCTATAGTTAGGTTTGAAAAAACTGCCGCTTAATGCAGGAACATTTTGAGACGCTCAATTATCAGGGTTTTAAATGACTATACCGTTTGGTGTCATTTTAAGGCGGTTGAAAAATAAAACAACCTGCCTATACGGCAGGCCATGTTTACACTCAATTTACTTCACTCATTACTGTGTTTGTGTATCCATCATTTAGCATCTGGTAAATCAGCAATGGTAGACTCAAAACCGATTAAACGATTACTACTATCAAATACTTGGATGACAAACGCATAGTTAGTAGGGTCAGTAGTCATCATTGGATTAAACACGTTAGTGTCACTTCCTTGGATGACCTGGTTAACCACATAACCATTCGCACCAGTTTCAGCTTTGTTCACATTGATTTGGCTGATTAGAGTTAAGTGGGCATTTAAAGGTGCGGACCAGTTTAACTGTTTTGTTGTTCCAATACCGCTTAGTTTTACATCTAAATCACCACGTTTAAAATCAAGTGGATATGCTGCGAAATTTGAGCGCTGAGATAAAGTGTAAGTAACCGTACAGTTATATTTACCAGAAGACAGCTCTTTACCTCCTAACCCATCTTGGTACTCAAATGATCCTGTCCAAGGCTTACCCTCAATTTTATCATTAAATTTACCGCTGAAGGTTGATAAGATATTCGGTGTAGCAATATCTAAGTCTCTAATATATTTAACATCTAAAAACTCTGGTGTATCTAGACTGCCAGACAGTTTTCCTGTAAAAAAGTTATCTACTTTAATTGCTGAATCAGTAGACAAAGTTGTGTTGTTTTGACATTTGGCTTGTTGATAGCTGATATGCCCATCAACACTGCCTGCGGCATGCTCACTTATGTCAAAATAAACAGCGCCAATATCTATATCACTGTTATTGCCATCCTCTAGTTCGACAAAATGTCCTGCGTATAATCCACCCTTACCCCCTTCTGGGGTAATTTTATCGAGAAATTTATCTAAAGTTTCATCAGCATTTTCAGGTAAAAAAATCGATTCTAAAATGGTTGCCATATCTTTCTCAGCAGGGCTCAGTTTATCTTCGACTCTCGCGTATTCGTCTTTGACATCATCTTCAATACGATCATATTCTTCTTTGACTTTACTAGTAACCTCATCAGAATCGCTACCGCCACAGGCTGTTATAATAATAGCTGTGACTAAAATAGTCGTTAATGCACACAGTTTTTTTATGTGTTTCATTGCGTTAAGTCCTCATGAGTTTTTGACAAAAATAAGCAAGTGTATTGTTAATTAAGTGTATTGTTTATCAAAAACCATATTCAAATAGCTCATCAGTTATATGTACGCGTATATTGCTTGTTGCCTACGTTTCTCTATTTTAGAGCGTTATATTTTTATAAGATGTAGTGAGGTTAAATGACATTAAATATATTTCGACTTTAATGAATCAACAAAGCTTTAATACAGCATTTAATAATGCGTTGAGCAAATATTAAACACGACCTAGCCACAGGTCGTAGTATGATATTAACAATAGAGCACAGTATAATAAGTCACGTGCCACTTTTAAATGAGACTATTACCTTAAAAATGAGCGTAAAAACGTCATGACTATAACATCATCTGCCTTTTAGCATAAGACCTTAAGTATATGTCCTCTTTGATTAATATTCCCAAAATACCTCTTACCTTATACATTCACATACCTTGGTGTATTAAAAAATGCCCTTATTGTGACTTTAACTCACACACATTGCCGGAAAGTGACGGCAATAAAACGAAAATTTTTGGTCGAACTGAGCCTAATACTGATTATTTTTCAGATTATGTGACGGCTCTTATCGCTGATGTTGACTCGCAATTACCCTTTATTCAAAATCGTCAAATATCTTCTATCTTCATTGGTGGCGGCACACCCTCTTTGCTACCCATCGTTCAGTACAAGCGACTTTTTAAGCATTTACGTGAGGTTTTACCATTTGCTGATGGTATGGAAGTTACTATGGAGGCCAATCCAGGCACACTAGAACACGCCCCTTTTTCAGAATATTTGGAGGTTGGTATCAACAGGCTGTCACTTGGTGTGCAAAGTTTTGCTGATAGCAAACTTAAAGCTTTAGGACGAATCCATGATGCCAATCAAGCGATTGTGGCAGCAAGGTCAGCGCGAGAAGCAGGATTCAAGCGAATTAATATAGATTTGATGCATGGTTTACCACAACAGACGCTAGAAGATGCATTAAAGGATATTAAACTAGCAAGCCATGCTGGAGCAACGCATATATCATGGTATCAGCTCACAATCGAACCGAATACTGTGTTTTATCGAAAGAAACCAGTATTACCAGACGATGAAAAACTAGGCGAAATTGAAGAGCAGGGGAGCGCGCTTCTTAAAAGTCTGGGATACAATAACTATGAAGTTTCAGCATGGGTTAATGAAAGTTTTGAGCACAAAGACCAACCTTGTCATCACAATGTGAACTATTGGCGGTTTGGCGATTATATGGCCATTGGCGCGGGCGCACATGGCAAAATAACCATAGATAACAACTGGCAAGTCAATACAAAGTTTGACTCAGAAACACAGCTAAGAGAAGGGATATACCGTTTTAGTAAATCAAGATTACCCAATGATTATATGAGCTATGACAATTATCCCAAATATGTCAGCTTGACCGCTGTGACTGATGAAGCGCTCACTGGGGAATTTATGCTAAATGCGCTACGCTTAACTCAAGGCGTACCCGTTGGATTGTTCAGTGAGCGAACTGGCCTTCACGAAGATACAATTTTACCGATACTTGATAAGCTGCGTGATAGAGGGTTATTAGTTAATAACCTCGAGATCATACAACCGACAGAATTAGGACGTCGATATCTAAACACAGTATTAGGATATTTTATTTAACGCGTTAACTATTAGTATATTAGGAGAATGGTGTGGCTGGCTACGTTTTAGCATTGGATCAAGGGACAACCTCAAGCCGAGCAATCATATATGATGATAAAGCTCAGCCCATTCAAATTTCACAACGAGCTATTACGTTAAGCACACCTAAAGCTAATTACGTTGAACAAGATGCGTTGCAAATTTGGCACACTCAAATAGGATGTGCACATGATGCAATCAACGAGGCAGGGCTTCTAGCAACAGATATTTCCAGCCTCGCCATAACCAATCAGCGTGAAACAATAGTTGTTTGGGATAAACAGTCTGGAGAACCATTGGCTCCAGCTATCGTGTGGCAAGATAGACGCACTGAAAGTTGGTGCCAAGCATTAAAAAAACAGGCGCTTGATCAGTCCAAGATTGATATGCAGTCTTATATTCACTCTATTACCGGTCTGCGTATTGATCCCTATTTTAGTGCTAGCAAGATAGTTTGGCTTTTAGATAACTTTTTAAATAATGACCCAAAGCTAAAAGGGGAGGCACAGCGTAATGAGATATGCTTTGGCACTATAGATAGCTGGCTTATTTATAACCTGACTGGTGGGGAGCACGTTATTGACGTTACCAATGCTTCACGTACCTTGCTGTATGATATTAATAGCTTGAGTTGGTCGCAGAGTTTGCTCAGTCAATTTAATATATCTGAGCAGACCCTACCAAGAGTCGTGCCTTCTGATGGAGAGTTTGGCAAAACTAAAAAAGGATTGTTTGCAAAACAAATACCCATCAATGCTGTATTAGGCGATCAACAAGCTGCTTTGTTTGGACAGGGGTGTTTGAAAGCAGGTATGGCAAAAAACACCTATGGCACTGGCTGTTTTATGCTGATGAATATTGGCGATACCCCTAAATTAAGCCAGCATAAATTATTAACCACAGTGGCTTGGCAGCGCCGTCTATATAGTCTTCAAAGTGATCATGAGTCGCCTAGGCTGACCCGACTTGTGGAATCTGGAAGACGTATTTTAAATCCGAGTAAACGTGAGACAACTTATGCATTAGAGGGTAGTGTGTTTATGGCTGGCGCTATTGTGCAGTGGCTACGAGATAATATAGGTTTGTTTACGAAGTCGCATGATATTGAACGACTTGCTAGCAGCGTTGATGACAGTGAAGGTGTTGTATTAGTTCCTGCGTTTACTGGGTTAGGTGCGCCATATTGGCGCTCAGACATTACAGCGAGTATCTCTGGAATGACGCGTGGCACTACCAAATCACACATTGCAAGAGCAGCGCTAGAATCGATCGCCTTTCAAACTTATGATGTGCTAGATGCGATGCAAAAGGATAGCCCGAATCCATTGACTGAACTAAGAGTAGATGGCGGTGCCGCTAAAAATGACTTATTAATGCAATTTCAAGCCGACTTACTTGGGGTACCAGTCAGTCGGCCAAAAGATACGGAAATAACTGCTAAAGGTGCAGCGCTTATGGCTGGCATTAAAAGTGGTTTGTATGATGACAGTACTATAAATGAATCTTGGATACTGGATAAATATTTTGAGCAAATAATTTCAGAAGATGAGCGCCAGTCACATTTATCTAAATGGCATAGCGCCATAGATAAGATTCTTCAGTAATTGTGAGCACGCGTACTATTTGATGATGGGATTTGATGATAAGTTAGTAAATTTGTACCATAATAAGTATTCTAGAGTCATATCTTGTATTATGCTTGTACCGTTGACACTATTAAAAATAGACGCTTAAAGCTAAAAATAGACACTTAAAGCTTAAAAATGGCATCGAGTTGGATACACACATAAATGAAAAATAACCCTATTCACGATAAAAAGTTTTATATTGCTACCAGTAATTTGCTTAATTTGGCTCTCCCTAATCGGGTATTCTATAAAAACATGGATGTATATACTGAGCAGCAATACCAACATAAAGTAAATGGTCTCTCTGCTTTATTAAAAAACGCCAGAGCGGATATCTATGCCTTTCAAGAGGTTTGGGATGAAAAGGCGCTACAAGATCTTGCAGTGAAGCTTGGCTTCGAACCGTCACAAGCTCTAGCACCTTTGGCAAGTAATGATAGTACCAATCTGCTTACTTTAGGCCGCGGTGCACAGCATACACCTGCTTTAGGGTTGATATCTCGCTTTAAAGTTAGCCACTGGGAGATATTAACTGACTTAAATCCATTAGCGGTCATAGATATTCCCGATCAGGGGCTTTATGAGAAATTTAACCGTCCGCCGTTAGTAGCAACAATAGATGTGTTTGGTCAGTCGATAACGGTAATGACTGCCCATCTAAAAAGTAAACGTCCTCACTATTTGCGTGATGAAGAGGGAAGGCGCTTGGAAGATTATGACGATCCGTTGTTAAGAGTGCGTGCTAAGCTTAGAAGCTTGTGTATGAGAGCGGCTGAAGCAGCCTCAATAAGACTATATATTATAGATAAACTTTACCGCACCGATCATCCTCTCATTCTACTGGGAGATATGAATGATGTAACGGATAGTGTCACAACACAGCTCTTGGCTGAAACAAGTGAAGTTACTTATGATAAGTCAATGCGTGATGTTGCATTGTTTGATGCGGCTCGAGTACAAACAAGCTATGGGTGGATGAGAGATGTTGCTTATACCCATCTTTACCAAGGTATGCCAGAAGTGATAGATCAGTTGTTTGTTTCCGAAGAATTCTTAGTAGATAGTAAGTATTCCCTTGGAGAAGTAGAACGTGTCGATTATTTCAACGACCATTTAAAAAGTGACTATGCAGACAGATTTTCTGATCATGGTATAGTACGAGCGAAAATCAAGTTACAATAAAGTGTGGCTTATAACTCTCGATATTGTTTTTACTCGATATTGTTTTTAAATGTACCTTTACTAGTCTACGCACAGTATCGTTGGTAAATTTGCATACACTATTATAGGCCTTATGAGACTATAGGCCTTATGAGCTAGTTTTTAATTATATTTAAAGAGTTTTATTATGTTTGACGTTCGTGAAGATATCATTGAAGATATTTTGGTAGATTCTGATTTAGCAAAGAAGTTAGTACCGAATAAATTCAAATTTACCAGTAAGCAAGGCAGAGTACGACGCCAAAAACTTTTGATGGCAGCTAAGGAGCTATGTGAGACTCAGCCGGTGCATGCTGTTACTCTAGCTGATGTTTGTGAAAAGGCGGATATTCCTCGGGCTTCTGCGTATCATTTTTTTCCAAATATTGAAGCGATTTTCTTAGCGCTGCGTTTTCTAAATGCTATTGAAATACTGGACACCCTCGAAACAGTAGAGGTTGCTGAATGCGGATCATGGCAGGGATATGTTAAAGCAGTTATGCAAAAAGGGGTAGATATTTTTGCTGAAGACATTACCAAGGCAAAATTAATTTACGAGACCAATACGCCTGATTTTGAGGGCGATGATTATGGGGTTGAAATTGATGGACAAATTACTGCTCTAATCTTAAAGAAACTAACGGAATACTATGATATCCCCAAGCTTGATAATATTAATAATTTATTTTTAGTGGCCTATAACATTGTTAATAGTGTATTTACCATGTCATATAGACGAAATGGTAGAATTACTAAAGAGTTGGTTGATGAAGCAATAATTGCAGCGATAGCTTATTTGCGTAGTTATTTTCCAGAGAACTTGCCTCTTAAGCAGGTATAAATAAGAAAGCCACTCAATTGAGTGGCCTTTTGCTTAGAATCTTAAATAACGTTAGTTTATTTCCAACTATAAGTAAGTGAACCAAAGTAATTAGTGCCCTCTGTGGCGTATTCATTACCATATTGGTTGGATAGCGTATAGTTTTCATCAGTAAGATTATCAATCCTTAAACCCGCAGATAAGTTAGGGGTAACATGATAGTTACCTGCTAAATTAACTAAAGTATAATTATCAAGTTTTATTTTTGCGCTTTCAGAGTTGCGCTCATCATTATATTTAGCTTCTAAACGCACGTCAAAACGAGGTTTTTGATAACCGAGATATAACAAAGCACTATTCTCAGGGCGATGATCTAGCTGTTTTCCATAAGTTTTTGAGCCTTTAGTATCATCTTTAGCTTTAAGATGGTCGAAGCCAAAACCGAATAATAATGAGTCATAAATCCAATCAGAAGTTAAACTGATTCCTTTAATTTTAGCTTTGCCAATATTTCGACCACTCGTAATTAAGTCTTCAGTATCTGTATGATAGCCTGTTAAACGAGTGGTCTGTAGATCGTTGGAGAGCTCCAAGAAAAGCTCAGTTGTCTCACTGGTTTCAGGTTTTAAATCTGGGTTTGATCCACCGGGCCAATACAAATCATTAAAAGTAGGTGCTCTAAACCCAGTTGCATGGTTAGCACCCACTCTAAATCCTTCAGTAGGCTTGATAGCTAAGCCAAAGTTATAGGTATGTTTATTACCATAATTAGAATAATCATTGATACGATAGTTGGCTTGAGCGTCATAATGAGTATCGGCTAACTGATAACCCAAAAAAGCACTTTTTACCCTTCTGTCATTGGGTTTGTAAGCGGTAATTACAGGTGGCTTCGGATAGTTTGAAAAATCTCGTACATCAGAAGCGTCTAGCTCCTGTGACAACCATTCAACACCGGCAATAGCTGTACCAGGTTGGGCACTGACTCTAGTTTCTAAACGTGCTTGTTTTTGTGTGGTATCAAACTTACCCCCCAGTTTATAGTCAATAGAGTTTGCATCATGAGAAGTTGTTTTATCAAAGCTTTGCCCGTAACTTAAAATAGTTGTCGTTAACTCTGTTTGATGCTCAAAATAACCGTTTATACCCCCATTTTTCTGATCAGAATAAGCGTTTGGAAATGCACTCCCTCCAGAGTCGATATCTGTTGTCGAATCTGCATATAGAGCCTTTATACCCGCGCTTAAGTTGTTAGAAAACTTGTGCTTGAGTGCTAAACTAGCATTGTTGGATTCAAATCCATCGTCATCAGAATAAAAGTCACTAGAACTGGGGTTTTTTATAGCGTTAAAGCCATCTGTCTTAGTACGACTTATTCCTAAACTTAAAGAGCTTGTATCATTGCCGTACTGAGCCGTAGCACCAACATTATAATGATTGTTTGAACCTATTCCAGCAGTAACTGAGCCTGTGTTACCTTGAACACTCGAACCATCTTTAGTAAAAATTTGTATAACGCCACCCATAGCGTCTGAACCATATATACTTGATCCTGAAGCTCCATACACCACTTCTATTCTGTCTATTTGATCAGCAGGTAATAAGCTTAAAGAAGGTTGACCAGTACTAATTGAACCATAGCGAGTGCCATCAATTAAAATTAAAACTTGCTTGCTATCGAAACCTCGCATGTAAAAGTTACTTGTTGTGCCCATTCCGCCACTACGATTAATGTTAATACCAGATTGACGATTAATAACATCTAAAACACTTTGGCCTTGATAGCGCTTTAATTCTTCGCTATCAATCACTCGGGTTTGCGCAATCGTATTATTCATCGTAGTAGGGGTCCGCATTGCGGTAACTATGATTGTCGGTAATGTAACTTTAGGCATCTGTGAATTTAGTTCATCTTGTGCCAATGCTGGCAAGGTCACTATTGCGGATGCAGTAATGGCTAATGCAGAATTTTTTAACAGTGCTTGAGAGTTAAGACTAATCGTGCTTTTATTTAGATGTTTATATATGCTTTTATATAACGAAGTGTGAAGAATTTTCATTGAGTGGCCTACAATCTAGTTAGCTATATTAAGAAAAAGTTACAAATCAGTAACACATATTATGAGGGAATTTTAATTGAAATAATTGCTAATATGACGAGTTTTTTTCATGTTTAGATTAATCGCTTTCATGATGCGACTATTTTTTTAAAGCTATACAATATTACTCAATGACCTATTAACTTTAAAAGTTTAGCAGCTTCTACTAATGAGCCTCCTTAAAGATAAATTATTATTTGATTGCATTAATGAGATAATATTGGAGTATAAACCCTTTTATTTTCTAAAAAATTAATATAGAAACTAACACTAGAACTTTAAATGTCATTAAACGGATACTTCAGACTAAACCCCATTAAAGAGTTGATATTTATATGCAAAAAACATCGAAAATATCGTTGGATAAGTCTACCGATATGGAAGAAAAGAAGCTATATATTAACCTCCTAAGCATAAGTCCTAAAAATAGCTCTATTTCGTCTTTACTTATATGGATAAAGACCTTTTTGGTTAGGGCTTTTGTTGTATTGGGAGTGCTATTTTCATTTAATGCTTATGCAGAAGAAGCCGTTCAAGATACAGCAGTAGCATCTTCTGCCGATATAATAGATCCTTTTGGCCGTCAGACACCACGCAGTACAATTCAAGGATTCATCAATTCATTATCGCAAAATGACGAATCATTAGCATCGAATTACTTAGAGTTGCAGTCAAGTGATAATTCAGTGGAGCTAGTGCGTCAAATTAAGTTGGCTTTGGATACAGGAGGGCGACTGAATAATGAGTTAAAAATTAGCAATGATCCAGCAGGTAACTTGGCAGATAAGCTTCCTCCACATAGAGAAAAAATAGGCACCATAACTGTAGATGATCAGCTCATTGATTTAATGATGGTGCGAAAAACTGCTGAGCATGGTAATAAATATTGGCAAATATCATCAGAGACAGTTAATGCTATTAAAAATGCTGATTTATCGCAGCAAAGCTCTATTATTGATAGATATACTTTAGAGCCATTAAAAGGTAAGGCAATTGCTGGCTATAACTTCGCTGACATTATGGCCGTCATTTTTTTGGCTTTATTTTGTGTGGCCGTCTCATACCTAATTGTTGGGCTACTATATTTGGTATTAAAGAGTTATTATCCATCGGTACGTAAAAAGCCATTACCTTTCGATGCAAAATTCATCTTACCTTTATCTTTAGTTATTACATCAATCATACTTTATGAGGTTATGGTTTACACTGGTGTCTCAGTGATAGTAAGAGATCCTGTCAACCGAATTAAAGATATTGTTGGTTGGTTTGCGCTAACGTGGTTATTACTGCGTGTGGTAGATGCCGTTTTTAATCGAGCTGAACGCGAAAGTTATAAGCGAAATCACACTGAGCGAGTGTCAATATTAAGTTTACTAAGAAAGTTGGTAAAAGCATTATTTTTGATTTTAGCGGCAATTTTTATTTTTGGTAACTTAGGTTTTGATTTAACCACAGGGATAGCTGCTCTTGGTGTTGGTGGTTTAGCATTGGCACTTGGTGCACAAAAAATGATTGAAAATTTGGTGGGTAGCGTCGTTGTCGTTGCAGATCAGCCAGTGCGAGTGGGGGACTACTGTAAGTTTGGAGAATTGGAAGGAACGGTTATTGATATCGGGATACGTTCGACCCGTATCAAAACAATGAACCGTACGGTTGTCACTGTGCCCAATGGCGATTTTTCATCAATGTCTATCGAAAACTTTACTTCTAGAGACATGCATCATTTCTTGCATAATATTTATATTAAAAGAAATGTTGATGCGGAGACTATAGAACATTTTTTGCAAGGGATGAATGAATTTATTATAAATCATGAGTTTACAAACTCTGAATGGAATCAAGTGAGGATTGCTGAGCTACGACAAGACTCAATGATGATTGAGATTCGTGCTTATGTTTATGCCAGTGATGGACTGAAGCAGTTTTATGAAATGCAATCGCAGCTCATAATTGACATACTAAAAGAGGTTGAAAACTACGCTGTAGAACATGCACTCCCTGCACAACAAATTACTATCGAATCAAAGCAGTCATATGCATCAAAGCAGCCAAATCTCATGAGTGAGGCCGGAAATGATTAACCATCAAGCTTCATTAACGTAAAACTACTTGTTGCAAAAGTAATTTTCTTGAAAGTACTTATTGTAAAATTACCTTGTCCTCTCTCATATCAGATTAAAGTTGGTAAAAGCCCCTCTGCAATGAGGGGCTTTTAAGTCATAAGTGGATAAATTAAAAACCTATAATTTGCTATTAGCTACCTAATAGCTTTCTGACGAGGCTCTAACAGCGTGCTAAAATTTCTTTGAAATCAATGTGGTTAGTCATTTATCAGACTTATCTTTTTTCAACAGTACAAGCACAGCACCATTGCCTCCATCTTTAGGCGGCGCAGAACAGAAGCCCAATACTTCAGGTAATTGGCGTAACCAACCATTGACGCAAGTTTTTAGAACGGCATCAACCCCTTTACCGTGGACAATTTTTACCACAGTTTCGTTATTAGATTTTGCTTGAGCAATAAGCTTCGTCATTGCTATACGTGCTTCATCAATGGTACAACCATGGATATCTACGGCATCATACCAGCGTAGCTTCCCTTGTTTAAGCTGATTAAACACCTTGTTTTGTAGGGTGGTTTTTTTATACATTAAATAGGCATCGCCGCTAACAGGGTTTAGCAAGGCCTGCATATCAGATAATCCTGAATCTAATAGCTCAGCATCCTCCCCTTGTGCAGCGGCACGTTTTGATAAGGTGGTTGCGTCTGGCTTAGTGACTTTCGGTTTTGCCACATCTGAAATGGTGTTATTGTCTGCAATAGGTTTAACCCCAGCCATTGCTTGCATAAATAAAACCTTATCATCGTCAATATGTTCACTGTCAAGCTGCCTAACTGTTTTATTAACCTGCTTTTGAGTTGGCAGTGAAACAGGTTCAGTGGGTTTTTCATTTTGAGGATCAGTTGAGGCGGTTGCTCGCCCTTTACTTAGTTCACTTTTAAGGTCTTTTAGTTGTTCTTGAACTTCTTTAGAAAATAGAGAATTTGACATAATAATACGTATCGCTTTAAATAATTGATATCTCTTGCAAAAATTGCCCTACGTTATCAAACTTATCCAACTTACAGGACTTGGTTTGCAATCAAAGGTTGTGGTCGTTTCATATCCTACGGATTTTGATTTAGTATCTGGTAAAAAAATGAGTATCTGGTAAAAATAAGTCATCATAAATTAATGTAGTGTATTTAGCTCGAAATCTTAGTATATACGCTTTAACCCGTAACTATCAAAGTAAGCTAACAAAGCAACCTAAAATAGTGTTAGAAAGAGAGTGCGAGGTAACTGACACACTGACACCGCTGACTGCATTAAATTATTAACTACATTTATTGAGTGGTCATTTAATCAATTTGGTTTAATAAGTCTTTAAGTGTATCGCCAGGGCGTTCTGTTTTCATAAACTGTTCACCTATTAAGAAGCAGTTGATATGGTTGTTTTGCATGAGAGCAATATCATTTGCATTATGAATGCCACTCTCAGTAACGAGTAAATAGTCATCAGAGAGAGGGTGTTCAATCTTCTCATGATTATGCTCATCAATAAATGCTTTTAACTTGATAGAGGTGTTAAGGTTTGTATCAAAAGTGTTTAAGTCTCTATTGTTGATGCCATATATATTATGCTTTGATTCTGGTAGTTTTAATGCCCGCTGCATCTCAAGTTGCGTATGTACCTCAATTAATACATCCATACCAAGTTGACAAGCAATGCGGTGCAGATCATACAATTTTTCATCATTTAAACAGGCCACAATCAATAATATACAATCAGCACCCATTAGGTAAGACTCATAAATCTGATAAGCATCAATCATGAAGTCTTTGCATAGTACAGGTAAATTGCAGGCTTGTTTTACCTCAGTCAGATATTGCGAATGGCCTTGGAAGTACTGTTCATCAGTCAGTACAGATAAGCAAGCAGCACCAGCTTTCTCATATTGCTTAGCAATTTTGGTAGGATTAAAGTTCTGAGAAATAACCCCCTTTGATGGCGATGCTTTTTTAATTTCAGCGATGATAGCAACTAAACCATCAGCTTGTTTTAGGCGTAAAGCCATAGCAAATCCGCGTCTTGGCACTTTTTGGCTTTCATAAAGTGCCAAGGCTTCTTCTTTTATCGAGGCTAGGTCTTTAGTTTGTTTTGCCGCTGCAACCTCCCTCTCTTTGGTTAGAACGATTTTTTTTAAGATAGAGGGAATGGCTTGGTTTGTCATAATTAGCTCAGGTCTTTAATGGATTTACTGAATATAGGTTTAAGAATTATTTGTTCTAACAAGGATTACCTTACTGATTATTTGTAGGTGCATTGTTAAAAGACTGGGTAAATTTTGCAAAATCATTTAATTTTTTTAGGGCAGCGCCACTTTGGATGATCGTTTGTGCCTGATTGACACCATTAGCAAAGTTACTTGCTAGTCCTGCCACATAAATCGCAGCACCTGCATTTAATGCAATCATATCACGCGCCTTCGATACCTTATTGGGATGAATGCCATAGTCATTATCCTCTTTGCTTGAAAGAGCGGAGATAATAAGTTCGAGGCTTTGGCGAGAAGAATCAACACTTAAACCCACTAAGGTTTGTGAATCTATACCAGCGTCTTCAGGGAAAATATCATAAACGGTGACCTCGCCATCTTTTAGTTCAGCGACCTTGGTACTGGTGGCGAGACTAATCTCATCCAGACCATCTTTTGAGCCTACGACCATCACATGATTGGCACCTAGATTCTTTAAGACGTAAGCAAGCGGTTCGCATAATGTATCAGTAAAGACACCAACGACCGAGCTTTTAACCCCAGCGGGATTAGTTAGGGGCCCTAAAATATTAAAGATAGTACGCACCTTAAGTTGACGACGAATTGGAATGGCATGTTTCATAGCTTGATGATGGTTTGGCGCAAAGAGAAAACCAATATGTTGTGATTCAATACACTGGCGGGTCTGATCTGTCGTAACATTTAAGTTAATCCCAGCTTGGTCGAGCAAATCTGAACTACCCGATTTAGAAGAAACCCCGCGGTTTCCATGTTTAGCCACGTGGGCACCTGCTGCTGCTGCAACGAAAGCTGACGCTGTTGATACATTAAATAAGTTACTGCCATCTCCGCCTGTACCGACAATATCAACAAGATGACTACAGCCCTCTAAATCAACTTTTTTAGCAAAATCTAGCATGACACTGGCAGAAGCAGTAATCTCATCAATGGACTCACTCTTCATATTCAAACCCACTAATAAGGCACCCATCATGGCATCAGGACAGCGACCTTCCATGATGATAGACATAACTTCTCGCATCTCTTTTTGGGTAAGGTCAATACGTTTTAGTATGCGTTCTAGTGCAGTGGTTAGAAGGTTGTGTATTTGTTCATCTGTCATATTTACGGTTGTAGATACGGGTAAGGCTATCATAATATTTAACTCTAGAATGTTGGAGTAATAAGGCTGTGGTGGAACCAAAGCTGGGTAAGTTAGGCTATTTATGTCGTGTTATCAACAGTATCGCTATTGAGGTCTTTTACTCATATCTATTATGTTAACTAAATAGCATATTCTTTTAAGCGTATTTTTTAAAGCACGTCTTTGGCTGCATAATATAGATGATTGATAGAATATGCGTGATGGTTAAGGGTATTTGCTCATAATGTATAGGCATAAGCTGATTTTAGCTTAATAGTAGCCTGATAAATCACAAAATCTTGTTTATATCAAATTATTTACTATTAAAAAATTCTTAAATAGATGCAGTCCAGATTCACTTAAAATAGATTCAGGATGAAACTGCACACCCTCAATGGCAAACTTTTTATGGCGTATTGCCATTATCTCATTAACAACGTTATCATTTTTTTGGCTGTTTGAAGTTGCTAAGGGTGTCCAAGCGGTCACTTCAAGGGCGTCAGGCAAGGTTGCTTTGTCAATAATTAGTGAATGATAGCGCGTCACATTAGTGGGATTAGATAATCCTTTAAAAACACCAGCTTGATGATGATACACGCTTGATGTTCGTCCATGCATCACTCGCTGAGCCCTTACAATTCTTGCACCGAAAGCCTGAGCTATAGCTTGGTGTCCAAGACACACCCCGAACATGGGTAGTTTTCCAGTAAAATAACATATACAAGCTAACGTTAAGCCTGCCTCATCAGGAGTCCCCGGACCTGGGCCAAGCACAATACCTTGTGGCTGCATCTTTATAATATCCTGAATATCGATAGCATCATTCCTGCATACAACAACCTCGACGCCTAATATTTCAAGATATTGAACTATGTTGTATGTAAAGCTGTCGTAATTATCTAATAGCAAAACCATACTGATGAGATACCAGATTCAATTTAAAAGGTAATATCTTATCATTTTTAATAGTTGTTACATATTATCTAAATATATTTTTCTGTCCTCTGATATAAACTTAATGGTTACCTTTATTGGAAAAATTAGTCGCAAATATAGGGTTATCTATGCCCATATTTAATGCACATGCACTATAAGTGTGCAGATAGACCTTTTGACCATGCACTATTTTGGTTTTATTTAAAAATGTTGCATTCGAATCTGTGCTTAAACTGCGTTTTTAACCTCGTATTTTTCATGATAAATCATTTTTATCGATAAGATCTAATATGGCATATGAGTTGCATATATCAATTTCATAAAGGTGTATTACACTGTCAAAAGCCGACAATAAGGCATCGTGCCTGTGGACGTTATCAGTTGCCAATAGCGTGTTTTTAATTGCTACTATGATTTTTGTGCGCTGTAACCTATACTTAATAAGGTTTAAGATAATAGCAAATGATTACGCTTTACACTAAGCCGTTATGAGTCAACCTCTTATACCCAAAAATCATGATGTGACATGACAATACTGGTAAGGAATCTTAAAGTAAATGAGGTTTAAAACAGTATAAAAATACAATCACTTTCAATGTGACATAACTAATGGAGATATAGAATGTCGAACAAATTATTTGATTTAATCAAAGAGTCTCAAGCCAAATGGGTGGACTTTCGTTTTACGGATACCCGTGGTAAAGAACAGCATATCAGTTATCCAGCTTCTACCATTGATGAAGACGTACTAGAAGATGGTAAAATGTTTGACGGTTCTTCAGTCGCAGGCTGGAAAGGTATTGAGGCCTCTGACATGATTTTGCGTCCTGATCCAGAAACGGCATTTGTCGATCCATTTTTTGATGCAACCACAGTGGTTGTAACTTGTGACATCATTGAACCAACCACGATGCAAGGATATGAGCGTGACCCCCGTTCAATTGCACGTCGTGCTGAAGAATACCTAAAATCAACGGGTATTGGTGATACTGCGTATTTTGGTCCAGAGCCAGAATTCTTCGTATTTGATGATGTAAAATGGTCAGTAGATATGTCTGGCGCCCGTCACCGTATCACTGCTGAGGAAGCAGCATGGTCGACTGATAATGAATACGAGTGGGGCAATATGGCGCATCGTCCACGCGTAAAAGGTGGTTATTTCCCAGTGCCCCCAGTAGATAGCTCACAAGATTTACGTTCGGTCATGTGTCAGCGTTTAGAGGATATCATGGGCCCAGATCGTGTAGAAGTACATCATCACGAAGTGGCTTCATGTCAATCTGAAATTGGTGTATCGTTTAACACTATGGTTCGTAAAGCGGATGAAGTGCAACAATTTAAATATGTTGTGCATAACGTAGCCCATCAGTTCGGTAAGACAGCAACCTTTATGCCTAAGCCAATCGTTGGCGACAATGGTTCTGGTATGCACGTTCACATGTCTATTTCTAAAGATGGCGTCAATACCTTTGCAGGTGATGAGTATGCAGGGCTATCAGAAACTGCTCTTTTCTTCATTGGCGGCATTATTAAACATGCACGCGCGCTAAATGCAATTGTTAACCCATCAACGAACAGTTATAAGCGTTTAGTACCTCATTATGAGGCGCCTATTATGCTTGCTTATTCAGCGCGTAACCGTTCAGCTTCTATTCGTATTCCATACGTAAACTCTCCAAAAGGCGTGCGTGTTGAAGCGCGCTTCCCTGATCCAACTGCTAACCCTTACTTAGCGTTTGCTGCACTATTAATGGCTGGCCTTGACGGTATTCAGAATAAAATGCACCCTGGCGATGCTGCTGATAAAAACTTGTATGACTTGCCTCCAGAAGAAGAAGGCTCAATCCCAACAGTTGCTGAAAGCTTGGAGGTGGCATTACAAGCGCTTAAAGATGACCATGATTTCCTACTTAAAGGTGATGTATTCACTAAGAGTATGTTAGAAGGGTTTATTGAATTGAAAGAAGAAGAGGTGCGCCGTTTAAATACGACCGTACACCCTGTTGAGTTCGATATGTATTACAGCTGCTAATGCTAGACATTAGGAAATTAAGCCCGACTACAAATACTTAATGTAGCGAATAATTTAAATATAATTTGCATTGTACTATTCATTAGAACCAGCTATCGTTATCGGTAGCTGGTTTTTTTATTGAATTTATCTTGAGATATTCTAGGGTTTATTAGAATATAGTAGAGATCGACATTAACGTCTAGTAAAGTAGTCTAAAAGTTTCCAAAGAAACCAAGTGCAGAACGTAGGTATTTGTCAAAATCGCTGACAGTGCTAATATGTGAATTCTATATAACCCTTAAATACCTTTAAATGAGTAACTCTATGAAGTCAAACTTATTTTACCCAATTATTTTTTCTCTATCGCTAGGGTTAACCAGCACTCAGGGGTTTGCAGATATATACAAAATAACTAATCCTGATGGTAGTGTAAAGTATACAGATAAATTATCAACCAATGAGCGTGACATGGTTGACAAAAGTATTCACAAAAATAAGATTGAAAGAGTTAGTCTCCCTCAAGAAGTTGAGTTATCAAAACTAATGCAGGCTGCCAACTCAGCGATTGGTTTGCAAGATTTTCAATCTCATTATGAGTCTGATACAAGATTAGATAGCAATGACCATTTGATTAATGACACATTTGTTGAAAATGAGTCTAATAAACTAAAAGCTACAAATTATAAGATAAAAATACTCACTCCCGAAAAAGTCAGAGCTTACCATAAACCAGTAGAGGTTATCGATGTTCAAGTTAATATAATCCCAGCATTGGTAGGTGGCGATAAAGTAATTGTATTAGTTGATGGCAGGCAGGTAGGTTTAGGACAGACTACAAGTATACCCACGAGTAAGATTAACCCTGGCGACCATCTTCTAGAAGTCAATATAGTTACAAATAATGGTAAGGTAATAAAGTCTGCAACAATGCCATTTTATATTATTCAAAATAGCAATATCATGCGAAATAAACGTCGTCAAGTCCAATAAACGTTTACAAGCGTTGGTAAGCATAAAAATTTATAACTTATGCTCAGCAGCCTTGGTATAGAAATGGCAAAACAATATTAACTTTAGCAAACATTCACTAATTGCTTCCTTAAAACATAGAAAATATATAGAAAAACACTCAGTTAGCTATGACTAGAAAGCCTCTTAAATGATGTCAATTTGTGGTTTTATGCTCATACTGTAAATCAGAATACACACTCGTACAGTATTTTAAGTTAATAAATAATGTTCTCTGGAAGAATATGTCTCATCCTAAAATAGATTGATGATATTTTAGGACGAGACAGCGATTAATTAGCCACTTATTTAAAAGGTATTAATTCTATTGAGCCATTAGCAATTACCGTTACTTTGCTATTACCTCCAGCAAAATCCTGAGAAGGTATGGATTCACTTCTCATAGTGCTTGAAGCTATGACTGGCATAGGATTATATTGATAATTACCATTAGTATTTAATGATACTTCTAATACTTGATATCCACTCGCATTCCAAGCTTCTGCCATCGAATTAGCTTGCTCTTGAAAGGCTTTAGAGGCCTTGAGCATAAGTTCTTTTTCAATTTTATTTTGCTTAACCTCCGACACGCCAAATTGAATATTTTGTACCACATATGCGGACTGTAAATCTGATACTAAATTACTGGCAGCCTGAAAGTCATCACTTTTAAGATTAACACTTACCGACCCATTCCAACCCGTTATCTTTCCATTTTTATCATATTTTGGATAGGTGTTCTGTGCACCAGTAGTGGCAATAACTGTTGGGTATTTTTTAGCAGTTTTAATTGCCAAATTTATAGCGGTGTTTAGCTCAGTAGCTAGGCGCTTAGGGGTTGTCGCTTGAGCTTTTTTATATAAAGTTGCCGTTACTTCGTCATTTTCAACCTCTTGACTCGCTTGAGCGTTAAAACTAATTTTATTGTAACCTGTAGATTCGGCCTGTGCGGCTTGAACGAAAGCCCCAACAAAAGTTGCAAGAGTTATTAAACCCACTTTAGGTAGTAATTTGCTGATAAGAATAGACATGACTCTTAATCCTTGTAAATAATGTCAATTAGAAGTTATTTCATTTTACGCTATAAATAAGCGTATTCAAGGTTTCTTCATAGTATTGAGAGTAGCAAGCTTAGGGATAAATTAAAACCTAATTAGTGTGAAAATTTTTAGCACACTGCTTTGGTAGTTAAATATGCATATTGAATAAGCTCTTATTTGTTTTAAATAACGAAATATAGTTTAGAACATACAGATATTAAAGACATATCTTAAAATCTAAATTATATTGAAATTTTAATAGGCTTGTGTATAATACATGCTGGTGGCTCCATTGGTAGCCTCGCAATATTGTTCTATGAACCCCGCCAGGACCGGAAGGTAGCAACGGTAGTAGAAATAATATGTGCCGAGGATGTGCTGATGGAGTCGCTTTTTTATGTCTGATAATTCATTTTAAAAAATATCTTTAGGGCAATTTAATAAGAGAAACCTGAGTTAATCAGTACTATTAGGTTTTTTTGATATATGTATTACACGCACTAAATGTCATAAAGAAAGAGTGAGTCAAACATTGAAGACTAAATAATCCTAACTTATATTGAGTCGAGCATTATTTATGACACACTTCTCAATAAGTAATGCTTATAACCAAAGTATTTTAAAGTGTCATCGGTAAATTATAATAAATAAAAATACAGTTAGCGATAATGGTGCACCTTTACGAACCTCAGCTATATTTATATTGGCCTTTTTCAGAATTTAATGAAGTATATAGAGTTGGTATATCAAGATAAGCGACTGGTTTATTTTAAATTTTATCATTTTAAATCTATCAGCAAAAATAATGTAAATTCTATTTATAATAATTAGCGATATCAAATGTTTAATAATAAAACAATCGACTTATGAAAAAAATAACTAAGAATCTTATATGGCTATGCATAGTCGTACTTATCTTAGTAGCAAGCATACCTAGATTCTATAACGCTAAGCCTGATGAGCATGTCAATAGCGCAGAGGTAAACCAAGATCCAGTTGTTGAAGCTAAGACTAGTGCTTTAGATAAAGAGCTTTATCGCAGTTTAGATGTCACAGCTAACATCATAAAAGACAGAGAAGAAAGAGCTCGCTTCAATAAGTGTAAATTAGCAGTGAGAGAGGTGCTGAAAGAACCACTATCATTCGATTATGATGCTGGAACTACCCGTCATAGCGCAGATCCCGATACAAAATATAATATTGTTTGTTTTAAATTTTATGCAAGAAATGGGTTCAATAGATATATTTATAGTAAAGCAATATGTTCATTCGATGAGAATGACAAGCTAGTTGATTTTGGTACATTTAATTTATAAAGAGTTGTTCATTGTAAGGTTTACAAGTTAATTCTAAGTTAGTAATGCCATCTTTTGAAAACTCTAGAGACAATAGTCTCAATTGTTAATATACAAGAATCTTATTAAACCAACCTTTTAAATAAAAGATAATATTAAAAAAAAGACATTAAAAAGCTCGCCGTATTTATACGACGAGCTTTTTAAGTGTTTGGTGGAGATGGCGGGAGTTGAACCCGCGTCCGCCAGCATTACGCCTGTGGGTCTACATGCTTAGTTTCTGTCTATAGTTTTAACCCGCACCGAACCGACAGTCAGGTTGGATTAGGCGATCCTTTAGGTTTGAACTTAAGTAACTAAGGCAGTCACTTAAGCGAACCCATATGCGTGCGCTTCAACTCGACTGACCTACTATGGGTAAAAGGCAGTTGAGTAAGCAGGGGTTTAGGCTGCTAGAGCGTAACTTTCGTCGTTTGCAATTATAACAATATATGTGAGATTTACGAGAGGACATATACTCTCGGCATGCACCATCAGGTTTCATCACCAGCGTCGAAGCCAGAACATCCCCAATAGAACGAAGTATTATATATGCTTATATAGCATATGTGCAAGTATAGAATTGCTTTAATTACAATGCATTACATTTTTAAGTTGGGCTGGAAATTATCCATACAATAAAAAAGCCAGCCGAAGCTGACTTTATTATTATACTTTGATTAATACGATAGTTTATCGATAACAGTCATTACTCAATAATATTTTTTACTTAAAAATTAGCACAATAAGCTAATATAAAGTAAATCTTATTACTCAGCTTCAGATTCTGAGGTTTCATCTTCAGCTTGTGCAGCTTTCAGAAGGTCACCATCTTCGGATAAAATAGTGACTAAAATGTTAGCAAATACATCATGATGTAGTTGAATATCGACATTGTATTCACCAACTTGACGAAGTGTGCCTTCAGGTAACTTAACTTCAGAACGATCAACTTCGATACCAGATTTGGTTAAGGCATCAGCGATATCACGAGTACCAATAGAACCAAACAGTTTACCATCTTCACCCGACTTAGAGCGCATAATAACATTAACGTCTGTTAGTGCTTCAGCACGCTTTTGAGCAGAGGCTAATTCTTCAGCTTCAATCGCTTCAAGTTCGGCACGACGAGCTTCAAATTTTTCTAGGTTTGCAGGTGTTGCAGGTAAAGCTTTACCTTGAGGAATAAGGTAGTTACGGCCATAGCCTGATTTAACATCTACAGTTTCGCCAAGCTTACCAAGGTTGACGATACGCTGTAATAAAATAACTTGCATGAGTCACTCCTAGTTTGGCTTACTGATGGTTGTCAGTATAGGGAAGCAATGCCAAAAAGCGTGCTTGTTTAATAGCAGTTGCTAGTTGACGTTGGTATTTATTAGATGTGCCTGTGATACGGCTAGGAACGATCTTACCGTTATCACTGATGTACTGTTTTAATAATTCAACATCTTTATAATCGATGTGCGTGATACCTTCTGCGGTAAAACGACAAAATTTACGACGGCGAAAAAAACGTGCCATGGAAGTTCTCCTTAATTAAGCTTGTGTTAGTCGTTAGAATCATCTTCATCAATATCAGAGCTATCAGAGTCATCATCACTGCGTGGCGTTTTACGGGCACGCTTTTCATCAGCACTTTTAGCTAATTGTGAAGGCTCAGTAATTGCTTCGTCACGACGAACAACTAAATTACGGATAATGGCATCGTTATAACGGAATAACTCTTCTAGTTCAGATAGAGTTTCGCCATTACACTCGATGTTGAATAAAACATAATGTGCTTTGTGGATTTTGTTAATTGGGTAAGCCAATTGACGACGGCCCCAATCTTCAAGACGATGAACCATACCACCATTGTCTTGAACCAATTTGATATATCGCTCGACCATACCGACAACTTGGTCGCTTTGGTCAGGGTGTACGATAAGCACCACTTCGTAATGTCGCATTTAAGACTCCTTACGGATTAATAGCCATTGACCCCATGTCAATAGCAAGGAGATTTATAACAAATATATTATGTTGACAATATAAAGCCAGTTTAACTAACGATTTCAAAATCGAACTATAAAACCCAATTTTAAGAAACAAGATTATACTGACGAATTGCTATAAAGCGGCGTATTATAGCAATAACTATGTATTGTATCAAATGGTTTCAATATCTAATTATTGATTGAGCATTACCCGAAAAATGTTTAGAGTAGAAAGTTAATGCGATGTAAATATTGTTTATGAAAATAAGAAGTAAAATGATACAGCATTGTATAAAAAAGAGATGATTTGGAGTTTAGTTTCCAACTATTTTAAATAGCATCTCTTATTTTAAATAGCATCTCTTATAGGTAGTGCTAGATGACAGGTTGAGAGGTATATGAAACGGAAAGCCATTATAATTGGGGCAACTGGGTTAGTGGGCAAACAATTGGTTCGCCAACTTAGTTTGATATATGATAGTTTAATAATTATCGCTAGAAAGCCGCCAGAGCTCATGTGTGCAAAGATGCAATATTATCAGCTGGGAGATTTTAGTAATTTAAAACAAGTGATGGGTAATATTTCTTTGGGGGAGGATACGGATGCGTTTACCTGCTTTGGTACAACAAAAAAGTTGGCTGGGAGTGAGGAAGCGTTTAGGCGTGTCGATTTTGATTACAATTTAGAGTTCGCACAACAATGTCACACAAAAGGTGTGGAGCGGTTTTTTTTGCTTTCAGCCCTAGGTGCAGATATTAATAGCCGTTTTTTTTATAGCAGAGTGAAAGCAGAGCTTGAAAGTGCCATTATTGAGCTGGGATTTGACGAGTTACTTATTTTTAGACCTTCATTGTTGCTCGGTAAACATAAAAGAAGACCAGTAGAAGCAATAGCACAAAAAGCGCTTACAATTATATCCCCCATTGTGCCAAAATCACTAGGGGTAACCCCTATCTCTGCTAAGTTTGTTGCGGCAGCTATGGTTATGACAGCTCAAAATTTGTATGAACGGAATAAGTTCCTCGATACAAAGCGCAGTACCCCTAATGTAACGATCTTTGACAATAGACAACTGCTTGCGATGACACAGCTATAGTTTTAATCTAGAGGTAAGAGTAACTCAAATTGTTCGTTTCTTTATATGCCATTAAGCATTTTTGGCCAACTAATTTTTGGCCAACTAAGTAAAAGAGAAGATCTAAATCATTTAAAAGGGAATGACTATGACCGACATGACGAAAACTAACTTTGTTACCTGTGATTTATTAGATGCCAATCCTGAAAGCCAAGTCTGCTTGTCAAATATTGACGGTAAGGCATTTTATAGCTTTGGCGGTAAGGATAAATTTTGTGGTGAAGTTGTGACCGTTAAATGTTTTGAAGATAATAGCCGAGTGAAAGAGCTTCTGAATAGCAACGGTATAGATGCGAATGGCAAAGGCAAAGTACTGGTCGTTGACGGTGGTGGCTCCATGCGCTGTGCCTTATTAGGCGATATGATTGCCTTATCTGCCATTAAAAATGGATGGGCTGGTGTGGTGGTTTATGGCTGTGTGCGAGATGTTGATGATTTGGCACAAATGGACATAGGGGTTAGGGCTTTGGGATGTATTCCTCGTAAATCAACGCGCAGAGGGGAAGGGCAAACGGATATCGAAATTAGTTTTGGCGGCTTCACATTACATTCTGGAATGTATATTTATGCAGATAATAACGGCATGATTGCAAGCGAAAAGCCTTTACTTTAATTATTTAAGTCGTATGCGTTTCAAAGACCAGTTTTTCAAAGACCGGTATAGTTATGAATAGGCTATACTGACTCATGATTATTTGTTTTAAATTATGCTCAATTTATAGGTGTTTTTTACCGATCAGAAGTCCTGATTTTGGATGTTCAACAGACCCTAATACATCCTAAGAGTATAGCTAATCAATATTTGGATTTACTGGTACTCTTAAGAATTACTCGTATAATAGAGTCTTGATAAGTTTAGGTTATAATTTGAATGATTATAATCAATGCTATCACTTACCTATTTATTACCTTTCACTTACCTGTTACTTACCTATTAATACCGAGAACCTAATAGTAGTGTCCTAGCTTAAGTCTATTTTTGAAAAGCTGACGCTAAAATTTTTGACACCTAAAGGATTATCCCGCGTTTTTATGTCTATATTATCTGCCTCTTCGCTTAGTGATATTTTTGATCCTATTAATCATAATTTGTTTCCCATTCCAGAGTCGCAGCGGCGCTGGTTATCGCAAGCTTATGGAGCAACGGGCAGTTTATGGTTAGCTAGCTTGACTGACTGTCCTATAGCGGATGTTCAAAATCGGCTAAAGGTGGTGGTTACCAAAAATCAAAATCAGCTGAATCAAATTGAAACTGAGCTCGCATTTTGCGGGGTGGATGCCTATGTTTTTCCAGATTGGGAAACCTTAACTTATGACGAGTTATCGCCGCATCAAGATATCGTTAGTGAAAGAATAAATTTGTTAACAGAGATGCCTAAAAGTGGCATCTTACTAATTAGTATCCATACCCTTATGCAACGGGTAGCGCCGCCAAGTTGGCTGATTGGTCAGCATTTTGATTTGAGTGTGGGAGATACTTTTGATATTGAGTCGCAAAGGACACAATTGGCTGCTGCGGGTTATCGTGCTGTTGATAATGTATTTGAACCTGGCGAATTTGCGATTCGAGGTAGTGTGATAGATATTTTTGCAATGGGTCAGCCGTTTCCTTTACGCTTAGATTTATTTGATGATGAAATTGAGTCCATTCGTTTTTTTAATCCACAAACTCAGCGTACGTTGTCTAGTCAAACTTTAGATGAACTGGTCAGCGGTAAATCAACAAATGATATTTCTATTGAGTCGCTATCTTTATTGCATAAGCTGCCTGATGTTTCAAAACCTATTACTGAGTTTCAAATCTTACCTGCTAAAGAGTTTCCGCTTGACGAAGGTAAAGAGACGTTCCGCACTAATTTCGCCTCCATGTTCCCGACGGCAAGCAGCCGTAAATTTGAGCTACATAAAGATGTTATGGCAGGTATTGCCAGTAGCGGTATTGAATATTATCAACCGTTGTTTTTTAATATAGATGACTGGACTTCAACAGGCCATCTATTCTCATATTTTCCACAAGACTCTCTTTTTATTATTGACGAAAGTATAACCGAGTCGCAAGCAGACTATTGGTCACAAATTCAAAGACGTTATGAAGAACGACGTCATGACATTGATAAACCCATTTTGGAACCGACACTTCTGTATTTGCCAAGCAATTCGTTAAATGAAAAGCTTAATAACTACCCCCGCGTTATATTAACGGGTCATGAACTTGATGATAGCATTGACGCTGGAAATGAATCGAGTAAAGCAGGTCGAATAGCACTGCCAACGCTATCGCCACCTGAGCTTACTGTGAGCCATCAGAAGGCTGAGCCACTAGCCGAATTGCTTAAATATGCTAATGGGAGTTGGCAAACAGACAAAGAGCTATATAACTTTAGCGATAAGGTAAGCAATAACAACCGGGCTATTTTAGTCGTTGCTGAGACAGCTGGTCGCCGTGAAATTATATTAGAATTATTTAAAAATAAACTAAATGTACAAACTTTTGACAACTTAACACAATTTTTAAACAGTGAGCTATATCAGAATCCTAGACCGGTAAGCTCGACAGATAGTATAACAACTAAGCCAACTGTGGGCTTGACTGTTGCTCCAATTGAACGGGGTTCGATAATTATCGGGCATTTCTCTATCGTTAGTGAAACCCAGCTATTTGGCCGGCAAGTGTTACAAACTCGGCGCCGCCGCCAAAGTGATGTATCTGAAGAGTTTTTGATTAAAAGTGTGACTGAATTGACAGAAGGTAGTCCTGTTGTACATATAGATCAAGGTATAGGACGGTACCATGGATTACTAACCCTTGATGTGGGTGAGGGAGAGCAGGAATTCATTCATCTTAAATATGCAGAAGGTGCGAGTATTTATGTACCCGTGGCCAATTTACAGCTGATTAGTCGATACAGTGGTGGCGACCCAGCGCTAGCGCCATTACATAAAATTGGCAGTGGTAAATGGGATAAAGCCAAACAAAAAGCATTACTACAAATTCATGATGTGGCTGCCGAACTGTTAAATATTCAGGCACGCCGAGCTGCCAAAGAGGGTATCCATTTTAAAGTAGATGCTGCCCAGTATGAGCTGTTTGCCAGTCAGTTCGCTTTTGAAGAAACACCTGATCAAGCGAATGCTATTGACGCCGTTATTCATGATATGAAACAAAATAAACCTATGGATAGGCTCATTTGTGGTGATGTTGGCTTTGGTAAAACAGAAGTCGCTATGCGCGCTGCTTTTATAGCGGTTAATAGCGGTTATCAAGTAGCGGTGTTGGTGCCAACGACCTTGCTAGCAGGGCAGCACGAAGACAACTTTCAAGATCGCTTTGCTGATTGGCCGATTCGTATTGAGTCACTCTCAAGGTTTGGTGGCAAAAAATATCAGCAAAAAGTCTTAGATGATTTGCAAAATGGCAAGGTGGATATAGTTATTGGCACGCATAAGCTGCTACAAAAAGATGTCAAATTTGCTAACTTAGGTTTGATGATTGTGGATGAAGAGCATCGCTTTGGGGTACGTCATAAAGAACGTATCAAAGCGATGCAGAGTGATATTGATAGCCTCTCGATGACGGCAACCCCAATTCCTCGTACGCTTAATATGGCGCTTACTGGCATGCGTGATATGTCTATCATTGCTACACCGCCAGCGCGGCGACTCGCTATTAAAACGTTTGTGATGCAAAAAACAGATCAAGTTATGAAAGAGGCGATTCTACGTGAGCTATTGCGTGGTGGACAAGTGTTTATTTTACATAATGATGTTGCCAGTATTGAGCGGATGGCTGAAAATATTCGAGATCTTGTTCCTGAAGCACGAGTAGGGGTGGCACATGGTCAGATGAATGAACGTGGACTTGAACAAGTGATGCGTCAGTTTTATCACAAAAGTTTTAACGTGTTGGTATGTACCACCATTATTGAAACCGGTATTGACATTCCTAATGCCAATACCATCATTATTGAGCGTGCTGATAAATTCGGTCTGGCGCAATTGCATCAATTGCGTGGACGAGTTGGGCGCAGTCATCACCAAGCTTATTGTTATTTGTTAGTGCCTACTATTAAAGGATTAAAAGGCGATGCTAAAAAGCGCCTGACTGCTATTGAGCGTGCTAACACGTTGGGTGCTGGTTTCATGCTAGCTAGTGAAGATTTAGAGATTCGTGGGGCAGGAGAGATATTAGGGAAGCAGCAGAGCGGTAATATGCAGTCCATTGGCTTTAGTCTGTATATGGACATGCTGGATAGGGCCACAAAGGCCATAAAGCTTGGTAAAGAGCCTGATTTGAATTCGCCTTTGTCACTAACTAGTGAAATTAACCTGCATTGCTCGGCTTTGATACCAGAGGATTACGTAAACGATGTGCCGCAACGTTTATTATTTTACAAACGTATTAGTAATGCTGATGATAAAGAGGTTCTTATAGACATTCGCACCGAAATGATTGATCGTTTTGGTGGTCTGCCAGATCAAACTAAGCAACTATTTGCTATCCATCAACTGAGATTACAAGCAGACCTTTTGGCTATTCATAAAATAGATGCTACTTCGAGTAGTGTGACACTCGAATTTGCACCAGATACTCCAGTCGATGCTATAGCAATCATACAACTTATACAGTCCGATGGTAATCGATATCGTATGAATGGTGCCTCCGGTATTCGCTATACCAATTCCGAAAAGTTGGATAACCCACAAAAGCGGGTGGTGGCAGTGCAAGAGCTATTAAACCATTTTGCTAAGCATGTAAAAAAAGATGCAAATGCAGGGAATAAAATAGGCTAGTCTGATTAACTAGCATATGACTGTTTTACCATAATCTGAATACGGACATAACTAAATATAGTCTAGTTGGTTTGGCTTTTAGGTTAAAATTAATTCAGACTACAGTAGCTTTAAGTAGCTCTAGATTAGTGATATGAGCCGTAATCAAATTGTCACTACGAGTTCATTAATTTGTCATATGGTGTCTGTATTGTTGTAAACACTAAATAAAAGGGATTGAATTAAAACGATGTAAACAACAGTAGCTAGAAAAGACTAGACGGGAAAAGTACAATGAAAAATCGACTTTTAAATATTTCTTTAGCAGTGGAACTTGAAGATTTACAACTGCCTGACTGGTTTGATGATGAAGTAGATGATGCAATGGAAATGTAAAATCTTTAATTTAATTATTATGGTAATTATAATAAAAAGATGCAAATTCAAACTAAGTTAAGATTTTTTAGGAGAATCAAATAATAATTATAAAATAATAATAACAATAAAAATTAGATAATTATAATAATAACTTGCTCCTTTGACTGATACAGTGTTTCATGAATTTTTTAGACAGCCTTGAGAAATCAAGGCTTTTTTTTATGGGTAAGATAAGCTATTTTAAATAGTTAGCTATTTAGTATTACCTTCATATTCGTTTGCATAACTAAGTATACATAACTAAACATTGCTAAGCATCTATAATATAAATGCAATACCTGATAAAATGATGGTTTGCTGAATGATTAAAAAAATAAGAGAGCCAATATGTTTCAACTTCATCCAAAACTTGCAAAAGACTCTTTTTTAGTGGGTGACTTTCCTTTATCAACTTGCCGTCTCATTAACGACTGTCAGTTTCCTTGGTTGATTTTAGTGCCTAGAGTTGCTGGTGTACAAGAAATTTATGAGTTATCTGCAGCAGATCAGGCACAATTTTTACGTGAGTCTAGTTGGCTTTCTAGCCAGATGGCAAAGACTTTTAATGCTGATAAAATGAATGTCGCTGCATTGGGCAACCAAGTACCTCAGTTACATTTCCATCATATTGTTCGTTATAGTAATGACTTAGCTTGGCCTAATCCTGTTTGGGGTACACCAGCAGTGCCGTATACTGAGGAGGTATATCTTGCTATGCAACAAACCTTGATGATGGCATTGCGTGGTCACAACCAAATGCCTTTTGATTGGAAAATGCAGTAAAATAGAAATTGACTAATGGACATTAAATCATAAGATATCCATGTTTAATTGCTTTATTGCTGATATTCAAGTGTTTGATAATTTAAGTGGTTTATTAATAAAAGAAAGCACCCAGTTGGGTGCTTTTTTAAAGGCTTCGGTAATGTGTGATAGTAGATTGGTTTAATGATTTTCTTTAGCATGATTAAGCGTGTATTTTGGAATTTCCACCACTAAATCCGTATCATCAACTTGCACCTGACAGGATAAGCGTGAATCAGGTTCTAACCCCCATGCTCTATCTAATAAGTCTGCTTCAATATCATCCATTTCTTCAAGGCTATTGAACCCTCTACGAACAATGACGTGACAAGTGGTACACGCCTTCGACATTTCACAGGCGTGCTCAATTTTAAAGCCTTTGTTTAATAAGCCCTTACAAAGGTTGTCGCCACTTTCAAGTTCAACCTCTGCACCTTCTGGGCAAATTTCATGATGAGGGAGTAATGTGATCTTTGGCATACAGTTTTCCAGTTTCATTGCAAATAAATTTAATAAGCTACACGTATAATACTTAGGAGAATATAGATGGCTTATCATAAGTCTATTTAGACCAATCCTCGGTACGAGTACCTGCTAGCGACTGCTTGACACTTTGGTTCATAATGCGAGCTGCAAAAGCATCACTTAGTGGTTTTAGCATAGCTTGCTTCGACTCAATTTCTGATTTGATTTGTAGTAAGTCCGAAGCCTTAGAAGACTCAACTTTATCCAATGACTCTTGCAGTTGCACCATAGCGTATTCGAGTTTTTGTAGATTATCATGGGAAATCAAGTCTTTAAACTCTAGTAAAGCAGAGTGTAAGGCTAATATCTCACGTTCTGCTTCTACTTTTGTTTCGATTAAACTTCGAGCTTGCTTATCGTGTTCTGCATTTTCAAAGCCTGCCCGTAAGAGCTGTTCTTGTTGCTCATCACTTAAACCATAAGAGGGAGTGATTATAATGTCACTTTTTACTCCGGTAGTTGTTTCTAGAGCACTTACAGAAAGTTGACCATTCGCATCAATATCAAAAGTAACCTCAATACGGGCAAGTCCAGCTTTCATAGGCGGAATACCGTAAAGCTCAAATTGACCTAATGAACGGCAATTTTCAACGGTATCTCGTTCACCTTGAACAACATGAATTACCATACCCGTCTGCCCATCTTGATAAGTGGTAAAGGTTTGGCGCTTTGCAACCGGGATGGGTGTATTACGTGGAATAAGTACCTCTACCAAACCGCCCATCGTCTCTAATCCTAAAGATAAAGGCGTGACATCCAATAGTAAGACATTATCAGATTTGTCTTTTTTTATAAGTTGTTCAGCGACTTGAGCTGCTCCTAAAGCAACGACTTCATCAGGATTGAGATGGGCTAAAGGCTGCTTATTGAAATACTGTTTTACAGCATCTTGAATGACGGGCATACGAGTAGAACCACCCACCATGATAATCTCGTTGAGATCAGATATAGTCACATTGGCATCACGCATTACCTGTTCACATGCTGACAAAGTGCGTTTAATAATAGGGTTAATAATTTTAGTTAATGTTTCGTTATTAAGCTGACCTTTGAAGCTCTTATCCGAGATATCTATTGAAATATCTACGCTATTGTCAAGGCTCAGTGCTTGTTTGAAGGTTTCTGCTTGGCGAGCGATTTGCGTTTTTTGTTGGGCGGTAACGTCTTTGGATGTAAGATGGACTTGCTTTAATAACCATCCCATAATAAGGCGGTCAATATCATCCCCACCCAATGCACTATTACCACCTGTTGCTAAAACCTCAAAGACACCCTCATTCATCCTCAAAAGTGAGACATCAAAAGTCCCACCGCCTAAATCATAAATGAGGTATAACTGTTCTTTGGTTGATACAATATTGTTCGATTTGTTTTCAGTCTGTTTATCTAATCCATAAGCCACGGCAGCAGCGGTAGGCTCATTAAGTAAGCGTAATACATTAAGACCTGCTAATTGTGCTGCATCTTTTGTAGCTTGACGTTGTGCTTCATCAAAATAAGCAGGTACGGTTATAACGGCACCCTTAATACTGTCATCTGGCAAAGCGGCAATAGCGCGCTGCTTTAGAGTAAGTAAAATATCAGCAGACACTTGGACTGGAGAAGTGTCTCCACGGGCGGTTACGAACGAGGGCATCGCATCTTGGCTGGTTGTGCTAGTTTTTAGTTCATATGGGTGTGAAAATTTAATATCCTGTATGCTCCTCCCCATGAAACGCTTTGCTGAAATAATCGTATTGACCGGGTCTGATTCAAAAAATGATAAGGCTCGTTTACCAACAATGGGTGTTGAGCTTGCTTTATTACCGTAATAGACTACAGAGGGTAATAAAGTATCTCCGCTCTCATCAGCTTCAATCAAAGCAGGTCTCCCTGAACGAACAACTGCAACCATGGAGCGTGTTGTACCTAAGTCTATACCTAAGGCATACGTATGCTCATGGGGTTTTGTGCTTTGGTTTGGTTCTGCAATTTGTAATAGGGACATGACACACTCAATGTAAGAAAGATTTAAATGGTTTTATTTAATTATACAATCTACAACACAGAAAAGTACGGAATGTTTGCTTATAAATATATGTCGTCATCATTGTCAGATTGCAGATGTAAATCATCGATGGCGATATCCATATCTTTTTTAAGTTTAACGAGAAACCTTAGCTTCTGTGTGGCATCGATAGCTACGGGCCAATCCTTGCTTTGATAAGCAGCTTCAAAACGTGTTGATTGTTTATGTAACCGTTCATCAAGATTAACTTGCAGTGATTTAATAGCAGACAAATTAGAGGAATGGGCCGCATTATCTAAGTTTATGCGCATATCCATAGCATCATCCAGAAAGCCTAAATCAGAAATTGAAGCATTCATATCCATCTCTTGACCAGAAAGCTCTAATAAATAATTGGCACGACTATCAGGATGAACAAGAATATTGTAAGCATGGTTAATAAGAGCAGAGTTTTTCTGCGAGTTTGGCGGTAGAGACTCATCTGACTTATCAGGATGAAACTGCCTTTGTAATTGTCTTAAACGAGTATTTAATTTTGCAGAATCAATCTTAAAACTGATAGGTTGATCAAACAATTCAAAAAAATTAGCAAAGGTAGGTTCAGTGTTAGTCATAGGCAAGGGGTGCTGTTAGGTGGTTTAATGCATTATCATAACATGAAATATTAGTGAATAACTGATAGATAATAAGTAACTGATATTAAGTAACTGATATTAAATAACTGTGGATCAATTACAGAATGAATTAATGGATACTACATCATTACAGTTTTATACGTTAGATTGCTTATAAGCTAGTTTACTACTGCGATTCACTTGAAATATTGAAGCTATATTAAGTCTAAACAGCTATTTATTCAATGAAAATAGGTTGGATACCATAAGCTTGGCAAGTTAGCTTATATTAAGATTATTGTTATTGTAAAACCAAAACTGACAAGGCTTAGTCGTCAGATTTGGTTTTTTATAATGAATAATATAAATATTAAGCGGTAGAGTGGCAACTAAATTATGAGTTTATAAAAGTTAAACAGTAAATGATTCACCGCAGCCACATTCGCCTTTTTGGTTCGGATTCGTAAATTTGAAGCCTTCATTCAATCCTTCGCTAACATAATCCATTAGTAAGCCATCAAGATACACCATACTCTTTGGGTCTACGAAAATATTGACACCATTACTATTAAACTTTTTATCACTCTCATCAGGCTCATCGACAAATTCTAATACATAGGCAAGCCCTGAACACCCTGCAGTACGGATGCCAACTCGGATTCCTTCACCGTGACCACGGTTGCTAAGATAATCTGTAACGTGTTTTGCAGCACGTTCGGTCAATTCAATCATCAAGACTTTCCTATTGTTAATATATCAGTCAATTATGCTAATTTACTAAATATTTTAGACTTAGTAATTTAAATGTGAACCTTGAAAGTTCCATTTAAGAATACGTAATGAGACGTTAGCAAAGCTAAAGAACCCTAATACTTATTGGAAATAATATCTTTCTAAATAGTACCTTTTAACCAGCTTTAGTTAGGCAGTCGTCGATTCAGATTTAATACGGTAGTCATTAATCGCCGCTTTAATAGCATCTTCAGCCAGTACAGAGCAATGTACTTTAACTGGAGGTAGTGCCAGCTCTTCTGCAATGTGCTTATTTTTAATCTCAGAGGCTTGATCTAAAGTTTTACCTTTTAACCATTCCGTTACCAGTGAGCTTGAAGCAATAGCAGAGCCACAGCCATAGGTTTTAAATCTGGCATCTTCAATGATACCATCATCCCCAACCTGAATTTGTAAACGCATAACGTCACCGCAAGCTGGAGCACCAACCATGCCCGTGCCGACATTAGCAGCATCTTTGTCAAGATTGCCAACATTACGTGGGTTTTCATAGTGGTCAATTACTTTGTTACTATAAGCCATTTTTATTCTCCTGGGTTCTAACCTAGATATTTAAGTTACTCATTAAATCATGATTGATCGTGATAACGGCACTATGGATAAACCTAGTTAAGAGTTACCTTCATTCATGACGCATCTGTGTTCGTTTGGCTTAATTTAGTGTTCAGCCCATTCCACTGAATTTAAATCTACACCATCTTTATACATGTCCCAAAGTGGGGACAAATCTCTTAATTTATCAACGGCTTCATGGATTTGCACTAAGATAACATCAATATCTTCTTCTGTCGTATAGCGTCCAAAGCTGAAGCGAATGGAGCTATGCGCAAGTTCATCTGGGCGTCCAATGGCACGTAATACGTAAGAGGGTTCAAGTGTTGCTGATGTACATGCAGACCCTGAAGATACCGCCATGTCTTTAAGTGACATCATTAGCGATTCACCTTCAACAAAGTTAAAGCTAATATTAACAATGTTAGGAATACTGTTTTCAGCACTGCCATTTAGATAAATTTCTTCAATATCCTGAATGCCATCCCAAAGTTTTTGACGTAGTTTTTTTGCGTGCTCATGATCTTGTTGTAAACGCTCGGCTGCAATAGCAAAAGCCTCTCCCATACCAACAATTTGATGGGTTGCAAGCGTTCCAGAACGCATACCACGTTCATGACCACCACCATGTTGTTCAGCCCGTAATCGGATACGTGGCTTACGGCGTACAAATAACGCACCAATACCTTTAGGACCATATATTTTATGGGCGGAAAAACTCATTAAATCTACTTTAAGTTCTTCTAAGTTAATATTAATCTTACCAGCGGCTTGAGCACCATCAACATGAAAAACAACCCCCGCTTCACGAGTGATTTCGCCAATCGTTTTAATATCTGTCAGGGTGCCAAGCTCATTATTGACCATCATTAACGATACTAAGATAGTATCTTCACGCAATGCCTCTTTAACTTGATCGGGCTTAATAAGACCAGTACTAGGCTCTGGCTCGAGATAAGTAATTTCAAACCCTTCTTGCTCTAATTGACGACAAGGATCGAGTACTGCTTTATGTTCAATTTTACTGGTTATGATATGTTTACCACGACTCTCGTAGAAATGCGCAGCTCCTTTTATAGCAAGGTTATCAGATTCAGTAGCACCAGAAGTAAACACAATCTCGCGAGGATCAGCTCGAACTAAATCAGCAATTTTCTGACGTGCAATTTCGACAGCTTCTTCGGCTTGCCACCCATAGCCATGTGAACGAGAAGCTGGGTTACCAAACATACCGTCAAATGTCATGTACTCAGACATCTTCTTAGCTACCTGAGGGTCGACAGGGGTGGTTGAAGCATAGTCTAAATAAATAGGGCGATCTTGATTGCTCATGCTGGGTGAACCTCACTGGCTGAGAAAATTATTTTTGAATTAAGTCTATCGGATACTGTTTCAGATAGTAATTGTTGACGATGTGATACATCTGGAACATTTTCCATCTGTAATAATTGGGCTAAAGATATATTTTGCAAGTACTGCTCAATATGTTTTGACAAAGCACACCATAAATCATGCGTTAGGCACATTGCTCCGCCTTGACAGTTTCCTTTGCCTTCACATTGCATGGAGTTCACGGATTCATCTACCGCAGAGATAATAGCCATGACATTAATATCAGTTAATGGCTTAGCTAAATGATAGCCTCCTGAGGCTCCGCGTGTACTTGTTACCAATCCTGCTTTTCTTAGCTTTGAGAATAATTGCTCGAGATAAGAGATTGAAATGGATTGCCGTTTAGCAATATCCGATAATGAGACAGCTTCAGAGGAATTACCGTCTTGAATTGCTAAGTCAAGTAGGGCTGTAACAGCATATCTTCCTCTAGTCGTTAAACGCATAATTTATCTCCACTGATATTGCTATAAGATTGCTATAAGTTTGTATGTAACTTATTATAGTTAATCCCGAGTAAAATAGTCAAGATTAATTATTGTATTATTAGTTATGTTTTGTTTTAGGTTAGTAAAAGAAGGTGAGAGTAGTTTTGAAGGGTTTTAATGTATTATCCTGCATCCAATAGCTAGATTATTTCTAATAAAGCAGGCTTTATTTAAGAGAGTTTATTTAAGAGAGTAGCCATACAGTAGGTCTTATTTACGGTAAGTGGGCTTACACCAACACAAACAAAAATGAATGTATAATAGTTATTAATTGATTAGGTAAGTGATATAGAAATAAGTGATATAGAAAACGGTCATACCCATATATGTTATTTATAAACGAACGTCAAACATGGCTAACGTTACATAAACAACCATCCTATAAGGGATACTAAGGCAACGATGGAAGCTACTACTAAAGCTATTAGAGTGGTTTTTAATTTGCTTTGTTCTTCTTTTATGCTAACTTCAAGCTCACGGTTGCGTACGGATAATGTAGTAATCTGTAATTGTTGTTCCTGTACTTTAGCTTTATAGTCAGCCTCCTTTCTCTGTTCGACGTTTGGCTCTTTACCTTTACTATTTTTATTACCCTTGACAGTTTCAATAACGCCTTTCAAGAGACTAGCAAAGCCTAGTTGAGTTAGGAACTGACGTAATTGAGTAACTGTTTCGGTATTACCGCGCATAGTTAGCTTGTGAACTTGCTTAACATCGTTACTAAATAGTGAGCTTATTAACTGATGACTAAAAGCATTAATAACCACATCAGCTTCAGCGTTTTCTTTAGAAATAGTGCTATCTAACAAGATGCCTCGAGCCGTAAATGTCGCATAAAACTGCACATGCGGTAGGTAACTTCTTATAGACACAACTGTATTTTTTTTTGCTAATGGATACATAGCTTGGCGAAGTTTTGGATCAACTCTCAAAACTATTGTAATTGCTGACTCTGCAAGTACAAGAGCTACATTCAGTAGAGAGTTAGAGATGGAGTGTTGACTCATATTGAACCTATTATAGATTTAAGACTCTAGTTAAAAGCTAAGATAATTAACGATAATATAGTGCTAAAATGAGGTATGTAATTTATATCGCATTATTATTGAATATCTATCTTATAAATTATTATAAATTTTTGATGATGGGAATCATATCATATTGAAAGGTCGCACCATAGCTCATTTAAACCATGACTAATGTCAGCTTGTTGATTTAATAATCTTGATCGCATTATGTGCGGAGTCCATTTTAATATATAACGTAAAAAATTCGTGTTTTCAACTTGGATAACTGCAATTCATTTATATGCCCTAAGTTTTTTTAAATTTTTTCCATAATTAAATTATCTATTATTAAAATTGCTATCGTTTGTGACCAAAGTGTCACAAGTGTTACTTACTAAAAAATTAATAGCTGATATGATAAAGCCTTAACTTTCTTAAAATAGCGTAAATTTTCTTGAAATAGACCGTTAAATAGCTTAAAAAGTACTAATTTTAGAAATATTGTGTAAAATTACTTGCACAAAGCTGTGCCCCTTGCTATAACTGCATTTACCGCTTAATGTATTAGAAATTACTCTATTTGAAAAGTTTACGTTTTGTCATCATTACGTCATTTTTCTGGGTTAAGTTGTTGCTTATTTTTTTGTTAAGCTATAAAATTTACGTTGAATTACATTCATTTTGAAGGAATACCTTATGAACAAATCAGAATTGGTTGATAGCATCGCTGAAAAAAGTGGTCTTAATAAAACCCAAGCGTCAGAGGCATTGAATGCCATGATGGAAAGTGTAGGCGAAGCTTTAGAAAATAATGAATCAATTTCGTTGGTTGGTTTTGGTACTTTTAGCGTTAAAGATCGCAAAGCCCGCACCGGTCGTAATCCTAAAACTGGTGAAGAACTACAAATTCCAGCAAGCCGTGTACCTCATTTTAAAGCAGGCAAAGGTCTTAAAGATCGTTTAAACTAAGCAAATATTTTTTGCTTACTCAAATACGTTTAAATGTAAATAATAACGCACCTAGGGGTGCGTTTTTTTTGTGTGCTAGACTATTTTCACGTATGATATTGCGATACTTTAATTTTAACTTATTAATTGATGATTGCTATGGATTCCATTCGAGATTTTTTAAAAAGCTGGCCAGGTAGAATTCTTCTTATAATTTGTTTGTCGCCTTTAGTCATACTTGGGCTTGAAAGCTATTTTAGTGGCGGATCAAGCGCAAATGATGTGGCCAAAGTGGGTGATCAAGTCATTACACGCGCTGAGTATCAAGAAGCTATCAATAATAAACGAAGTGAGCTTGCAGCTTCAGGTATTGACGCAAGCTATATCAATAATGCTCAGCTGAATGAAGAGGTTTTAAAAGGCTTGATTAACAGAGCATTATTACGTCAGCATTCAGAAAAACTGGGCATGCATTTATCGGATGAAATAATCAACGATATGCTGATACAAGATCCGCAGTTTTTAGATGAAAATGGCCAATTTTCTAATGAGCGATTTGCCTATGCATTAAAGCAAGCAGGTATTACCAAAGATCAATTATTCGAGGACTATAGACAACAGCTGAATGTAAGACAATTGTTTTCAGGTATTGTCCAAACTGCCCTTTATCCAAACTCACAGGTCGATAATTTTTTAGCTTTACATCTAAAAACCCGATCCGTTTGGGTGCATAGATTGCCATGGAAAAATTTCGAGAAACAGGTTTCAGTTGACAACAATGAGATTGAAGCTTACTACAAAGAACATGCTAATGAACAAAATAGTTTGAAAATGGTTGATTTATCATATGTGGTTTTAGATCCCGCGAAAACAGCTTTAGAGCCAGTTACGGAAGAGGATATTCAAGCTCAATATAATCTTTTTAAAACATCTTATGGCGATCAGTATACTCAACAATTAAGTCAAATATTGTTAACTGGAGACAATGCGACCAGTACAATTGAAAAAATACAAAAACGTATAAAGAATGGTGAGAAGTTCTCTGTGCTTGCTAAAGAGTTCTCTGAAGATCCTATTAGCCGAAAAAAGGGTGGAGATATTGGTACATTTAACCCTGAGGCATTTGGAGAAGATGGCGAAAAAGTTGCTTTGGCAATAAAAGACCTAAAAAAAGGGGAAATCTCTGATCCTGTAAAAACTAGCTTTGGCTACCAGATTTTTCAAGTTACTAATATTGAAGGTAATGACATACCCTCGCTAGATAGTATGCGGGAAGAATTAGTTACTCGAGCGGAAAATCGAAAGAGAGAATCGTTCATAGCCGATAAGATTACTCGAATTAATGAGATGGCAACAGACGGTGTTAGTATCGAAGATATTGCACAACAAGAAGAGTTGCAAGTAAAAACACTGAAAGATTATACCGAGCTTAGCAATACAACCGTACTGAATCAACCTGCGGTAATTGAGGCGGCTTTTGATGAGTACGCATTACATGACGAGTCAGTAAGCACCAGCATTTCAGTAAATAATCAGATAGTATGGGTACAGCCTACTAATTATCGTCCCATTAAACCATTAACACTTGAACAAGCTGCTGCAGATATCGAACAGATTTTAGTGAAGGAGAAGGCTACAGAGTTAGCTCTAGCTAAAGCTAAAGATATTGCATTAAAAGTGAATAATGGCGGCTTAGATGCGGTCGATATTAGCTTTGAATCTTTAGGAGAAGTCAGTCGGCAAACCCCTCAACTAACTTCTATTGAAAAAGCAGTTGTGTTTAGTCAAAATACCACACCAGGTAAATTACTTGCTACCTCGCAGGCCACTGATATGGGCGCAACTGTATTAGTAATGGATGTTATTAATCAAAAAACAGCGGACCAAGTCTCTACGGCTGAGCGTATGATGGTAGCTGGTAATGAGAAGCAAAGTCGTGGACTTGAGGAGTTTTCTGACTATTTGGATTACTTAGAAACGGCGACTAAGGTGGTTAAAAATCAAAGTGTTATTAATGAGATTGCAGGAATATAAAACATAATAGGTTTGAATATCTGTGAACGTTTATGCCTGTAAAGTCCCGTTATATAATGGGTAACAAAAGAAGCCGTCAATATTGACGGCTTCTTTTTAGTCCAATGTAAAGAATGTGCATAAAAGATAAAGAATATGCATAAAAGTTATTTACTTTTAATGACGGAAATGACGCATACCTGTAAATACCATGGCGATGCCATGCTCATTAGCGGCCGCAATAGTTTCATCATCTCGAATCGAGCCTCCTGGTTGAATAATGGCTTTTATTCCGACACCTGCTGCATTATCGATACCATCTCTAAATGGGAAGAATGCATCTGATGCCATGACCGCCCCTTGAGTAGTAAGATTAGCATGCTCTGCCTTAATCGCTGCGATGCGAGCTGAATTAACTCGGCTCATTTGTCCGGCGCCAATACCTATTGTGCGTTTTTCTTTACCATATACAATAGCATTAGACTTAACGTATTTGGCGACGGTCCAAGTAAATAATAAGTCTTCAATTTGCTCAGCGGTTGGCTTAAGATCCGTTACTATTGTAAGCTCACTTTCAGTTATCAGATCAAGATCTTGATTTTGAACAAGTAAGCCCCCGGTTACACGTTTATAGTCAAGCTGGGGTTGACGCTGTAGCGGGCTAGGTAAATTACCACAAGTTAATACACGTACATTTTTCTTTTTAGCGGTAATATCTAGAACACCTTCTTCTATACTGGGTGCGATAATAACTTCAGCAAACTGAGTATCTATAATAGCTTGTGCAGTTTGAGGTGTTAACGGCCGGTTAAAGGCGATGATACCGCCAAATGAAGATTCAGGATCAGTACTAAAGGCTATTTTATACGCTTGAGTTTGATCAGCATCAATAGCTACACCACATGGATTAGCATGCTTAACAATGACACAAGCTGAGTGTTCGAATGATTTTACACATTCAAGTGCCGCATCAGTGTCAGCAATATTGTTATATGATAACTGTTTACCCTGATGTTGTTGAGCAGTTGCGATACTGGCTATAGCATTTTTACTATTTGGGGAGTTACTATTTCGAGAATAACTATCTTCTACATAAAAAGCTGCTTTTTGATGCGGGTTTTCTCCATAACGTAAATCTTGTGACTTGGTCATATGCACATTAAAAGTACGAGAAAAATCTTCAGGCTGTTCAAATGATTTAAGACGGCTACCGAGGAAGTTGGCAATCATACCGTCATAGTGAGCAGTATGCTCAAACGCTTTAACGGCTAAATCATAACGGGTTTTTTGTGAGAGATGCCCTGCTTCTTTGAGCTCACTCAACACTTTCTCATAGTCATTTGGATTAGTAACAATGGCAACATGCTCATGGTTTTTGGCGGCCGCGCGGACCATAGTGGGTCCGCCAATATCAATATTTTCAATGGCATCGATTTTGGTAACATTGGGATTTGCAACTGTTTGAGCAAAAGGATATAAATTGACAATAACTAAGTCAATAGGTCGTATACCGTATTCAGTCATTACGCTATCATCTTGACCACGGCGACCTAAAATACCACCATGAATTTTAGGGTGCAGTGTTTTTACGCGCCCGTCCATCATTTCAGGAAATTCAGTGTAGTCAGCTACTTCTGTTACCGCTATCCCTTTATCAGATAATAAACGATAAGTGCCTCCTGTCGAAAGTAAATCATAGCCAGCATCAAGTAACCCTTGAGCAAAAGTATCAATTTTAGATTTGTCAGAAACTGAAATAAGAGCATAGGGCTTTGTAGTCATAGTAGTTTCCAATTATTTAGGATAGGTAATGTAATTTAAACGACCTGATAGAAGAATTTAAGAGTGGCGCAAAAGTTAGAGGTGTATTCCCACTCGTTCAACACACTCGCATAAACAAATAATATTTATAGAGTGGAGAATCAAAAAAATAGATATTATAACAAAGTTAAACTTATATTTTCCTAACAACTAGCTAGCACGTTTTAGCTTAAAGGTTGTGAATTTTTGCAGCTTAAAGTTTTCTAAGCTAAAAATTAAGGTGGCTTAAACTTGACGTAACAAAAAAGTATGCCATACACGTAAGCATCTATTTTCTAAAAATTTATATTTTTTAAGACAACTCTAGACGTCACATGAGTCCATATAATTCTAGTTTTTTTCTCAAAGTTCCACGATTTAACCCCAAAATTTTCGCAGATTTTGATTGATTACCTTGTGTCTTTGCAAGCACCACCTCCAATAGGGGTCTTTCGACTTCTTGCATGACTGTTTGATATAAGCTGGTAGGAAGTTGGTCGTCTAATTCTGATAAATACTGGGTAACTGCTACATGTACATGGTCACGTAGAGGGGTTTTTGCTGAAGTATGACAAGTATGAAGTGAATCTCCATTTTCAATAGCCTTCTCAACAATAGATTCTTGACTAGGCGTTGAGGTAGTTATATCCATTCTAATTATCCCGAGCAAATATAATATTAAAAACACAAAAAAAGGCATAGAATTATTTAATATTAGTGAACTATTATCAGCGTGTGCTGAACAAAACGACGTAAGCATGCAGTATATTTTACAAAAGCGTATACCTTGTGGCAGTAATGCCTTGAAGCATTATAATACTATTAATTGATTAAGGTTAACTGTCTTTAATGTCAGCTGACCTTTAAGAGCTGGAAGATAATATTAGTGTCGTTAGAGAGTTTTTTATAGAAAATTGCTAAGAAACAGTTGTTAGTAGAAAGGGGTAATCTCTATTTTACTAATGTTTCTTTTTTCAATAGGTACCGTTAGCATAAAAATACTAAGCTGTGAGTGCCCGATAATACGTTGCGGTGTTAGCAAGTATTCTTCTGGCAAGGCTATAAAGTCACCAATAATACCTTTTGATCCATAAATCTTTACTTTGATGTTTGGAAATATTTGATCTTCCCTGCTCATATTAGTAATGGCAGCCATAATGTCAGTAGCATTTGCTTTAATGCTACTCGGTTTAAATATCTGGTTTGTGATTGAAATTTTAGAAATATCTGCGTTAGGTATGGCACATGCAAAAATATTGCAGAAGCTCTGTAAATGATGCCTATGTGATGGATTTTTGACCAAATTATCTAGGTTAAAGAATGTGTATTGAGCGATTAAAAGAAGCGTCAAAAACAAACAGCCTATAAACCAAACAAAAGGTGTGATATAGGGTGCGGCCTTTGCTCTTTTACTTAGCTTTTCAAAATTTGTTTTAGACGAGACAGGTTTGAAAGTTATATTTTCAAATGGAATGCTAAGGTCTGCATTAGTGCTCACATAATACGGAGGGGCACCATTTAAATCTATTGGAGGACGTTTAATAGACCAAGACGTGTAAGTATCCTTCTTATTATTTATATGAGCATTACTTAAATCATAGAGTTTATCTTTGGTCTGAAGTTCTGTGATTGGCTTCGACCATTCATCACCAAAATCATCAGAAAAAGGGTTTTCTCCTTCAAAATCGAATTTATCAGTGTCGTTAATGGCAAAACTCTCTAAATAATTTTGAGAATCATTAGATTGTTTTAAGCCAATATTTTCTTGGGAAAGGGATGTTGTCTGTTTATTGTCTTGCGGGGTGTTTTGGCTATTTTTTTGATAAGTAGTATCCAAAAAAGAATGATTTACCATATTCTCTTTAATAACAAAAGAAGTATGGCAGTTGCCACATTTAGCTTTAGATTTTCCAGCAGAAACCACATCGAGGCTGACTTGATATTCTGTTTGACAATTGGGGCATTGGATGAAAATAAAGTCATTCATAAAAATTTAAGGGGCTCTAATAAAAATATAATCAACAAACTACAAAGTTGCTAATAGTAAAGTCGGTTAATGTAACATCCGTAATAATTGGAATTGTAATATTGATTTATGTTTAATTGTTGAAGTTTACCAAAGCTTTAAAGATTATATTTGAAAGACTTAACAGCATTAAGTGCCCATTGAGGCTATAGACAATTTTAGACCAACTATCTGATATATATTAGCAGATGTTGCTATCTATCGCTACAGTTTATACTTGCCTGATAGGCGATGCCAATGTGCATCTTCAAACTTTTCATATGAATGATTCGAGCTAAGATCGAACCAAGGTTCATAGGCCTTTATGACGTCGTTAACTTGCTCTTTAATTAGCCCAGACAGCACGATACTACCATTTGGTTTGCTTAAAGTGGCAAAATAAGGAGCCAGGTCGATCAAAGGCTTAGCCAATATATTTGCAATAATGATATCCGAATCGGGAATGTTATTGTTATTAAGCTCTTTTGAGAAATCCTCTGGTAAGTAGGCATTAAGTTTATCTTTAATCCCATTGCGTTCAGCATTTTGGTTGGTTGACAAGACAGCTTGAGGATCAATATCAACACTATAAACTTGTTTTGCGCCTAATAATAAAGCGGCAATGCCTAATATTCCTGAGCCGCAGCCATAATCAATAATAACTTTATCTCTAACATCTTGATCAGATAACCAATCTAAACAAAGGCGAGTGGTAGCGTGATATCCTGTACCAAATGCTAGACCAGGATCCATCATTATATTAATGGCATTCGGATTAGGGGGTGTCATCCATTTTGGCACAATCCACAAATTATTAGTGCATTCAATCGGATTGTAGTGAGACATCCACTCTCGTTCCCAATCTTTATCTTCAAGTGGGGTTGTCCAAACACGGCTGGCATTAATTTGACTAGCGATATCATGGGCTATTGTTTCAATACTGTGCGCGCTGCCTGCTTCAAATAAACCCGTTAAGACAACGTTATCCCAAAGTGGTGAATGTCCAGGCAGAGGCTCAAATAAAGGCTGATCTCCAGCGTCCTCTAGGCTTATAGAAAGTGCGCCTTCCTCGAGTAACAAGCTCTCTGCTAACTCAACATCCTTTTTTTCGCATTGTAGATAAAGTTGTTGCCAATTCATAAAAATCCTTAAAGGCTTGCCTATTATAAGCAGTACTTGATATGTTATAAAAGTTTACAGGCGCTACTTATTTAGATAAAGCAGCCCTAGCTTCATTGATGACTCTTTGATTGCCTTGCATTTGAGCAGATTTTAACACCAGCTGCCATAGGGCTTTTTTTCTAGAAGTAGATTGAGCAACAACCAAACCGCGCCTTGCCATCGCTTCCGCTTTTAAGGCTTGATTTTGTTTCAAGGCAACTTGCCCTAAATAGAAGTAAACCGCTGAAGATTGTGGTGCGAGACGTTGTGCTCTAGTAAAAGTGCTTTGGGCTGAAGATAGCTGACCTTGACGAAGTTGTCTAACTCCCGTGTTCATTAGTTTTCTAAATGCAGGAATATTATCGCCATTTTGAATAACCCTAGAAGATTTTGTCTTTTGTTGCGAATTTTGTCTTGCCTGTTCTAGAAGTATTTGTCTGGCTGTTTTGGCATCATTTTCTGGGGGCTTAATGATATAGATAGAATTAGGTTTATCGGATGAAGGTTTATTTTCGCTAATACTTGGGATAACTGGTTGTTGTTGGTCATATTTCTTGCTATTTGTTTTAGAGCTGGATTCAGGAGTAGGGGCAGATAAATCAGGTTGTGATGAATTTGTATAATCGCTAGGTTGCTCTTGTATAGTGTGATTACTAGGCTGTTGTAAAGGCTTGTTTTTATTTTGGATTACTTTTGTACTTTGATATTGGGTACTTTGATGTTGGGTACTTTGATGTTGGGTACTTTGATGAGAGCCCTCATTGATAGTCTGCGAATCTGCTTGATAAATGGTGGGGTAGTTTGTGGTTTTATTTGATTGAGGGTGAGGCACTCCTGTGGTTGTTTGGCAGCCAGTCAGTGTTAGAAAACCAAAGCATGATGCCGTTATTAGCAACTTATCTATTTTTTTCTGAGTATCATTACTCGTATTAGTTAGCATTTTGAAAACCCAAAAGTTATTATTTAAAAGTATGAAAGCAGAATATAAATTAAATCGTCTATACTTTCAAACCAGCACAGACGTTTGTATTGATCAAATAATGATTAACTTAAAACCATTCAAGGGCCTGATCGTACCAAGTACTGTCATTAGCGGGCTCACGACCATTACTTTCACTGCTAATATTTCCCGATGGCGTGGCTACATTATCTTCATTTTGAGTAGGACTATTAGGTTGTTGTTCACCAGCCCCTTGTTCAGGTGCAGCTTGCCTACTTTGTTCACGTAGTGCCTCTTGTTGACTTTGGAGCCACTGAATTTGCTTACGAGCCTGCTCTTGTTGATAGAGCCTAATGGCACATTCACTAGCCTCCTCAGGTATATATTTACTACGTACCGGTAGATACTTCGCTTGAGCACAACTTTCATGCGAGAGCTTACCAGTACCGTTTTCTAACCACATCCATTCAATGTTTTCAGGTTGGGCCAAATTAACAGGAGTCAGGCGTAATCTTCCCATATAGTCTTTCCAAACAGGGAGTGCGCCGCTACTACCACTAAGACCTATAGGCTTATTGTCATCACGCCCCACCCATGCAACGCTAATATAGTTGCCACTATATCCTGCAAACCATGCATCTCGATAGTCATTGGTCGTTCCTGTCTTGCCAGCAAGCTTTAACTGGCTTCCGAGAGATTGTAAAGACTTGGCAGTCCCATTACGTACCACTTCTTGCATCGCATAATTGGTAAGGTAGTTCACATCAGGTGGTACGCTTCGTTTGGTATCAAGCCCCGAACGTTGTAAGATTTTTCCTCTGTCATCAACTACTGAGCGAATACTGATAATTGGGGTACGAAATCCGCCGGCCGCTAACACTTGGTAGACGCCAAGCATATCCATAGGGCTAAGCTCAACAGATCCTAATAGAACCGAGGGATAGGTGTGGATTTCAGTTGTGATACCTAAGCGGTGGAGCTGATTGATGAAAGTACCTATACCGAATTCCATACCCACATTAACCGCCGCTTGGTTATAAGATTTGGCTAATGCTATAGTTAATGGAACATATCCATGATCTCGACCATCGTAGTTTTTAGGAGACCACGTAGTACCATCTGATAAGGTTACCGTCACCGGATTATCACTAACTTGACTCGCTAAATTATACTTGCCGCTCTCTAGTGCGGTCATATATATGAAAGGCTTTAGTAGCGAGCCAACTTGTCGTTTGGCATCAACGGCCCTATTAAACCCAGTAAATTCACTGCCACTACCTACAACAGCGACGAGTTCGCCTGAAGCTGGATTAGCACTGACCAATGCTGCCTGCAAAGATTTAGTTTTAGCGCTTTTCTTTCGTAATGCTTTAAGTTGTTTGGTAACTGCTGAATCAGCTGCTGATTGTGCGATTGGGTCAAGGGTACTAAAGATACGTAACCCTTCATTTTTTAAATCTTCTTGGTGGTAGTTAGCCTTTAACTCTCGTTTTACTATATCTAAAAAATCAGGGAAGCGACTTTTACCAACGTTTGGTTTTTCAACAACATCTAGCGGTCTTTTAATTGCTTCATCATAAGTCGATTGGTCAATTTTCCCCATGGTCAGCATATTCATAAGTACGGTATTACGACGTTCAAGGGCACGCTCTGGGTTACGTCTTGGATTATAAGTAGTCGTCCCTTTAGCCAATCCAACTAACATAGCTTGTTGATCAAGTCGTAACTCTTTAAGAGGCTGATCAAAATAAAACTGTGACGCTAAAGCAAAGCCATTAATTGAACGGTTACCATTTTGACCTAAAGTAATTTCATTTAAATAGGCTTGCAAAATTTCATCTTTATCATAATGTAGCTCAAGCAGTAATGCCATAACTGCCTCATTGGCTTTACGTTTGAGTGTGCGATCTGAGTTCAAATAAAAGTTTTTAACCAATTGCTGAGTTAGGGTAGATCCCCCTTGCATAGATTGACCTTTTAAATTATTCAATACAGCCCTAGCAATACCTCGTATTGATACACCTTTGTGGTCATAAAAACTACGGTCTTCAGTTGAAATTAGAGCATCGATTAGGGGTTGAGGAACATCTTCAATGGCCACGACCATTCGGTCTTCATTATTATCCGGATAAATCCCACCAATGGTTATAGGCTCAATGCGAACAATACCCGTATCACTTGGCTGCGTACTTTTGATGCTAGTAATTTGCGAGTTTTGGATATTGATTTTTATGACTTGGTCTGGGTCAACATCATTGGCACTATATTTAAAACCTCGAGTATGTATTGTATATTGGCTAGAAGATTTACTATAAGTACCGGTTTGTTTATAGTTGGCACTCACTTTGTAATTAAGCATACCAAGCCAAGACTCTAGATTTTTACTGGTTAGTGGTGCTCCTTTATAGAGCTCTAAAGGTTGTGAGAAAACTTTAGCAGGTATATTCCAGCGTTTACCTTCAAACTTAGCGGTAATCACTCTATCTTGTTTAATAAGATACATTGCTAAAAGCAACATACCTACAATCAAGATGATTAATAATAACAAGCTAAAAACCACCCCGCGTTGATGGCTTTGGTTTGGTTTGCCAGCAGGACTATTGGATAAACTGAATTTATTTTGGGAAACCGCTGATGCTTGTTTTGCTAGGGTTAATTTTGAATAAGATGAATTGCTTTGCACGATAGAATTACCAACTAAAAAAAGACCAGATTATAATGACTTAAAACAATGATTTTTTCAACGTGGTTAAGGTTAATACACAATTAAATCAACATTATTTCATCTTTTTCATTGATATTACACATAACTCAAACTACTTAAGGGTACATTTATGATAGTTACAAACGCAGGGTGCCAAATGAAAAAAGTATAAATCAAAATGATGTTTATGTTTTCAGCACTTTAAACTGTCATACGACTGGCGTTAACCATTCAATGATGGATTAATTAAGATAAGGTAACTTGTGGCAAATTCTCATTTATAAAACTTACCCCACGGTTTTACCTGATACAATAGCACATACATTTTGTTCAATATTTAGTGCTGTATACAATAATATGACTCATCAGAATAACGTGCCTTCGCTTAAGCATAATGCTCCTTCTTCCGCGATTATGAATAACCAAGTCGCTTACGATATTAACGACTTAGTGTTGCCAGATGAAGGCTGCTGCTTCCATTGTGGTGATCCCGTCCCAACCCCCCCTTTTACTGCATTTATACTTGGCGAGTCTAGATTAATGTGCTGCATGGGCTGTCAGTTAGCGGCAGAGAGTATCGTAGAGGCAGGGTTAGAGCAATATTATTTAGACCGTTCAGAGATTAATAGAACAGCCAGTATGCCAACTGAGCTCGAACGTTTGCAAGCTTACGATCATGATGACATCAAGTCCCAGTTTATCTATTCACAGGAGGGGGCATCTGTCGCAGAATTGTCCGTTAATAATTTGCGCTGTGCTGCATGTACTTGGTTGATTGAATCAAGACTCTATGAGCTTGATGGGATTAAGCAGTGTCAGGTTAATTTAACTAACCAACGTATGCGAGTTATATGGGACGAAAAAAAGTTGCCCATTAGTGAGATTTTAATGACGATTAATAAGATTGGTTATGATGCCAAACCTTATCGTCAAGATACACATGAAGCGATGCTGGCAAGTTACAACAAAACCATGATGATTCGGTTAGGTATAGCGGCTTTAGGGGCGATGCAGGCGATGATGTTTGCCGTTGGAATATATTTTGGTAATTACAGCGGCATGTTAGTTGAGCAGCGGGATTTTTTACGTTGGGTATCATTATTTGTCAGCATACCTGTTTTCTTTTATTCAGCCGTTCCCTTTTTTACCTCTGCATGGTCTGCCTTAAAAATTCGCCAAGTTAATATGGATGTACCGGTTAGTATCGCTTTAACCGTAACTTTTTTTGCAAGTTTATACGCAACTATGACCGGTGGAGGCGACACCTACTTTGATTCAGTTAGCATGTTCGTGTTCTTTTTGCTTGCAGGAAAATATATAGAGCACAATGCCCGCTTAAAAGCCGCTAACATGGCGAATGACTTAGTTGTGGTTGAACCAACAATTGTACAAAAGATAACCTCTGAACCAGAGTTGGCTCTCTCGTTAGTCGATGCATTATCCATTAATACTTTAAACAAAAGTGATGAAGCAAGCGCCGCTGAGCCCAATACCAGTAGCTTCAATGTAGATAGGCAAAATAATAAAGATAATGGTAGTCTTGACCTCTACCTTGATACCAATAATGTTTCTATAAAAGACACTGCTCTTAATAAGTCTTCAATAACAGAGGCGTTTTCAAGTCATGCAATCAGCCTTAGCAAGCTTAGCCAACTGAAAAAGTTGGGCGAGTTGATTCAACATGCTCAAAATTCAGCGCCTAGTGAACGCAACTATATAACGGTAAATGAAATAACGGCAAATGAAATAACAGCTAAACCAGCGACTCAAATGGTCACATCTCACTCTTTAAACATTGGCGACGTTATTATGATTGAGGCGGGGTCTGAAGTCGTTGCAGATGGAGTGCTGTGTAGTGAGACAGCGACAGTATCACAAAGTTTGCTAACAGGTGAGAGTAATCTTATCGTAAAAAAACAGGGTGATAACATTATCGGTGGCTCACAAAATGACAGTCAGCCCTTTATTATGCTAGTAACTGCCTTACCTGAAAATAGCCAAATTGCATTAATTGACCGGTTAATGAACCGAGCAATGAGTGAAAAACCTAAAATAGCTGAGCAAGCGGACAAATGGGCAAGGTGGTTTATTGCCCGAATTTTATTGCTATCAATTATCGTATTCGTAGCGTGGTACTTTGTTGATCCCTCGCAAGCAATTTGGGCAACAGTTGCTGTATTAGTCGCCACTTGTCCATGCGCTTTATCACTGGCAACACCTATTGCATTAACGGTATCGACAAATCGGTTAGCCAGTTATGGGTTTTTGACCACTCGAGGGCATACTATCCAAACTTTGGGCGAGATAAGCCATGTTGCTTTTGATAAAACAGGGACGTTAACTTACGGTAAGCCAAACTTGCTGTTTATCGATAATTTAGCGACTCAACAAGGTTCGCTTAACCATACCAATTTTAATCATACCAACTTTAATCATACCAAGGATGATTTATTGGCTATCGCTGCCTCATTAGAAGTAGGTAGTAGACACCCCATTGCTAGTGCGCTATTAGATGCTGCGTATCAATTGCATCTCCCTTCTGTCACTAAGCTTACACATTATCCTGCGGGTGGTATTGAGGCACAAGTAGAGGGCATTGGTAAAAATAACAAATACCGTTTGGGACATGTTGACTTTGCCCTACAAAATGATGGTGTCAGTTCGGCTGTAGATAACCATTGTGACATTGATATCAACCTTAAAGCACATAATGCCAGCTCCGCAGTTCTGCTTTCTAGATGGGATTGTCAAAATATAGAGGCAATAAAGGAGAAACAAAAAAGAGAAGGCATCTGGCAGCCGCTTGCCTTGTACTACTTCAGTGACAGTGTAAGAGAGGGCATGGCAGAGATGATAGCGGCGCTTCAAGCTAAAAATATTGAAACCCTTATTTTAACAGGAGACCCCAGTGATCATGCTAATAAAATTGCTGCTGAGCTGGGTGTGAATCAAATGTACAAAGGATTGTCTCCATCAGATAAAGTAAACCATATTAAAAAGCTACAACAAGCTGGTCATGTGGTTATGATGGTAGGAGACGGTATAAACGATGCGCCTGTTTTGGCCGCTGCTAATATTTCTACTGCTATTGCTGGTGCGGCTGATTTAGCCCAAGTATCGAGTGACAGTGTCATCTTAAATGGTGCAGTGACTTCTGTATATGATGCCAAACGAGTTGCCGATAAGGCTCAAGTTATTATTCAGCAAAACATACGCTGGGCTATTGGCTACAACGTAGTTGTTCTATTCCCCGCTGCTTTTGGCTATGTTCCCCCTTGGCTTGCAGCTATTGGAATGTCTATAAGTTCATTGTTTGTCGTGTTAAACGCTCTGCGCCTAAAAAAAGAATAGCATGAATTAAATATCAAAAAGGCCGCCGTGATCGGCAGCCTTTAAAATGAACATCTTGTTAAATTAAGCCTGTTTACAACTTATACATAATTGAAAAAATAATTTAGTCATTAAAGTGGCTAAGCAAACGCATAAACTCAAAGTACATCCATACTAGTGTTGCTAACACACCAATACCAAATACCCATTCATAATCCTCAGAGACACCCATTGCAACACCACGTTCGATGTTATCAAAGTCTAATAATAAACTAAATGAAGCAATAACGACTACAAATAGGCTAAATCCAATCGAAATCATACCACCGTTGAATAAGAAGGGTAGGCTAGAGCCAAAAAGAACAAAGCCCCATTGAACGATGTAAAGTAACATAATTGCAAATATAGCTGACATCATGATTGAACGGAACTTTTCGGTCACTTTAATCATGCCGGAACGATATAGACCTAACATAACAGCCGCAGTAACAAAGGTTGCGGCAAGTGCATTTGTCGGAATACTTGGGTCAATACCCATAAACATAATAGATACGCCGCCCAGAAATAAACCTTCCAGAATTGCATAGGGCGCGGCAAATGTTTTAGCCTTTTGAGGTTTGAACGTTATAAAAATAGCTAAGCCAAAGGCAATAAACATACTGCCAAACGTTACCATTTGAGCCATGCTAGCGCTAATAGAGCCACTAATGATATAGAAGAAAAAACCGAGAGCTGCTATGGCACTAAGTGACAATAAAAAAGTAGTTTTACGGATGACGCCTTTTACCGTCATCGCTTCGCCGCCAACGGCCAGATCGGTGCGACTGACAATGGGATTTGCCATAATACTCTCCTTAATAATTTGAAAAATGACTATGTTGAATAATAACCATAAAAGATTGATGTTAATCTAATAGTTCTTAAATAAATGCAATAACATGGATATATTTATTATGATAACTAAACTAAATAAAAATAGTAGATTTTTGTGAATATATAAAAACCTTAATCTACTAAAAGATAAACGATTTTTGAAATATAATAACTCTTAGATCAACAATGCATCGTAAATTATAAAAGAATGTCATAGAGCCATTTAATGCGAAAGCTTTAATAATATGGTACGCTTGCGGCCTAATAAAAATTCAATGGTCGTCATTGTGTTCATTACAAAATCATAATTTTAGAATGATTAAGTCCACCATTATATTAAGACTTAATTTACGGATGTTTTAGATTTTTTTTATATAAAATGTCTACTTTAACTGCCCTATATTAAAAGTTCTATGTAACACGCTTATTTTAGCATCCTTAGCCAAAAAGTATTATAACTTGATTAACTTATTAAGCTGAATTCTTATGGAAAATTCCGCCCAGTCTGATAAATTACCAAACCTAACTGAATCGCCTCACTTTCATTCTATTAAAAACCCTGCTTTTAGACGAATTGGCATCATGGGTAGAGCTAAAAAACGCAGTGTAGTCACTACTATAAAAGAGGTTGCCCATAAAATTAATATTATGGGACTAAGTTTATATATAGATTCTGATACCGCAAGTTTGCCTGATTTAGATCTTGATCAGCTAAGTGAGTATCAAATTGTAAAACGAAGTTTAATTGGCGAATTTTGTGACCTTGTTATTGTTGTCGGTGGTGATGGATCGATTCTTCACGCTGCTCAATCACTTGCTCGCTATAGAGTCCCAGTACTCGGTGTAAACCGTGGCCGTCTTGGATTTTTGACCGATGTGAATCCGCATGAAGTGAGTTTAAAATTGCGTCAAGTGTTATTGGGAGACTATCAGCTTGATCAACGCTTTTTATTAATGATGGAAGTTCACGAAAATAATAAAGTCATTCATCAGGATATGGCGCTAAATGATGTTGTGCTTCATGCTGGTAAATCAGTACACATGATTGATTTTCAAATGAAAATTGATGGTCTAGATGTTTATCGACAGCACAGTGATGGATTGATAGTAGCAACGCCTACTGGGTCAACTGCGTATGCATTATCAGGTGGAGGACCAATTATACATCCAAGTATGGATGCAATTTGTCTAGTCCCAATGCATCCACATACTTTATCAAGTCGTCCTATTGTGGTTAGTGGTCAAAGTGAAATTATTATTAGAATTCACAAAGATAACCGTACTCAACCCATGGTCAGTGCGGATGGCAAACCAAGCATTTCATTAGATCAGCATCATAGATTATATATCCGCAAGCATCCTGATAAGCTGACACTACTCCATCCTCCCGGCTTTGATTTTTATGAAGCATGTCGTACCAAACTTAATTGGAACGTGCATGCTGAAGAGTTTGCATTAGATGACTTGGATTAGATATGACAAGCATTGTTTTAAGACTAAATAATGAGTAGTGGGCAGCCAGCCCCTGTAAGCTAATTGAATTTAAAAGGTTTTATAAGATGAATAAAGAAAATATCTTAGCCGCTATGACACCAGAGATAGTGGCATCTTTTCGTACAGCCATTGAGATAGGAAAATGGCCTGATGGTACAAAATTGACCGCTGAACAGCGTGAAACGTGTCTGCAAGCAGTGATGGTTTGGGAGCATGAAAACCTACCTGCGGAAGAACGTATAGGTTTCATACATAAGCCGGTAAAAGAAGATGGAACGGTAGTCGGGGAGGAGTGCGATGTTGAGCATAATCATCATTACCCCAATCTTCCCAATCCAACAGGCCGCATTCAGCCGGTAAAGTTTAAAAAATAGCTTTTTAAAATACCCTGTTAAAAAAGGCATTTAGACAAATATAGTATTCATCCAAATATCGCATTATTTGTTACCTGATCACTGTTTCTGATACATTTTGTATTTCATACGACTTTGGCTATACTAAATATCAGCTACTTTTGGATCATTGCACAAAACGAGAGGCGATAAAAAAAGGCTAACACATTAGTCTCTTTTATTGCCAAGATAAACTATAAGTAAAGTGTTTATAATTAGGTTATTAAATATTTGCTACATTAACTTCAGGGCGCGGTGTTAATGGATTTTTCTCCATAAGAAATGCCTGCCAACCCCAATGCATAAAGTTACGGATATTAGCATGATCATTACCATTTGGTGAGGCTAAAACAGAGTCATAATGTTCACCAAATAGTTTTAGCGTATCTAACTGACTTAGACCATGAATTTTGGCAAAACCAAATATCTTTGCACTACCTTCATTTTGTCCTGGATAATTGTGAACCTCCCCATTAACAAATTTAACGGGGGTATAACGATAAAAATCATCGATGAAATTTATAACATCATTAAAACCGATTGCTTTCTTATTCAACCCATTTAAAAGCGCGGATACGTCAGAATAACGGATACTCATAACAGTCTCATTATCATTAATTAATAGTTGTCAATTAAAGTGATTTGAAATAGTGTGTCGATCAGAATAAGACACTATAAGAACGTTAACAAAAGACTAAAGTTGTAATATTAACGATTAAAGAAATCATCATCGTCAAACGAAGCAGGGAAACTGTCTTGCTCTAAATGCTGCATCTGAGATTGCATTGCACGTTCATGTTGAATGCGCTGATAAATTTCTTCACGATGCACCGCTATGTCTTTTGGGGCATTAACACCAATTCGAACTTGATTTCCCTTAACGCCTAAAACGGTAACACTAACTTCATCACCTATCATTAGAGTCTCGCCAACACGGCGAGTTAAAATTAACATGCGTCACACTCCTTATGTCGCAATAAAAAAGAATGACCAATGTCATAAGTAAATTTAAACATAACGTTGCCCTTAAAGTTTGCCCTGTAAAGAGGTGATCCTATATGCTTAGAGCCATCTCAAATATAGTAGCATGAAAATATGCAAACATATCTGTAAGTCAGCCTAAAGTACGGCATACATCAATATTTTGCCCAGAAATACAGTAAAATATCTCATCATACTGATACTCAAAATAATGATACTTTGGGCCGCAACAGAACATGGCATTATAATCATTTATTAAGCAACTGTCATTAAATATGCATTAATTATGGTTACAGTTAATTTAAACTATGTAACTCAGTCCGTTACTAATGCTTGTCTTTTTAATCTGCTTATAATAAATGATAAAAAGAGCTACTAAAGCTCTTTCATATATCTAAACGTACAACTAAATGTTGTAGCCTGAAGTTTAAATTCCTGCCACTTTGCTTTCGCCCTCTGTTCTATCTAAACCAAAGGCGGTGTGTAAAGACTTAACAGCCTTATCCAGATACTGCTCTTTAATTAATACAGAAATTTTGATTTCGCTTGTAGAAATCATTTGAATATTAATATTATTTTCAGCTAAAACTTGGAACATCTTACTAGCGACTCCTGCATGAGAGCGCATCCCAACACCAACTAAAGATACTTTAACCACGTCACTATCACCATGAATTTCTTTAGCTTCAATATCTTCTTTAACGTCTTCTAGGATATTCAACGCTTTATCGAAATCTGGGCGGTTTACAGTAAATGTAAAGTCCGTTAAACCTTGAGTAGAAAGGTTCTGTAAGATCATATCTATTTCAATATTTGCATTACTAATTGGTGTTAAAATGGAAGAAGCAACGCCAGGGTGGTCAGGCACACCGCGTACTACAATCTTAGCTTCATCTCTATTAAATGCGATGCCTGAAATGACTGGCTGTTCCATGTCGTCTCCTTCGTCTACTGTAATCAGTGTGCCAACATTCTGGCGAAAATTTTCGTCAAAACTACCATCAAGACTCTCATCAAAGCTTGAGAGAACACGTAGAGGTACTTGGTATTTACCAGCAAATTCAACTGCTCGTATTTGCAATACCTTTGAACCTAAACTGGCCATTTCTAACATCTCTTCAAAGGTAATTTTATCAAGCTTACGTGCTTTAGAGGTTACCCTTGGATCTGTGGTATAAACCCCATCCACATCGGTATAAATTTGACATTCATCGGCACCAAGTGCAGCTGCCAAAGCAACCCCTGTGGTATCAGATCCCCCACGCCCAAGGGTGGTAATATTACCTTTATCATCCACACCCTGAAAACCTGCGACAACCACAATATTGCCAGCATCTAATTCGCTTCTAATATGGTTGCTGTCTATATGCTCAATCCGAGCTTTGTTGTGCATACTATCGGTCAGTATAGCGACTTGACCACCAGTAAATGAACGGGCACCTATTCCTAGCTCGTTGATTGCCATAGATAATAATGAGATTGAAACCTGTTCTCCAGTAGAAACCATTTGATCGTATTCACGAGGATTGGGGTGTTTACTGATCTGAAATGCTAAATCGATTAATCGGTTTGTTTCGCCACTCATTGCTGAAACCACCACCACCACTTGATGACCATGGTCATGCCAGCGTTTTACCCGCTTTGCAACATTTTTGATACGGTCAATACTGCCCATAGACGTACCGCCATATTTTTGTACAATCAACGCCATGTTGAACCCTTTTTAAAATTTGGCTATTGCGAATTGCTTATTCCAAAGATTAAAACATAAAAAAATTGGACGATTAAACAAAGTTGCAATGCAATTTATTAATTAAACTTGATTTATGGGCATAGTGCCATAAAACAATCGTATTTTATAACATAACCTTGGCATACCATCAAAGGGAGAGTAGGGGTTTAATGATGGTAAATAGTTATTATATTTATAACTTATTGATATTAATACCTAAATTTAGCATTAGTGATTAAGCTTAAGAACTCATTACTTCTCATTTATTAAATAATCCATTTCTTTAATGACTTTATCATTAAGTGTTAACCATTATGACTTTAGCATAGGTTAAGTATGTCTAGTCCTCATCATTTAAATGAGGACACTTTCTTAACCTAGTGACTACTCATAAGCTGTGACTCTAACCAGCTGGGTAGCTGCTCAAGCAGTTTTGATAATTGCTCGCCATTTGGTGCACCACCTTGAGCGTAATCTGGTTTACCGCCACCTTTACCCCCAAGTTCAGTTGCTATGTGTCTAATAATATCGCCAGCTTTGATAGTAGAAATCAGACTTTTACCTACAGACGCAGCCAACGCGAGTTGTTCGTCTTTTTCGCCAATCAATACGATGATATGATTTTGTAGCTTCGACTTCATATCATCCATCAAACCTCGCATTGATTTACCGTCAATTCCAGATATTTTAGCGATAAGTACGTTATGTCCCGCAATCTGTTGAACATTCTCTACCAAGGCGGCTGCTTGACTACTGGCGAGCTTTTGATTTAAACGTTCGATTTCTTTTTCCAGTTCACGCTGCTTATCTGCCATGGATTGAACTCTGTCCGCTACTTCATGACGTTTTGTCTTGAGTTGGTTAGCTAGCGTGGTTAATTGGCTGTCGGCTTGTTGAACATACTTAAGTGCACCAATACCGGTTAGTGCTTCGATACGGCGAATACCTGCTGCTATTCCAGCTTCAGATGTGATTTTAAATAAGCCAATATCTCCTGTACGTTTAACATGCAGCCCACCACATAGCTCGATAGAGAAAGGCAGGTCTTTTCCATCAATATATTCATGTGTACCCATTGTCAATACACGCACAGTTTTGCCATATTTTTCGCCAAATAAAGCAGCTGCTCCTTTTGCCATTGCGTCATCAATATTCATGTATTCAATTTTTGATTCAACATTCGCTAAAATCTGTTCGTTTACCAAACGTTCAATTGTTGCTAAGTCTTTTGCACTTACTGGCGAATCAAATGAAAAGTCAAACCTTAACACGTCGCTAGTAACAAGTGACCCTTTTTGATGGACATCATTACCTAAAACCTTTCGTAAAGCAGCATGAAGCAAGTGGGTCGCTGAATGGTTGCGGGCACTTGCTGCGCGGAGGGCTGAGATGACCTGTGCTTCAGCAACTTGATTATTGTCCAGACTACCCATATTTACCACACCATGATGAATAATGGCCTGCCCAGATTTTTTGGTATCTTGAACGCTAAATACGCCACTGTTTGTGCGAATTTCGCCCATCTCACCCACTTGGCCACCGCCTTCTGCATAAAAAGGAGTGCGGTCTAAAACAATCACGCCTTCCTCTCCTTCGTTAAGTGAGGTTACGTCATTACCTTCTTTGTAAACACCGATAATCTTGATGTCTTTTTCAAACAATTGATCATAACCAACAAATTCAGTTGGTATGTCAGCTTTAATACAACTTGAATAATCAACATCAAATTTTCCTGCATCACGAGCACGCTGACGCTGAATATCCATCTGCTCATCAAAGCCTGCCACATCTATACTGATACCTCGCTCTCTGGTAATATCGGCAGTTAAGTCAACGGGAAAGCCATAAGTATCATATAATTTAAAAGCAGTTTTACCTGACAAAACATCACCAGACTTTAAGTTTTGTAGCTCGCTATCTAATAAACGCAAACCATGAGCCAATGTTTTGGCAAATTGCCCTTCTTCTTTTTCAATTGCCGCCTCAATATAGGATTGTTTTTCAGTCAGCTGTGGATAGGCATGACCCATCTCCATGACAAGAGGCGACACCATCTTGTAGAAAAAGCCTTCTGTAGCACCCAACTTATTACCATGACGCACTGCACGACGGATGATACGGCGAAGCACGTACCCACGTCCTTCATTACTTGGTAAGACACCATCAGCAATCAAAAAGCTCACGGCACGAATATGATCAGCGATGACTTTTAATGATGCTTGACCCTTGTTTTCGATGTCAAGAATTTGTGCAGCAGCAGTGATTAAATTAGCAAACAAATCGATGTCATAGTTACTATGAACGCCTTGCAAAATTGCACTGATACGTTCAAGCCCCATGCCAGTATCTACACTTGGAGCTGGTAATGGCTGCATTGACCCATCTGGCTGACGATTGAACTGCATGAAAACCAAATTCCATACTTCTATATAGCGGTCGCCATCTTCTTCTGGCGTGCCAGGTAGACCTCCCTCAACGTGTTCCCCATGGTCATAAAATATTTCTGTACAAGGTCCACAAGGTCCAGTGTCGCCCATTGCCCAAAAGTTGTCAGAAGCATAGGGAGCACCTTTATTATCGCCAATACGGATAATACGATTAGCAGCTAAACCAACTTCGTTATGCCAAATGTCAAAGGCTTCGTCATCTGTTGCGTAGATAGTGACATACAACTTATCCTCATCGAGTCCCAACCAGTCTTTTGAGGTCAAAAACTCCCAAGCATATTGAATTGCATTTTGTTTAAAATAGTCCCCAAAAGAGAAGTTACCTAGCATTTCAAAGAAAGTATGATGGCGGGCCGTGTAACCAACATTATCTAAATCATTGTGCTTACCACCTGCACGTACACATTTTTGCGAGGTAACGGCACGAGTGTAGTCACGTTTTTCAGAGCCTAAAAAACAATCCTTGAACTGGTTCATACCCGCATTGGTAAACAAGAGGGTTGGATCGTTAAAAGGTACCAAGCTAGACGAGGGTACCTGTGTATGCTGCTTACTCACAAAAAAATCTATAAACGCTTGGCGAATATCAGCTGAGCTAAAAAACTTATTAGAATTAGGTTGTGTATTATTGGCAGGCTGAGTCACTTGAACTCCTTTAAGGGCTGAAGGCGAAAATATGTTATGTTCAAAATAGGGTTTATTTAAAAAACTGCGCTTTCTAAATGGGGGCTATTGATAATTTTTAATAGCCCGCATAAAGAAATGAAAATTGGGTTGAAAAATTCAGGTATAAAAATTATAACGCTAAAGTTTATCACATTTAACGCTAAACATGAGTTACATAATAAAAGCTTTATTACTAATTTATAGCTGATCTCTGCAAGTTTGATGCATGGCTAGATAGCTTAATAGCCAAGCGGCTTACTGCACTGAGACTACTTGTCTATACCATACTTTTTATTATATGCTTACCTGAAGATGGTGTTGCAATCTAGCTCTCTAAGATATACATAAACCTATATATATGTCAGATTAAAGACCCATATTAAGATGAGGTCTCATAAAACTGCTTTTTACTCTTGCGACAGAATTTTTGCATCTGTATTGCTAATATTATCTTCGGTAGAAGGGCTTGAATTGATCACAACAACAGGTAAATAACGAATCTGTATCAAGACAGGCTTAAAACCCGAATAGGAACGCTTAATAAGATCGTCTACTTTGTTTTCAATAATTTTTGCATCTCCAACTGAGGGTTGGGTTTCTCCGCGAATCACGGCACGCACCGTTTGATGAACCTCATGGTTAACAAACTGTGCGGTTGTTAATATATTGCCAGTTTGTTCAAAGTAGGTATTAATGGTTTTTTTAACCTCATTTTCAAACTTTTGTTGTTTCGTAATCGTATTAAAGTTGTAGGTTAAATACCCACCAATACCCACTAAAAGTATTAGGGGAACGGTATTGCGTCGAAAAAAAGCAACCAGTGTGCTGGTTTTATAATCATCTTTAACCAGCCTTCTAAATCCAGTAAACCAAAGCACCAGCGCATTGGTAAATTGAATAGCAATAATGTTTGTTATGGCTAAAAGTAGCGCACCGAGACCAAGTGATCCTTCGCCATGCGCCATTAATATGCCACTGGCAGCAAGTGGTGGTACTAAAGCAGTGGCTACCGCTACTCCTACAACTGCCACCGATAGGTGCGGCGATATCATAGCGTAAGCACCCGCAGTACCACCGGCTAAAGCAATCATCAGGTCCATTGAAGTAGGCTGTGTTCTCGATAGAATTTCAGTGGTTAAAGGGGTATCTTGATGTAGCAGTCCAACGATAAATCCTATGCTAACCACCATCAAGCCCCCTGCTAAAACTGTGAATAAAGATTTGCGTAAGAATGGGGTTCTATAATCAATTAAAGCCAGTGCTACTCCCGTAATTGGGCCAAGCATCATAGCTACCAACATTGCACCAATAACGACTGCTGAAGAGTTGATAACCAAACCGTAGCTGGCAATAATCGCAGAAAGGGCATTCATAATAAAATACAAGCGGCTCGGCATCGCGTTTGCTTCAATACGAACACGTATACCTTTATAATCAATTTTAACTTGATTCTGCTGAGTTGCTAAAAACTGTTTATAAGACTCTAGCTGTGCTTCTTTAACCGCCTGCTCTTTTTCTTCACCACTCAATCCCTCATCTAATTTAGCTTTCTTTGTTTTATCATTTGAATCAATCGAAGATATATCAGAATTATCAATGCTATATGAGCTACCAGCCGAGTCATTTGTCATTGTTTGATTCTCATGGGGTTTTAAAGATGAGCCATCTCTGATAATTTGATTAGATTGCGCCTCTTGCAAGGGACCAGGGGGATTGTCATCTTTTTTCGATTTGTTTTGTGATAAATCATTCGCATGAGAAGGTGGCTCTATGGCGGGCTGGTATTGATGCTGATTTGATTTTTGAGCACTCATTTGTGTGGCGACATCGACTTCAGTTGTAGGGTCGATTTCAGTCTTTTTATGAATGGCGGGAACAAAAATACAAGTCTTAAAATTAGGAAGGTTATTTAAATAGAATAATTGTTTAGCCAAAAAAGGAGGAGTGTCAGCAAAGATAACAGGAGTATTTGGTTGCTGATCCTCATAATCGCTAGCTTCTACAATAGCAATATCCTCTAATGGCAACTCAATGAGTTTAAGGTTAATAACAATAAAGGGATAGTGGAAGTTTATTCTCTTATTAGGAACCGTTTTATAATTGTAGAGGGATAGATCGGTAATAGCTGGATTTGTAAAAAATTGATAATAAGGAACAGGCAACAAGCTAATTTGAGACATAGTAAACCTAAGACAGATTTAGTGGTTTGTGGAGTCAAACTTATAATATGGTTAGTATAGGAGTGGTTAAAACGTGTGCGGTAAAAACAGGGTTAACTTATGATCATGTTATTTAAAAATAAGGTTTCTAAACTATTAAGCTTGAAAAACACAGACTGTTTTCGCAATTCTTAGCATTATAACAATTTAATGACACGGTTACTTTAACAAAAAGCGACTGCTGAATAGCGAGTATATCTTTAAAACCCTTAAAAAACTTGTGGAATTAGTGTATAAATAGAATATAAACAGTTAACTTAAGGTAAACAGCATGAACTTACAGCTATTTAGTATCATTTTGTCTATTTCATCTACCGTATTGACAGGTGTTTTGATAGTTATCGCACTGGTGGTAGGATTTGATGATATACCTGAGATTATAGGTGCAGTTATCGTTGGAATGATTCTCTCTTTTCCAATTGCATATGTTGTTACTAAAAAAGTAAATAGAATTAAAGAGTAGTTTTCAAAAGGTGGTTCATATTTAGCTGTAAACTAATATCCACTATTCATCTATAAATTATTAACAAGAATAAATCCTTACCAATTTGCCTGATTTTATGATTAATATCGTAAAAACACCTAGATTAGTTTTTACTGTCAGTTTTTTTGCATATTTTTACGTGTATAGTTGATTTTATAAAGTTGAATACATAAAAAAGGTTGAATACGTAAAAAAAATAGTTCAAGCGCTTATTATGCTTTTTAAACTTATAGTATGGTTTTTAACCTATATTGCAATCGAGCTTATGCCAACATCTACCTACCTAATGTATTAATGGGCAAAGCCGTCATCTTTGATTGTCATTGTGTCTTTAAGTTTATTGAGTTTAAAGTAGAGAAAAATACCGAACGATAAATTTAGAATGCCTGTTACTAAAAATAGTTGTGGCAAAGACAGTTTAAGCACATTTAAAATTACAATGGCAAATATGGCAGACGTAACCATAAATATCGCATTAAAAATATTATTAGATCCAATAATTCTAGCACGATGGCTAATAGGCGAATAAGCTTGCATTGATGCATAGAGTGGAACAATGTATATACCGCCACTGAATCCTAAAAAGAATAAGTCTGTAAATACTCGCCAACTACCTGCTAATGCACGAACCTCGCTAAGGTTTAATAATGTATCAGTGGCTACGTTTAAATTTGATAGCGACAAATACAGGTCAAAAGCGAAAACACTTAAACCTAAAATTCCAAATGGTAATAGCTTAAAGCTGACTTCATTTTTAGTCAGCGTCTTACAAAGTAATGAGCCTGTTGCCACCCCGATTGAAAATAAAGTAAGTAGGAATATCACGACCGATTCATTGCCGTGTAAAATGACTTTGCTGAACTCAGGCGTTTGGGTTAAGAAGGTCGCGCCATAAAACCAAAACCAACTGTTACCTAAAATAATATAGAAAAGCAATGGCAATGAATATAGATATTTTACAGTGTCTAGACTGGTGGTAAATATATTCCAGTTAATTTTAAGACTAGGCTGTACAGCAGGCATTATAGGGACCAGCTTTGCGCTAAATAACCCCAAACCTGCGATCAAAATTATGAGGCCACTGACCCAATATAAATAATAATCCATTTGAGTCATTATGCCCGCAAAAATCATACCCAATAAAATTGAGAGCGATGTTCCTGTCTGAAATAAGCCATTAGCCCCAACAAGCTCTTCTTTGTGCATAGCTTGAGGAAGATAAGCGTATTTAATTGGGCCAAAAAAAGTAGACTGTGCGCCTAACAAAAAAAGAGCAATAAATAACAGCCAATATAACTCCATTATCAGCCCAATAGCCGCAATTAACATAATCATGATTTCAAGCACTTTTATATAGAAGGTTAAACGCGACTTTTCGTATTTATCCGCCAGTTGTCCAGCAAGCGCAGAAAATAAAAAGAAAGGTAGAATAAATAGCATTGCTGCAAGATTATTGAGTAAGCTTATGGAGGCACCAAGCTTTGCAGCAGCTGAATAGGTTAGTACCAATAATAATGCTTGTTTAAAAAAGTTATCATTGAACGCACCTAAAAATTGAGTAAAAAACATGGGTGTGAAGCGGCGGTGCTTAAATAGATTAAATTGAGATGCCATAATTTGGCTTCCTATCCTATAAATATATTACAATTGATGGGGGCTATTATAAACTGGTTTTAAAAAGCTAACGAAGAAGATAAATGAACCTTTAAAGACGTTAATAACTAAATTAGCCAGTAGACTAGGGTTATTTCCAAACCATTAATGGCTATCTAACTGATGATTTGTCAGGTTAGTACACTACATTATTGTAATGTCATCTTGTATAAGATGCCGAGTTGTAAAATTTGCTATAAGATTTAAATATTAACAGCCAAATCATTTGAGTCGAGGTATCATAACCTCTAATTATCAAACTTGTGTTAAATGTCTGTATTAATAGCTGTTAATTGCGTATTAAAATGCGTAAACGTCATCTGATATATTGCTGTTGTTCAATAGGCTATATTTAAATTGGTTTAAATAATAGGTCTAAATAAATGGGTAGACACACTGTGATTAAACAAAAAAATGAAATGATACGACAAATAGAATTAACGTCAACGTCAGTTAAAAATCATCTCCCTAATTCTTTTAAATATTCAAGACTGGCGTTAAGTTTGTCGGTTTGTTTGATGGCGCAACTATGTGCCCAGCACAATGCGCATGGCCAAACAATACAAAGTAGCAATGACGTCGATAGTAATATGCAAGTCGGCAAAGGTACTCAACGTACAGAAGCTGATAGAAACGCTGGTTTAGCTTCAGCTGTGACAAGTAGTACAGAACAAGAACAACTTGAAGAGGCATTGATTGCGTTAAAGCTAAAGCAAGCGGTTGAGAGAGGTCTTATTGATGAAAGCGTTTTAGAAGATTATAAGCGTGAAACCTTGAACACGCCAGTGCCGTCCCGAGTACAAAATGCTGCTCAAGCTAAACCAAAGCAAGACTCTACTATCAAAAATACTCCCGCAATATCCAATAGAAACGTCAATGGAAATAATCCATTAGTATCAAAAAAATCAAATGTATTAGAGTCCTTTGATAACCGCCCACGTCCAATACAAAGTAATAGCACTAACTTAGATGTCGCTAATAATATGAATCAAAAATTCGACAATACTTTAGCTGACAGCGATATCTCACATAGTGAAGCTGAAGGGTCTTTAGGCATTGATGAGCAAAGTATCAGCACCCCAGAAGAGCTTGAACAGACATTAGCTCAAATTGAAGTGTCTGATAACTTGGAGAGCACTTTGCCAGTCGCTACGCTCGACTCTACTGAATTACCAATTGGTCTGGATAGGGGAGCGGACGACTTAGGACTTATTCAACCCAATAATAGAAAAACCCTGGGTCTGGATGATATTGTGGCAGTAAATAGCGAAAATGAGAGTATCAATCATAAAGACGCGAGTATAAAACCAACCAATAAAAAGGGCAGTCAAGAATTGTCAGATACGAATATTTCAGCTGCCGCTGATAGCTCAGCTGGCATAGATCCAGATCAATATCTTCCTGAGTACGATGAAACATCAGCTAAAAATTTAGCGGATACTACAGTGACATCAGCTAATAAAGAGACGGCTGACGTAAACGAAACGGGCTTTTTTAAAGGTTTATATAATCGTTTATTTAACGATGGGTATGCAAGCTTACCTAAAATTAAAGCTAAAGTCTTTATCCCCGATAATCGTAAGCAGGATTCATCTGGCAATCCATTATTAGTTGAGGCAGATAAAGATTCGCAACCTGCTAGTAATATAAAAGCAGCAATGGAAAACATTACCATTGAATCTATCAGTGATTTTACCGCAGCTATGCCTAAGTTACGGGAAGTATCTACCAATGCTGCCCAAGCAGTTGGTTACTATGACATAAATATGAGATTTGAACGTGTTGATCAAAGCCACGTTAATGTGATTATTAACAAACTTGGTAAGCCTGTGCAGGTAAATAGTCGTATTGTAGACATTCGTGGTGATGGGTCAGATCTGCCTGAATATCAGTCAATTGCAGAGAATGCAGCCCCTTTAGAGGCTTCGACTTTTAACCACGGGCAGTACATTAAAACTAAATCAGATATAGAAACTGTTGCAGAAGACTTTGGTTTTTTTGATGCGCAATGGTTGAACAAATCAGTAGATATCATATTGCCTGATAACACCGCAGACGTTGACTTAATTTACGACACTGGAAAGCGTTATAAGTTTGATGAAGTCGTATTTTATACTATCGATAAAGAGGCAGGCAAGCTGACCACCGACCCCGATAAACTGCCAGTTAAACCCGAGCTTTTACATCAGTTGTATGACTTTGAAAAGGGCGATGACTTTTATCGTCCTTTGATTACTGATTTTGCCAACAATTTATCTGAAACCCGCTATTTTAATGCGGTAAACGTTGAAAGTGTTAGGCCTGTTACTTTAGACTCAAACAATTCCACACTAGGGTTTGAAAATCAAGATAATATTGATGATGGAGTAGGTATTGATAATAATACAGACAAAAGCGTTTTAGTTGATCTACAAGCTGACACAAACGCACCGCAAGATGACACTGAAATGCAGCCAATTGAGTATTCAATAGATGATCAAACCAGCGAGCGGTTACAGGCAATTAAAACTAAGGCTGAACGTTTGTCTCAGTTGCCTGATGATAGAGTTCTAGATACCGAAAAAGAAGATGCAAAAAGCCTGTTAGGAAAAGTAAGTAACGCTATTAGTAATGCTGTAGAGAAAATATTACCTGATGATGAAGACGACTTATCTGATGCTCAAATATTAGCAAACGGTGCTCAAAGTAGGCTTGATAATCGCAAAACGTCCGAAGATGTTGCTGAAAACAAAGCGGTACCCCTATATGTTTTTGTTACTGCAGACAAGCCTAAAGATGTTGATTTGGGTATTGGTTATGGCACCGATACAGGCGTGAGAGCAGTGGCGAGACTTGAGCATAATCTTATTAATCGTGATGGTTATCAAGCAGGGATAGAAGTGGGCGCATCTGAAATTAACAAGTCTATCAGTCTTCATGCTAAACGCCCATGGAAGCATCCGCTTGATGATACTTTATCAGCAAGACTATCCTTTGTACAAAAAGACGCTAATCAAGGTAAAGGTAATTTAGACCTACTGACCAATACCATAGAAGCTGGGCTCGCGCGTAAAATCCGTAGTGATTCAGGATGGAACAGAACTTATTCAGTACGCTATCGTCTAGATGAACTAGAAAGTGGTATTAAGGGTACTAAAAGAGCAGACTTACCGGTCCCATTTAATCGTGAGAGTGCTCAGTTTGATCAGCAAGCCCTATTATTGGGTTATGCGATTGACAAAACATCTACTGATGATTTGACTAACCCAACTAAAGGCTGGCATCAGTTTTATTCTATTGAAGCGGGTTCGGAAAATGCAGTAACGGATACGAATATGGCCATTGCTAGAGCGGGAATAAATGGCGTTTATAGCTTTGGCGATTATAATAGGCACCAACTTGTGGGAAGTATTGAGGGGGGCTATATTTGGGCTGACGATTTTAATAATGTACCTTATATGCTCAGATTTTTCGCTGGTGGAGACCGTAGTATTAGAGGGTATGACTACAATAGTTTATCCCCTCTTGAAAAAGGATATCTTAAAGGTGGTCAAGTTCTCGCATTAGGTAGTACTGAGTATAATTATGAGTTCAAGCCTGGTTTGCGTGGGGCAGTGTTTGCTGATGTTGGTAATGCTTATGATACTGACTTTTCAAACGATACTAAGCTGGGTGTCGGTGTCGGTGTACGCTGGGCCTCACCGGTTGGTATGGTTAGGTTGGATTTAGCTGCTGGTGTGTTAGAAGATAGTATTCCAGTGCGTCTTCACTTCTTTATTGGTTCGCCTCTACAATAGTTTGAGAACGCTAAATGCTAAATATTGAGTAGGTTCATCAAGAGTAGAAACTTGGAGCATAGGGTTACTGATGTTTGGCATAGCAACCAAACAAATATGACAAAGTGTCGTTATCCGATTTCATTGCCCCAAGTTTGAATATACATTACTATAGGGCAGTTTTTTGCTTTATCAGCGTGACAATCAGCTTAGCCAATACTCGATATATTTTAAGGCAGATTGTAGTTTAAGTTATATAAATATTTAACTTACTGTTATTTGTTTTTATGATCACTTTAATATGATTATTTTAAAAAGTTGTTTTATCCATGACCCTATCGCAAACGCCCTCTCCTAAAAAACCTGAAGATCCTGCTCAGCGTGATGCAGAACGGGTAAAACGCCATTACCCGTTATCCTTTTTACTAAAGCTATTGGCATTTTTAGTTGCCATATTTTTGATTATATGCATTGTTTTTTACTTCATGGCAGGCACACCACGCGGTACTAAGTTTATAGTTGAGAAAATCATCTCAGAGACAGGGGTAGATATTGAATATGAAAGAGGGAACCTGCGTGATGGTTTGGTTGTCAAAGATATTGCCTTAAGTGTCAATAAAGACATAGATATTCACTTTTTAAACACCTACGTAAAAATTGGTTGGCGTGCTATTTTTATGAAAGAGGTGCATCTCAGAGATGCTGAAGTTGATAAAATAGAAATTGTCAATCGTAAGCCCTCTACAGGTGAGCCTTTTGAATACAACAAGTTAGAGTTGCCTGTTAATTTGCGATTTGATAGAGCACGTATCAACAGCATTACCTATAATCAAGTTGGTAATGAGCCTATCGTGGTAACAGATGTTTCTGCTGATGACTTAAATTGGGTAGGTACAAAATTAGAGGTTGGAGATGGACATTTCCAGTATAGTGACGTGGTTAATATTGCTGACTTAACTGGTTTTATAGATTTATATGATAACTATCCGTTAGATCTAGATGCCACAGTCACGCTAGATAGCTTCGAAGATATTTATATTGACCCACTTAAAGTCCAAGCCTCGGGCAGTCTAAAACGTACACATGGATTAGTCAGTAGTAAATACAACGATAGCAATGTCAATGGCGAGTTTGTGGTACAAGGCATGGATAAAAATGCCCCGTTTGATGCTAAGTTGACATGGGATGAAGCCACATTACCCTATGCTCAAAGCCAAAATATAACATTACAAAATGGCTTAGCAGTGGCTTCTGGCGTTATCTCAGATATTGATTTACGCATCAAAAGTCGCATTCTTGCAGAAAATATACCGACTGGAGAGTATCATGGACGGGCGCGTATAAATAATAGCAAGATGCATATTGAACATCTATTAGCAGATACCCCTGAAGGTCGAGTAAATGTCAAAGGCATATTAGATTGGGAGAAAGATTTTACCGCCAAACTCTTGGCCAATGGTCGTGACTTTGACATCAGAGCATTCGTACCAAAAGATGCTGTTCCCTATGCTCCAAAAGTAATTGATGGTCAGTTAGCGTTTATATTGTATACCAAAAACAGGGATGGTTTGCTACAGATGAATGCTGATTTACAGCAACGAGATGGCGAACATATTAACGCTAAGATAGTGAGAGGCGAGCAACCAAAGAATCCAAGGTTTGAAGCACCATGGTTTATTACGGGTAGTTGGCAGAACTACCGCCGTGTTAATGTGCCAAGTATTGGTAATATAAATAGTCCAGTAGGAAGAGGAAATGTTATTGTCCGAGATAGTCGTATATGGGTCGATGCAGATGCTAAAATCAATGAACTTAATGCAGCCCCAGTTGGATACTATAAGCTGAAATTGAGTAAGGTTAATAATCGAATCAATATTCGATCGCTTGACTATGATGGTGTCATCGGCAATTTAAATGGACAAGGCAATATCTTATTAGCTAGCAAAAATAAGCCACTAAGTTGGGAAATAACGGCTCGTACTAAAGCGCTTCTGCTTAATGATTATAATAAAGATGTGCCAGTCGAACGGTTAGTTGGTAATATAGATGCTAAAGGTCAGTTCATTGATATCAGCAAAAAAGTTAAAGGGAAAACTTTGAGTGGACAGCGTCATATTATTACTGTCAAGGGTGCTGATTTAAATGCCATTTTAACCTCGCAAGTTGCGCCTAGCTCATCCAGTACAGCCGTTGATAAGCGTAACGACAACAGAAGTCGCCAAGCGACTGTGGCTGAAAACCGCTATGTAACAGTGGCTGGTATAGCAGATGCAGCAGTTGACATTATTGAAGGTAAGTTACAAAGTTTTGATGCAAGATATAAGGGGACTCTAGGCTCGCAAGGAGTTCCAAAAGGTCAGTATGAGGTAGATGCTAAGGGCACTTTACAGAACATAACCATCAATAAATTCAATCACGAAGGCGAAGCGGGAAGACTGATAGCCTCAGGAAAAGTTAATCTTGTTAATGGGGTAGCATGGGATGTTAAGGCGAATGCCAACGCTCTAAATATTGGTTTTTTTACTCCAAAAACTGAAGGTGTTATTTCTGGAAACTTAATCACATCGGGTCAATGGCGTGACAAAAAAACAGTCAAAAATCAACGTGACAATGGAGTGTTAGAAGCCTTTAATATTAAATTTGATGGTAGCGTAGATACACCAACTCTACCACAAGGTAAACTTATTATTGATGCTGGTGGTAATGCTAAAGCCATTAAAGTACGTCAGTTTAGTCATGTTGGCGCTGCGGGTCAGCTGCTTGCTAAGGGAACAGTGGATGTTACTGATGGTATTGCATGGAATATAAATGCTGTTATGGATCAATTTAATGTGGGCTATTTTGTTAAAGATATGCCTAGTAGTCTGACAGGTCGAGTTGTAAGTACTGGTCGCTGGAAAGATTCGGAACAACGGATTCAAATAAGCCAACTAGAAGCAAATGGTCAGTTAAAGGGCAAACCGCTTGTTGCCAGAGGAAATTTAAATACCATTTTGCACCTACCTAAAGATATGAACGCTTATCTTAAAACGATAAGAGCCGCAGATGTTAAAGGTCAAGCTTCCCAAGTTAACGCCCTTATTGATACGCTTCAGGTGGATGATTTATTAGTTAAATGGTCGAATAATCAAATAGTGGCTAATGGTAATGCAGAACGTTTACAAGCTAAGGTTGATATTAGCAGTTTATATCAACTCTCAGACAACCTGACAGGATCCTTGGTGGGTGGTATAACGCTTATTCAACCAGATGGCAGATCATTGCCAACACTATATGTTGATTTGATTGGTAAAAAAATGACTCTGCCAAATTTTGTTCTAAGCAACGGGTCAATTAAAGGAAAAATTGTCGATCTTGCGAAGAGTAACAGCAAACTTGTTATTAATGCAGACGGTCTGGAGGCTTCAAGTGCTAACTTGAATAACATTCAAATGGTATTCAGTGGTACTGAGCAAAATCATTCATTGTCGTTAAATGGCACAACCAGACGAGGTACAACTGAAGTAGGGATTAAGGCCACAGTCAAAGGTGGGTTTGAGAGAAGTGCTAGGCGCTGGAGCGGTGTAATTGGTAATGGTAATATTTCTACCAAACATGTATCTCTAAAACAAAATCAGCCAGCTCAGCTTATTGCCTCTTTTACTGGAGACTCGCCGCAAATTCAGTTGGCGGCACATTGTTGGCAAGCAACAGATCAAACTGGTAAATTATGCTTACGTGAAAAATTGATTGCATCTGCTCATAAAGGTCAGATAAATCTAGCCATACAGCAGATAGATACCACTTTATTTACCCCATTTTTACCCAAGGATTTAAGTTGGCAAGCTAAGCTTAATGGTAAAGCCGTTGTCGCATGGCAGCAGGGTAGCAACCCTTCAATTAATGCTACTTTATATTCCGATAATGGTAAAGTGGGCATGACTCAAGAAGATGTGACATCGGTAACGTTGCCTTACAAACGCGTCTCTTTAATTGTTAAGTCTTTTGAGGATGGGTTGAAGTTACGAACAGATATAAATAGTGGTACAGGTGCACGAGGATACGCGGATATCGTGGTTGATCCTTTTAAAGAAGATAAACCAATATCAGGTGCATTGGTGTTAAACGAGTTTAATCTTGCGATCATCAAACCCTTCTTTCCGGGTATGCGCACTTTAAAAGGCAATATTACGATGGCAGGTGGCTTGGGTGGAACGCTAACTAGCCCTGTATTCTTTGGCGACGCGAACCTTAAAAATGCCAGTGTTTCAATACTAGATTTACCAGTTAATCTAACTAATATTAATGCTAAGGCAAAAATACGTGGCCAGAGTGCAACCCTCGATGGCACTTTTATGAGTGGAGAGGGAACAGGTAGTCTGGGAGGTTCAATTAATTGGCAACAGGATTTGCAAGCTAAATTACGCTTAAAAGGTGAGCGCTTAGTACTTACCCAGCCACCACTTTTGTTTGCGGAAGTCAGTCCGGATCTCAATATCATTGTTAAGCCTAAGCAGCAGTACGTTAATATTGTTGGTGCTGTGTCAGTGCCTACGGCAACAATAAGACCACCTGAAGCAAATGAGGATGTCATTACTAAATCTAGTGATGTGGTGGTATTAGATCGTCGTCTCATTGGTAATATCGATGAAGTTTTAGCGATATCTAAACCTTGGTCTATCAATGCTGACATTGGTATTGACCTAGGTAACGATGTTGAATTTCGCGGATTTGGCGCTGTATTACCCCTTGCCGGTGCCATTCATGTCACTCAAAAAGGTCAGGGTGTGATGAATGCACTTGGCGTTGTCCAAGTCAGTCGTCGAAGTGATATCGATGCGTTTGGTCAAAACCTTGAGCTAAACTACGGTCAAGTTCGATTTAATGGCGATGTCATGAATCCTCGTCTGAGTATTGAAGCAATTAAAAAAATTGAAGGTCAGACAGTAGGTGTTAGAGTTAAAGGTAACGCCTCAGATCCTAATATTGTCGTGTTTAATGATGCAGGATTAACACAGCAGCAAGCGATGAATGCGTTAATAACAGGTAGGATATCGAACCCAGGCGCCACGCAGACCAGTGAAGAGGGCTTTAAGTCTGAGGTAACCAATCACCTAGCTGCGGCAGGTTTAAGTTTAGGTTTGAGTGGCACTCGTAGTTTAACGAATACATTAGGTAATGCCTTAGGTTTACAGCGATTGACGATTGATGCTTCAGGCTCTGACAAAGATGCGAATGTTAATGTGACGGGTTATATTACACCAGACTTGTATATACGTTATGGTGTGGGGGTGTTTAATGCCCAAAGTGTTTTAACGTTGCGTTACCAGTTAACTAATAGAATTTATGTGGAAGCAACCTCATCAGCAGAAAGTGCTATTGATTTTGTCTATAGCTTCCAGTTTTAATCCCTATGTACTTAATTGATACGCGCTTAGTTAATATGGATTTTATTAACAGGTTTAATGTATTGATAATTTATTGCCGTTAGCGCAAAATTTGTCATGATTAAACGCCCTACTAGGTAAGAGTTGTAATGGTTTTCTCAATCATTCGCTGCAAGGTATCGTTTTATTTGAAATCATTTCATATTGAAATTGAATAAGTGATGCATTAAAAAAGTACAACTCATGGGAGCTGTACTTTTTTTTATATATCGTGATGCGTGTAAAAGAAAGTGGTTTAAGCACTATTTACTTTGTTAGGATAAGACGATTGTTTCTGGTAAGTCTTAAACGATATTCCTCGCCCTCATGCTGAATTCTTACCTCTTTTGTTAAGGCAAACAAATGCTGAGACTGAAGCATAGGGAGCTGGTTGTCACGTAGACGTAGTGAGCGTGAGATAATAGTAGACATGGCTGAATCCTTTTAAAAGAAGTTGCTGTTTTAGGTAAATGGAAACTCGATTAAACTAGGTTTGAAATTGCAATGATAATTACTTTATCCAGTCATCTTTTAGATCTACTGTGGTTATATCTACTAAGAAAATTGACTGCATGATAAAAAATTGAATAAGAAAAACGTTAATAAGATATATTCAATTCACAAGTTGAGTCTTTTTTCTATTTGATAATAATTATCATTTATATTTATTATTCACAATTACCTTGGATATTGCAAGTTTTTTTTAATTAAATTTATCCGCTTTCATTTTTTTGCGCTTTAAATCTTTGCAAAGTAGGGTTGCTAATGTATAAAAATAGTAAAGGTAAACCGATCAGCGTAGCAATAGGTGTTATCCACTATAATGATCAATATCTACTGGGATTTAGAAATGGTCAGCAACATCAAGGCAATCGATATGAATTTGTTGGAGGTAAAATTGAGCCTCACGAAAGACCTGATCAAGCTTTAATAAGAGAGGTAAAGGAAGAAGTTGGTTTAATAATTGATAGTACAAATGTCATTAATCAACTAGGCGTTCTAAACCACACCTATGTTGAACAAAAAGTCGATCACATCACGTGGGTAAAAAAGGTTTGCTTGCATGTGTTCAGAGTAACGCTATCGCAGCAACAGTATCAACAGCTGATAATAAAAAATGAAGGGTGTGAAGGTCAAACTCTAAAATGGGTTAGCTTAAAAAGCTTAGTGGAGGGGCAATATAAGCTGCCGGATGCCAACAAATCTATCTTAGAGTGGTTAAAGTTGCCTAATACAATTGTAATAACGTATGACTTATTATTTAATGCATTAAATGTTGGTGATAATGATGTTGATAAAACAAATGATGCCTTAGCTGTATTTGAAGGTTATCAATCTCTAAATGGCACTGATATATTAACTCAATGGTTAGTCTTTCATTCAGAAAAGCTTCCTCACAAAGGGTGTGTTTATGTTCGACTCAAGCGGGCGACTATGGAGCAACAGCAACACGCTATCATTTCTTTAATAGAAAAAAGACCGGACTTAACATTAATCATTAATAAAGATGCGGCTACGGTTCTTAGTGAAAAAATGGCAGCACAAGGTATGGGATTACCTAAGCAGATTATTGCCCAGCACCTTACCCATAATCAATTGACAACGCTAGTAAAAGATAAGAAAACCTTATCTCAGTTTGACAGTCAGCAATTTAACTTACCGATTGTGGTAAGTTGCCATGATGTTGAAAGTATTCAGCAAGCAAATGCACTGGCTCAACAAAGAATTGAAGAGGATCTATCTCCAGTCGTTGGTGCTTTTATCTCTCCAATCTCAGTGACTCAGTCTCATCCTAATCATAAACCTTTAGGATATGAAAAATTTTCAGAACTTGCGGAAGCAATGCATGTGCCTGTGATTGGGTTAGGAGGGTTGGACCCTAGTGATTTAATAACCGTTCGGCAACATGGTGGCGATAAAGTTGCAGGTATACGTTATTTCATGACTTAAAGCTAATATGATTTATCTCTGCTGAAAGCGTTTTAAAGGTTCAGCAGACCCTATTATCAATAAAGATTCGTATTCAAAAATTTATATTTATATACATTATTTACAAACCGTTGCTTATATATACATTATTTGTATGGTGCTAAAAGTAGAGGAAGCTATACTAACTTCAAGTTACTACCTATTACCATTACTACCTAATCAAAATATATGATTTGAGAACTTTCTCAAGTTAACATTTATTTTAAAACACTTATATTTTAAAAGACTTAAGTTTTTAAATTTGAAGAATCTATTTAAGATAAATGACGCTATAACACGAGGTATACTATTATGTCTGATTTAAATAATGCTTTTCATGAACGTCGTTTCATGACAACTTTACTAAAGCATACCGGTATCGCTTTGGCTATATTAGTGCCATTAGCTGCATATTCATCGCTTGCTGAAGCAGCCACAATATCTACATCTGCGCAAAGTAGTTCAGATACCTCTTTAATGACAGATAAAGTAGCAAACGTAACACCTTCTACACCTATTGACAATCAAATGACTAATAGTGTTTCTTATTAAAAATATATTGATTAATACGTTCTGAAATTGATATGTCCTGAAATAGGCGTTTGATATTATGTCATGGTCAAGTAACTATATATTTAGTAATAAATATTTAATGATAATTTTAAGGCTCTAGGCTCTACTAACTGAGTTATGTAAATTACAAAAAGTATTTTCATTATAGTTTCTACATTATAGTTTCTAAGTGTTTCTCTAATTGACGATGTTATCTATCTTTTTTACATAGCTAGCCATTTATTAAAATTAACCTTAATACAGCAACATTTCTAATGCCATTGTTGTATTAAGTTTTTTTTAGTAGGTTAGTATTATATATCCGCTCACTTTTACCCTTTCAACCATAAAAATTTACCTAGTATAGTTTAGGTATTCATTAAACTGGCTTAAATAGGGATTTTCATTTAAAATTGACCTCAAAAGGTAAGTAAGTTAAATAAAACAGTTAACATTCTGTTGATTGACAGTTTGTACTGATTTTTCATTGATTATTATAGGATGACTATTGTGAGTAACGCTGATTCGTGCCGTAAGTTGCATCAAGACCACTTGACTGCATACCAAAAACAAGAAACAAAAGCGCTTAAGCTGGTTAGTCTATTACATGATCTTTATACTAATAAAGATATAAAAGTGACGTTGTTTGGTGAGTCTCTCAATGGGCTGTCAACCGCTGATCTGTTAACTAAATTCCAGCAATCCTCTACTCGCAATAATGGCGCTGCCTTAACCATTGATGCCGTATTGGCAGTTGTAGAAGATATTAGAGACGTAGATGATTTACAAACTGCGACTGTTGAAGTAGGGCAACTACTTAAACATAACGTTAGGGTTGTTGACGCAATTAATAAGATTGATAAAACCCAGACAGCAAATAGTGACGCTACTGATGTTGTATTATACGGCTTTGGACGTATTGGCCGTATCCTAACCAGATTGCTGCTAGATGAAGCTGCGACTGATAAAGGATTGCAATTAAAAGCTTTTGTGGTGCGTCCGGGTAAACAGGGAGATATTGCTAAACGCGCCTCTCTATTAGAGCGTGACTCTGTCCATGGTACGTTCAAAGGTTCAGTCATTGTTGATGAAGAGAATCAAGGTATTATTGTTAATGGCCGCTTTATTCAAGTAATCTATGCTAATGACCCTAGTGAAATTGATTACACCAGCTACGGCATTAACGATGCAATCGTGATTGATAATACCGGTATCTGGAAAGATGAGGAAGGCTTAGGTAAACATTTGCATGCTAAAGGTGTTAAAAAAGTATTGCTGACTGCTCCTGCTAAAGGCGACATTAAGAATATCGTATACAATGTTAATAGTGATACCATTGGCGATGATACTATTGTTAGTGCTGCCAGTTGTACTACCAATGCCATTACTCCTTCATTAAAAGTGTTAAATGATAAGTATGGTATTGAGAATGGCCATGTAGAAACGATTCACGCATTTACAAACGATCAAAACCTCATTGATAATTATCACAAGGCTGACCGTCGTGGTCGTAGTGCTGTATTAAATATGGTTATTACTAGTACAGGGGCTGCTAAAGCGGTCGGTAAAGCGCTACCTGAATTAAATGGCAAACTTACTGGTAACGCTATCCGTGTGCCAACGCCAAATGTAAGCATGGCCATTTTAAATTTAAATCTAAAGGAAGCTCCTGAAAGCGCAGATGCGTTAAATAGTTTTTTTAAAGAGGTGGCAAATAGCGATAAGTGGCAATCACAAATTGCTTATACTGATTCGACCGAAGCTGTATCCACCGATTTTATCGGAACCAAGCAAGTTGGTATTGTTGACGCACAAGCTACGATAGTTACTGATAATCATGCTACTGTTTATATCTGGTATGATAATGAGGTAGGTTATAGCACTCAAGTATTGAGAGTTGCTGCGCAAATGGCTGGCATTAATTATATTAATATCAGCGTTTAATTAAATATGGCTGTAATAAGTGTGCTAAATGAGTGACCGAGATCATTTTTAACAATGCCCGATAATCTTTAAGGTTATCGGGTATTTATTTTTTTATAATGCTGTAGAATATGGCATGAAATTTTAATACTGTTTTAAATGCCGCGTATAGATTTAGTGCTTATAAGTTCAATGTTTATAAACTTATGATTTATACTTTTAGTAACGCATAGGTATATGAAGGGTCAACGTGATGAGTTTTGAGGGTCTTTTAAAATATTACCTATATATCGATTATTACACACTAGCTATATTTATATAATATTAAGTGAACAGTTAGTCTACAGGTCATGGTGTTAAACTTTGTCGTACATTTCCAGTGTTTATGCTATTAAAGCTTTAAAATAGATGCGTTTAAGGTTAGGAATAATCTATAATTTATAGCAATTTAATGTTATTTATATATCAAGAATTATTTATATATTAAGAGAAGTTAAGGGAGCAAGACCAATGCGATTTATTGATGAAGCAATTGTTACTGTCAAAGCAGGAGATGGCGGTAACGGCATTGTGAGCTTTCGTCGTGAAAAATATGTGCCACGTGGGGGCCCTGATGGTGGAGATGGGGGGAAGGGAGGTGATGTTATTGTTGTGGCAGATGATAATACCAATACACTCGTAGATTACAGATATACCCGTCGTTATGATGCTGGTCGAGGCGAAAATGGACATAGTAAAAATTGCTCAGGAAAAGGTGCAGACAATATTTATCTGCGTGTACCAGTAGGTACCACCATTATAGATAACGAGACAGGCGAAGTTATCGGAGACTTGACTGAAATGGGTCAAGAGTTACTTATTGCTAAGGGTGGAGATGGTGGATTAGGAAATACTCATTTCAAAAGCTCAACCAATCAAGCGCCGCGTAAAGCAACTTCGGGTTTTGCCGGTGAACTAAAAGAATTAAAGTTTGAGCTAAAAGTAGTGGCTGATGTTGGATTAATTGGGTTACCTAATGCGGGAAAATCAACTTTTATTAGACAAGTTTCTTCAGCCAAGCCTAAAGTAGCAGATTACCCATTTACCACTTTAGTGCCAAATCTAGGTGTCGTAGATGTTGGCTTACAGCGATCATTCGTTATGGCTGATATTCCAGGGTTGATTGAAGGGGCATCTGAAGGGGCTGGCCTTGGCATTCGTTTTTTAAAGCATGTTGCTCGAACTCGTAGACTACTACACATAGTTGATATAAAACCCATTGATGGTAGCGACCCTGTTGAGAATACTGAGGTTATTCTTAATGAGTTAGAAAGGTTTTCTCCCGAGTTGGCCAATCTACCGCAAATATTAATTTTAAACAAAATTGATCAAGTGCCGGATGCTCAAGAACTAAATGAACTGTGTACTCACATTGTTGCTGAACTTGGGTGGACAGGAATGGTATTTCGTACCTCTACATTGACCGGTGAAGGTGTGGATGACGTTAAGTATCATTTAATGAATGAGATTGAACGTGAACGAGAGCGTGAAGAGGAAGATCCAATATTTGCTGAAGCGCAAAAAGAACGGTTTGAACGCTTAGAGGCGGAAGTAAGGCTGAATACCGAAGAGCAAAAAGAAGCCTATCGAGCTGCTAGGAAAGCGCAACGTGAGGCGGCAGCTGAGCTTGGATTAGATGACGATGATGCTGACGACGATAATGATGGTGTAGAGATTATTTATGCACCATAAATGTTACAGGGTAATAGTTTCTTGCAGCATGTAAATAAATTTAACCTGATGTTTTCATATTTACTCATGTAAATGAGCTACGATGATGTATCATTGAAAAGCACGATAGTGTTGGCTAGACCCTAACATATCATTACCCCATTCATTATTGACCTATAAACACTCAAACGAATTTGGTTTTATTGTCAATAATGTGTCATTTATATTTAAGTCGTTAATAGTTTTGAATTTAATTTAAATTTTTAGGAGATTTATGAGTATTCAAAAGAAACGCGAAGACTCACATTCTAACCCTATGAAAGTAAGCATTCCAAAACCGACTAATGCAAATGATGAACGATTTATTAGTCAAGAACGTGACTTTAGTATACAACGAGTAATTGTAAAAATAGGGTCATCTTTGTTAACTAATAATGGCAAGGGATTAGATCGAACTGCCATATATGAATGGGCTAGCCAACTTGCTAAGCTTCATAAAGAGGGTAAAGAGGTCATTATTGTGTCTTCAGGTGCGGTTGCTGAGGGCGTGGTAAGGATGAATTTGGAAGAGCGTCCTAAGAAGTTAGAAGCACTGCAAGCTTGTGCAGCTATTGGACAAATGGGGCTTCTTCAAACGTGGTCGTCAGCATTGATTCAAAGTGGCATACAAAGTGCACAGATTTTACTAACCCATGATGATTTAGCTAACCGAGAAAGGTATCTCAATACTGCTAATACTTTAGATAGATTACTAGATTGGCGTGTTATACCTGTCATTAATGAAAATGATACTATCACAGTTGATGAAATAAAGTTTGGTGACAATGATACGCTTGCTGCTATGACAGCTGCTATGGTTAGTGCAGATTTATATATTATTTTGACTGACCAAGAAGGTGTGTTTACTGATAACCCAAGAGATAATCCGGATGCAAAAATGATACTGCAAGAGCGTGCAATGGCAGACTATCTTTTTGATATAGCAGGTGAAGGTGGTAAGCTTGGTAGTGGCGGTATGCTCACAAAAATACGCGCTGCACGGCTAGCAGCGATGGGCGGGTGTCCTACCGTTATAGCAAATGGTAGCAAAGATAAGGTTATCACACGTATTGTGCAAGGCGAACCTGTGGGTACGTTGCTTAAAACCAACCAAGCTGACAAAATAATTGCACGCAAGCAGTGGCTGGCTGCACATTTACGTATGGCAGGCACGCTATTTATTGACTCTGGTGCAGTCAATGCCATTACTATTCAAAATAAAAGTCTGCTTCCAGTTGGGGTGGTCGAAATACAAGGCGACTTTGATAAAGGGGATGTAGTGGCTGTTGTCGATATCAATACAAAAGAACGAGTTGCCGTTGGTCAAGTTAACTTTGCTGCCTCGGAAGCGCGACGTGTGGCAAGAGAGCGTACCCAAAACTTTGATAAGATTTTAGGCGAGTCCGAAGACCGTGTGGTTATGATTCATCGTGATGATATGGCGATAGTCAATAAATAATATGTGTATTCACTTCACTATGTCATCGGCACATAATTAAAAATTAAGTTTATGGGTATACACTTCTGAGTCCGTTTTTGATAAAAGTGTTAATACTAAGTGCTGACATTATGAGGCTACTTTCAAGCTTTCGATAAGAGAAAAAAATGACAATAATTAATGCTTCCTCCCCTGAAATTGATTCTGTTGTAATAAGTGATGAATTTGCCCCTTTAAAAAACGATCGTTTATTGAGAGCATTACGCTTTGAGACGGTCGATGTCACGCCTGTTTGGATGATGCGTCAAGCAGGAAGATATTTACCAGAATACAAAGCTACTCGAGCAGAAGCTGGAGACTTTTTAAGCCTATGTAAAGATACTGAACGGGCGACGGAAGTTACATTGCAGCCTCTTAGGCGTTTTGATTTGGATGCCGCTATATTATTTAGTGATATTTTAACCATCCCAGATGCTATGGGGCTTGGTCTTTATTTTGAGGCAGGTGAGGGTCCTAAGTTTAAGAAAACAGTTCGTACGGAAGCAGACTTAAAGCAGTTACCAACTTTAGATGTTAATGATTCACTTGATTATGTTATGCGGGCAGTGACAAGCATCCGTAAAGAGTTAAATGGTGCAGTGCCTTTGTTTGGTTTTTCTGGCAGTGCGTGGACACTTGCGACTTATATGATTGAAGGTGGCAGCTCAAAAGACTACCGTCATACCAAAGAGCTTTTATTCAGTAAGCCTGAGTTTTTGCATTTAGTTTTAGACCATATCGCGATTGCGATTGTAGACTATCTTGATGCTCAAATTAATGCTGGTGCGCAATTAGTGCAGATATTTGATAGTTGGGGCGGTGCACTAGCACACCGTCAATTTATTGAATTTTCTCATCAGTACAATAAAAGAGTGGTTGCTCAATTAAAACAGCGTCATCCAGATGTTCCCGTTGTGTTATTTACTAAAGGGGGCGGGCTATGGTTAGATGTTCAAGCGGATAGTGCGGCAGATTGTTTAGGGCTAGACTGGACAATGCCAATAGATCGCGCTAGAAGAATTTTAGCCAATGAACAAGAAGGGCTGACTACAAAACATAAAAATAAGCGAACGAACAAAGCCATTCAAGGAAATTTAGATCCTGCAACGCTGTATGGTTCGGCAGAAACCATAAAACAAAATGTTAAGCAAATGCTTGATGATGCCTATTCTACTGGCGAGAAATCAGGGTATGTTGCAAATTTGGGTCATGGGATTACCCAATGGGTAAATCCTGATAATGCGAAGATATTTGTTGATGCTGTACACGAATATCAAATATAAACATTGGTAATAGGGAATATGTTTTAAAATGTTGAGTTTAGAACCTCTATTAGAAGAAAACATATCTAGTTTCTGATAATGATAAAACGGTTTCAATTTAGAATATTTAATTTTCTTATCGAATTTTGATGCTCAAAAAGGGTTAGGAGATACCATGCTACAAGCAGCTATAGTCGGTGGAACAGGATATACAGGTGTTGAGCTAATTCGATTGCTATCAGTTCATCCAAAAGTGTCCATTAAATGGCTTACTTCACGTAGTGAAGCAGGCAAGCCAGTCACTGAAATATTTCCTAGTTTAAGTGGGTTCACAGATTTAATATATAGCGACTTAGGCGAAGGTACTGTTGAGGCACTATCAAAGTGTGATGTGGTGTTTTTTGCGACACCCCATGGTGTCGCCATGCAGCAGGCTCAAGCATTGGTTAATAACGGAGTTAAGGTTATTGATTTGGCAGCCGACTTTAGACTCCAGTCGTTAGAGGACTTCGAGAACTGGTATAAGCATAAACATGTTTGTCCTGATTTACTAAAAGAAGCCGCTTACGGTCTACCGGAAGTTAATCGTGATGCTATAAAATCCGCTAAAGTTATTGGAAATCCAGGATGCTACCCCACAACAGCAATATTGGGATTAAATCCGATTATCAAAGCACAAAATAAACTGAATGAAGCACTGGTTGAAAAACGTATTATTATTGATGCTAAATCTGGCGTATCAGGTGCAGGTAGGCAAGCTAAGCTTGATTTAAACTATGCAGAAACAACCGATAATTTTAAGGCGTATAGCGTTAGTGGACATCGACATCTGCCAGAAATAGAACAGGGCGTACATCAGATTTTAGAGAGTGTATTTACCCATAGTATTCGATTTGTGCCGCATTTAGTTCCTATGATACGTGGTATGTTTACCACGATTCATTTGAGCTTAACCGAAATGGGTATTGAGCAGGATTTACAAAGCTTGTATGAAGCTGCTTATAAAGATGAGCCGTTTATTGAAGTATTACCAGCTGGAAAGTTGCCTGATACACGTAGTGTTAGGGCGAGTAATAGAATGCATATTTCAATATATCAAAACAATAGCAGATCTGAGGCGACTATTTTGGTGGTTCAAGATAATTTAGTTAAAGGGGCTGCAGGCCAAGCTATTCAATGTATGAATGTAATGTTTGGCTTTGATGAAACACTTGGTCTTAACCAAATTCCTATAGTACCCTAATCTAATAGTGCCACTATTATCCATAGTAGAAAATTTTTACATTAAAACTTTGTAATTTTGATGAATAAGCTCGCAGTGTTTTTAACGCAGTCGTAAGAGTGTGATAGGCTGTGAGCAATTGTTAGGTATAATAATAATAGTTAGGTATAATAGCGTGCCCCAAAAGTCTGTTGAAAAGAAAGTGGCAATGCAGCATTGCAACTTTCGCAAATTTCAATTTATAGACAGACACACCTAATACGAGCCGAAATGAAATGTCAACTGAGATGAGCAAGTCTAATCCCACATCTGCTAAGAGACCATCACCTAATGTGTTGAGTCCTTTTTTATTAGCGCTATTTGCCTGCGCTGTCATATTGACAGGCATCATTATGGCAGTTTTTGGGCATAAATTTGGGTATCAAAGGGGATTTAATGCATCTCAGTCTAATATTAACGCACATGGTGTTAATGCGGAACTGACCTCTCAAGAAGTTAAAGAGCTGACTCGCAAAGTTGACTCGCTTAATCAATCATTAAATACAGCTAAACAAGAAAGAGATATTAGTTTAAATAACCTTGGAGTTATGCGTAAGAAACTTGAAGATATAGAAGTGGTTAATTTACAGTTGCAGCAAGTCAACGATTTTTATGCCGATGCTTTGATTGAGCAAAAAGGATTACCCTTACAAGTTATGGGTGCCAAAATTGAACCATTACCTGAAAATGCGTTTGAGTATCGATTTGATGTTGCAATGCTGGCTGCAGATGGAAAATCACATAAGCTAAGACCACAGTTAATACTGCTTGATGAGACCAGTCTAGTAGAAGTGCCATTGCAACCACTTACCTACGATATTAAGGGTATTTCAAGAATTAGAGGTAGATTTATAATGCCTACTGGTTTTCAGCCTCGTCAGGTCAAACTTATTTTAACAGCGAATAACGAACAAGTTGAGCAGATATATAACTGGCGTTTATCCAGTCCAGTGGATAAAATGCCAATGTCGCTCTCTGAAGTGCCTAAAACGGATCAACGTCCTGTGACAGATGATTAATGATATTCAGGGGTGTTATACATAATGAATATATTAACTTCTTTAGTTATCTATAAACTAAAGATAGTTACCCTAAAATCTATTGAGTACACAATTATCATCTCTAATGTTTATGACGTAATGCCAGAAGGTAGGTTTAATTTTTGATAATGTTCACTCATTCTTTAATACTATTTTAATACCATAAATTAAGATCCATAAATCATAAATAGTGCATGTCAAAAAACTAATATAGTAGTGAGCTAAAATAAAGTTGAATAAGATATTAATCTGGTTAACTGCGTAAAGTAGTTAGAATTCATTTGAATGAATATAGGATACTCGGCATAGAATCGATACCCATTATGACAAATGTAAAAATATCACATGACGCCCCAATTACGTGCCTTTTAAATCAATCAAACCAAATGGGCGACTGGCATCATCCTGCTGCCATACCAGTAATTAATCTTGTAAAGAGATTGCCTGACATAATGTCGGATGATGATGAAGAGCATCAAAAAGATGTTGATGTATTAATTGCTGAACCAGAAATCGCTAAGCCACCCATGTATGCCGTCATTATGTATAATGACAATTATACGCCTATGGAGTTTGTGGTTTATATCTTAGAATCTGAGTTTAAGCATTCAATCGATAAAGCCGTTCAAATCATGTTAGATATCCATCATAATGGACGTGGTACTGCTGGTATATATCCTAAAGATATTGCGGAAACAAAAGCAAAAAAGGTTAATACGATTGCGCGTAAGGAAGGTTATCCACTTTTAACTCAAATAGAACCTCATCAAGAGTAATAGTGCATCTATTAACTTCTTTCTCTTTTCTCTATAGGTTAAATCACTTTTAAAATACACATTAATAACTGAAATATAATTTCATTAAATTTTTACATAATTTTTACATCTCATTATATATACTTAGATTATATTTATTAATGAGTGTATTCTTGATTGATTATAACTCAACCTAAACCTGAGGATAAGATTTTCTTAGAGGTTTTACCTAGTAAAAACTTGTTATATAGCACATTTTGCTTTTATTTTTCTATTTTCTATTAGAGCAAAGCGTTTCTATTAGAGCAGAGCGGTTCTTAGACATTACTAAAACTCTTTATGAGTTGCTCTTCTTTAAAAGTCCAATATTAGACCTGCTTCTTCCCTTTAACAACCCTTTCACGTGGTATTACCCTTTCATTTTATATTAATAATTACTTAAAACCTTTGCCATCTTTAAATACATCTTATATAACGACTTGATATTTGTAGTTGTTAACCCTACCTACTAGGTATGAGTTATCATTAATTGTCTTTGATTTATAACGAGAATTTGGACTATATTAATGATGTACATTCCCATTTTTAAACAAATACTTATTATCTTATTATTCAATTACATTATTTAAATAAAAATATCAGGAAAGTTCTATGTTAAGTCGTCATCTTGAAGTTTCATTACGGTTAGCCATGACGTTGGCGAGACAAAAATCACACGAATACTTAACGGTGGAGCATCTTCTTCTGGCTTTGCTTGAAAATAATAATGCCTCAACTACATTAAAAGCTTGTGGTGCAAATATTGCTGAGTTACGTACTGATCTGGAAGCCTACATTGAGAAGCACACGCCTACGATTGATGAAGATACCGAGCAAACCCCACAAGCTACCCAAAGTTTTGATCGTATTTTGCAGCGTGCTATTTTTCATGTGCAATCCATTGGTTCTGGACGTCTTGTGCAAGGCTCAGACATCTTAGTTTCTATGTTCTCAGAACATGATACCTATGCTGTATATTTACTTAAAAAACAAGGCGTAAGTCGTCTAGAGCTAACTCAGTATTTGTCACATGGCAATGAAGAGGATGAGGTACGCACGTCAGCTAAGGGTGAAGAGGGTGCTAAGAAAGATGATAGAGCCAAAAAAGATCTGCTAGCAGAGTTTGCTACGAACCTAAATAAGCGTGCGGCTGAAGGTAAGACTGACCCTTTAATTGGTCGGGAGGTTGAAATTGAGAGAACGGCACAAGTTTTATGCCGTCGGCGTAAAAATAACCCGTTACTCGTAGGGGAGCCGGGTGTTGGTAAAACTTCAATCGCCGAAGGACTTGCTTGGCTTATTATTAACGACAAAGCGCCTAAACCTCTTCAGGGCTGTGTGATTTATAGTCTAGATATAGGCTCATTAGTTGCCGGTACAAAATACAGAGGGGATTTTGAGAAGCGTATGAAAGGGCTATTAGACGCTCTAAAAAATAAGCCTAATGCTATTTTGTTTATTGATGAGATTCACATGATCATTGGGGCTGGTTCATCAATGAGCAGTAATATGGATGTCTCTAACCTTATCAAACCTGCTCTAGCAAACGGCGAATTAAGGTGTATTGGTTCAACTACCTATACAGAATACCGACAAGTATTTGAAAAAGATCATGCGCTATCACGTCGTTTCCAAAAAATTGATGTGAATGAGCCAAATATTGAAGATAGCATTGAGATATTGAGAGGGTTAAAACCTCGTTATGAAGAGTTTCATAATGTCGAATATACAGATGCTGCCTTAGTCAGTGCTGTTAAACTGTCAGCTAAACATATTCATGAACGTTTTTTACCAGATAAAGCCATTGATGTTATCGATGAAGCTGGTGCTTATAAACGCTTAGGCATCACGCCAGACTTGGATCAAATTGAAGACGAAAATCAATTAATTGATGAAATTACGAAAAACGAATTTCATTTAGCGCAGTCTGATAAAAATCAGCAGCCACCTAGTACACAAGTTGATAAACAAGAAGACAGCCAAGAAGGCAAAGAAGAACAACTACTAGAAGATGCAACTGATATATCAGAGGTTGAAAAAGACTCAGACATCGCTTTAGCCTCTGACAACTCAAAAGATCCGGTTGACCTAGACCCAGACAGTAATTTGGTCAATGATAAAAAGAATGTGTCAGATACGGATTCGACTTTGGAGACAGAGTCAGAAAATGTGGAACCTACCGTCATTGATGTTGAAGATATTGAAGCAATTATTGCCAAACTTGCTCGTATTCCACCAAAATCTGTATCTAATGATGATAAGTCTTTACTTGAGCATTTAGAGCGTGATTTAAAACGTTTGGTATTCGGTCAGGATGAAGCTATTAAAACCTTGTCTGATGCGATAAAGCTATCACGGGCGGGGTTAAAACCAGCGGATAAACCAATCGGTTCGTTCATGTTTGCAGGACCTACGGGTGTTGGTAAAACTGAAGTGTCTAAACAACTGGCTAACTTGATGGGTATTGAGCTAATACGCTTTGATATGTCAGAGTATATGGAAGCGCATACGGCTTCTCGGTTAATTGGTGCACCTCCTGGGTATGTTGGATTTGATCAAGGTGGTTTATTAACGGAAAAGATTAACCAACATCCCCATTGTGTGCTACTTTTGGATGAAATTGAAAAAGCACATCCAGATGTGTTTAACTTGCTGTTACAAGTAATGGATCATGGTACGTTGACAGATAATAATGGTCGAATGGCAAGCTTTAAGCAGGTCATTCTAATTATGACGACAAACGTCGGTGCTGAGAATATTAGCCGTGCCTCTATGGGCTTTACTAAGCAAGATCATAGTAAAGACAATACAGAAGCAATGAATCGAGTTTTTACGCCTGAGTTCCGTAATCGTCTAGATGCTATTATTCAGTTCAATCCACTTGATCCGATAGTGGTCGTATCTGTAGTGGATAAGTTCTTAGTCGAATTACAAGCGCAACTTGATGACAAACAAGTGGTACTTGAAATCGATGATGCGGTACGTGATTATCTTGCTGAGAAGGGTTATGATCGTTTGATGGGTGCAAGACCAATGCAGCGGTTAATCCAGAATGAGATTAAAAAACCATTAGCCAATATGGTGCTGTTTGGTAATTTATCTGAAGGTGGCGCGGTTCATGTTACATTGAGTGACACACCCTTTGAGCAGCCACTGGATGAAAACGGCAAAGCTGCTGCTGAAAATAGCCGCATTTTACTGACGGTTGTTGAAAAGCATACTCATCATAATAAAAAATTTGTAGAAGGGCTCGAAGAGAGTTAATCAAACCGTTTAGAGTTATTATATGCAGACATTTTCTGAAGCATCGAAGGATATATTAAATATTAAGACAGAGACTGAGAAACAAGCGATTTTAGCGCGTGTACAAATGCCTGAGGATTGGAAACAGGTATTAGCAGATGAGTTACTCTCTCAAAATATGGACAGCTTGCGGGATTTTTTAAAGCAAGAATATAAACTTGGTAAAACTATATATCCACCAGCTTCTAAGATGTTCAATGCATTTAATCTTACACCCTTCAATAATGTTAAGGTGGTAATTCTAGGACAAGACCCATATCATGGCCCAGGTCAAGCGATGGGCTTGTCTTTTTCTGTCCCTAAAATAATACCTAAGCCGCCGTCTTTAAATAATATTCTTAAAGAGATGGCTGATGATATTGGCACCACTTATTCTGCACATGGCGATTTGACGCATTGGGCAAAACAAGGCGTGTTACTTTTAAATACATCGCTCACTGTAGAAGAGGGTAATGCAGGTAGCCATCAAGGTATAGGTTGGGAGCAGTTTACTGATGCTGTCATAGAAGCTATTAATAAGCAGACCCAGCATACTGTGTTTATTTTATGGGGCAGTAAAGCGAAACAAAAAGGTAAATTTATTGATACAGATAAACATCTTGTGTTGTCAGCTGTTCATCCCTCTCCATTGGCAGCGAACCGTGGTGGTTTCTTTGGTACTCGACCTTTTTCAAAAGCCAACGACTATTTAATACAGCATGGTAAGCAGCCGATTGACTGGCAATTGCCTCAATAAATTTGTGTTTATGAATAGATCATTATTACCTGATTACAAGTTTGCTGCTAGACCTATTGTTCTAGCAGATGCTAAGTTTTGGACGCTGGATGATTTTAGATTTATGCAGCAGGCGCTTATACTTGCAAAGCAGGGTAATGATCAGGGTGAAGTACCTGTTGGCGCAGTTATGGTGTGTAATAATGAAATAATAGGGGAAGGGTATAACAGACCAATCAGCTGTTCAGACCCTACTGCACATGCGGAAATTGTGGCGTTACGTTTAGCGTGTACAAATATTGAGAATTATCGCCTCCCTCCAAACACAACACTTTACGTGACCCTAGAGCCTTGCACAATGTGTATTGGTGCCTTAATACATGCAAGGCTCTGGCGACTTGTATTTGCTACTCATGAACCCCGTTCTGGAATGGTAGGCAGCCAATTAAACCTTACCGGTCTTGAATGTTATAATCACAAAATTTTGATTCGTTCAGGGCTTCTACAGTCGCAAAGTCAGTCACTGTTGAAACAGTTTTTTAAGGTAAGGCGGCAAAAGGCATTGGCGTATAAACATAGGCCTAAACTTAACTCTAAATAATACTCTTTAAAGTAATAGTCATTCATCCATGGACCTTACTATGAGTTATCTACCTATCATAAGTTATAAGTAATCTTTTTATGTTAGCTTCCACTTAAAAAATCATATTTACCTGTATTAAATAAGTATAGATATTATCATCTAATCAAATTATCATCTCATCAAAAAGTTACGCCGTTTCCTTTATAGATTAGAGTATCTTACTCTTGTCCAAGCTATAAATAATATCTGGATTTTGAAGTTGATATTTGCTATAATCCGCCCCTATTTGTATTTATCGTACTCTCGCATAAGTTTGTCAAAGTATATTATCTAGATTTTATCGATAAGTTTTGAGTTTAATTTTTGAGTGTAATATAGCGCGATACTAGTTGATATCATTAAGGGCTAGCCATATCCAATGAATTATCCTGTTATCACAATTGATGGACCTAGTGGTGCTGGTAAGGGCACGGTCTGCTTTAAGCTTGCTCAAGTACTTGGATTTAATCTGCTTGACTCAGGTGCTCTATATCGTATTGCAGGATTGAAAGCTTTTGAAGCGGGTCTCCTAGCAGATAATGAGCCGACTGAGGATGCAAAGCAAAAAATTACTGAACTGACTGCTAATTTAGACATTCAGTTTGTAGCCGATGATAACACAGGACGAGTTGATATCATTGTAGATGGTGTTAATGTCGCAGGCAAAATTCGTAATGAGTCTGTTGGAGGCTACGCTTCTAAAGTTGCTTCACTACCAGATGTTAGAGCGGCACTTCTACAGTTGCAAAAGAATATGGCTTCTCAAAGAGGGTTGATTGCAGATGGTCGGGATATGGGGACAGTGATTTTCCCAGATGCAGATGCAAAAGTTTATTTAACAGCAAGCCCTGAAGCACGAGCAAGCCGTCGAGTTTTGCAATTACAAGAATCGGGGCAAGATGCTGATTATGATACCATATTAGCAAACATTGAAGAACGTGATAGGCGAGACGAAAATCGCAGTATCTCCCCATCGGTACCCGCAACAGATGCTTTAATTGTCGATAGTTCTGAGATGAATGCGGAGCAGGTTTATCAAGTGATAAAAAAATTCTGTCAAGAAAAAGGCATTTGCTTTAGTGGTTAAATGACAGTGACTTAAAATTTTTATTTATTAAGGTGTTACTCCTATTATTTTAGGGATAAGTCGCACTAAGATTTTACAGATTTTAGCCTATTTTTTATTTATTGTGCATAGGCATAATAACTATTGGGCATGAATATCAAATTGATATTATAATTAACCATTTATTAAATGAGTGTAGAAGAGTAAAACCAGCGTAAATCTTTTGTGCTCATAAACTTGAACCGTACTGTGCTGGACAGGATACGGCTATATTAAGGTAAACATAATGGAATCAATGGAATCATTTGCTGAACTATTTGAAGCGAGTCTAGGAGAGCAGGGTCTTGATATCGAGCGTGGCTCGGTAATTAGCGGCTCTGTTGTAGCAATCGATAGCGATTGGATTACAGTTGATACTGGATTGAAATCTGAGGGTGTTGTTGCTCGTGAAGAGTTCTTAGATGACAATGGCGAGCTTGAAGTAGCAGTGGGCGATAGCGTTGATGTGGTGGTAGAAGCCGTTGATAACGGTATGGGTCAAACCCTATTGTCACGTGAAAAAGCTAAGCGTGTAGAAACATGGAACGCACTTGAAAAATTATTTGAAGGCGATGAGATCGTTAAGGGTATCATCTCTAGTAAAGTTAAAGGTGGTTTTACAGTTGATATTGGTTCAGTAAGAGCATTCTTACCAGGTTCTTTAGTTGATGTTCGTCCTATTCGTGATACGACGCATCTTGAAGGCAAAGAGCTTGAGTTCAAAATTATTAAACTAGATCAAAAGCGCAATAACGTTGTCGTTAGCCGTAAAGCGGTTATGGAAGCTGAGAACTCAGCTGAACGTGAAGAGCTACTTAATAAGCTTGAAGAAGGTATCGAGGTTGATGGTATCGTTAAAAATCTAACTGATTATGGTGCATTCGTAGACTTAGGCGGTATCGATGGTCTATTACATATTACTGATATGGCATGGCGCCGTATTAAGCATCCATCTGAAGTTGTAGAAGTGGGTCAAGACCTTAAAGTTAAAGTTCTGAAGTTTGATCGTGAACGTAACCGCGTTAGCTTAGGTCTTAAGCAATTAGGTACGGATCCTTGGGATAATGTTGGCGGTACTTACCCAGTAGGTAGCATCGTTAAAGCCCGGGTAACTAACCTAACTGATTATGGTTGCTTCGCAGAAATCTCTGACGGTATCGAAGGTCTAGTTCACGTATCAGAAATGGATCATACAAACAAAAACATCCACCCCTCTAAAGTTGTACAGATTGGTGATGAAGTTGATGTAATGATCCTTGATATTGACGAAGAGCGTCGTCGTATTAGCTTAGGTATCAAGCAAACTATGCCTAACCCATGGGAAGAGTTTGATAAGAAATTTGACCGTGGCGATAAGCTAACGGGTACTATTAAGTCAATTACTGACTTTGGTATCTTTATTGGTCTTGATGGCGGAATCGATGGTTTGGTTCACTTATCTGATATCTCTTGGAATGAGACGGGTGAAGAAGCAATTCGTAACTACAACAAAGGTGATACTGTTGAAGCTATGGTGCTTTCAGTCGATGCAGAAGCTAATCGCATTAGTTTAGGTATTAAACAGCTAACCTCTGACCCATTTAACGAATACCTAGTAGATAATGATCGCGGTTCACTCGTTACTGGTACGGTAAAAGAAGTTGATGCTAAAGGGGCTGTTATTACTTTAGCGGATGACGTTGAAGGTTACTTACGTGCCTCTGAGATTCAACGTGATAAAGTTGAAGATGCGACTAAGCATTTAAATGAAGGCGATAGTGTTGAAGCGAAAATTATCAGTGTGGATCGGAAGTCACGTGGTATTAGCTTATCAATTAAAGCCAAAGACGAAGCCGAAGAACGTCAAGCGATTAAAGAACTGGGTAGTACTGCTACATCATCTACTGAAGCTCAGCCTAAAACAATTGGCGACTTAATCAAAGAGCAAATGCAGTAAGTCTATTGTTATAGATTTATATTGTAATGAAATTTAAATTAAAAGGGAGTAACTTCGGTTACTCCCTTTTGGTTTAAATAGGAAATAATAGTTATTTCATTTTACAAAAATTTAACTTATAGTATAAAAGTGCTCTGTCTTATAAATGATACTGTTACTTAAAAGTTTTAGTTTGTTTTATGAGTTTATTTCTTCTGTGGTAGACTTAATGCTAGATAAGATGTTTATAAGAACACGTTTCTATAGACTTTGAATTTGAAGTCTAAACGTATTTGTTTTGGTTGGATTTACTGGTAGCAGATAACTTATTTTTTATAGATTGACAGTTTAATTTTTAAGCTATAATTTAAGTATTTTAGATTAATTAGAATAGGGAAGCCTTTAAGCTATAATTTAAGTATTTTAGATTAATTAGAATAGGGAAGCCTTGAAAGGTCAAATGGATATGACAGAAGTTATTAATAAATCAGATTTAATGCATAATATAGCTGCAAGATGCGACTTTGTTGCAGATTCAGAAGTGGATTTAGCAGTACGCGAAATCTTAGATTTACTATCAAAAAGCTTGGTAGCTAATGATAGGATTGAAGTCAGGGGGTTTGGTACATTCTGTTTACATCACCGTAAATCTAGAAAAGGCCGTAATCCTAAATCGGGTAAAACTGTGATAGTGCCAGCTAAAGCCATTCCACATTTTAAACCAGGTAAAGCACTGCGTGAGGGTGTAAATGATAAATAGATGTAATAGATAACGTTTAATGCTATCCTTGGTACTTATTATATCTTTTTTTATAACGTCTAACTATATTAGGTTCTTGACTTGAAAGATCGATTCCGAACAACCGCATGGGTTCCTCGTTTTTTAACTCCAATTCTTATAATTATTATTCTCGCACCCTTGCTAGCTTTTGCTGCTGGACAAGATGCTGATGCAGCGATTCAAAGCTCTGGATATAGCATTCATGTAGTGTTTTTGACACTATTTATCGTATTGTCAGTCGTGGTTTCCTTTGTTTGTTCGGTTTCTGAAGCCTCATTATTAACGATGACACCCTCATATGTGGCCTCAATCGCTGAAGAAAACCCTAAAAAATCTATGATGTTGCAAGATATTAAGATTGACAACATAGATCAGTCTATTGTTGCTATTTTAACTTTAAATACAGTTGCGAATACCATTGGCTCTTTAGGTGCTGGCGCACAGGCAATCATTGTATTTGGTAGTGAATGGTTTGGGGCTTTCTCTGCAGCGATGACGTTATTGATACTGATTGGTTCAGAAATCATTCCTAAAACTATGGGCACCATATATTGGCGTCAATTATCTGGGCCTATTGCTTATTTTGTTAAAGGTATTATATTTCTTTTATATCCTTTAATTTGGGTCTCTGAAAAACTGACAAAGCTACTTACGCGTGGTCAGCAAGCACACACTTTTAGCCGCAATGAGTTTGCAGCTCTTGCTAGTGTGGGAGAAAAGTCAGGTCAAATAGATCCTTTAGAATCGCGTATTATTAGAAACCTATTGGCTTTTGGGGCGATTAAAGCTGAAGATATTATGACCCCACGATCAGTCATACATGCGTTTGAGCAATCAATGACTGTTGCAGAGCTATTAGCAAACCGTCCCAAACTTATATTTTCCAGACTACCAATCTATGATAAAGATCTAGATAATGTTACAGGATTTGTATTAAAAACAGACTTACTTTTGGCTAAAGCAAACAACCACATGGATAAACCTTTAGAGAGCTATAAACGTGAAATAACGTTTGTTTTCTCTAAAATGAAGTTGTTTGATTTATTGGACTTAATGCTCAATACGCGTATCCATATTGCTGTCACTGTGGGCGAATTTGGCGAAGTTAAGGGGCTTGTAACCTTAGAAGATGTGCTTGAGACCTTATTGGGTTTAGAGATTGTTGATGAGATAGACAGAGTTGAAGATATGCAAGATCTTGCTAGGCAATTGATGCAGAAAAGATCTGCAAGGTTAGGAATGTTGGTTGAGAATGATAATCCAGAAGATAAGATTATTCAATAAGGGTCTTTCCTAATACATATATTTGCACATATGTTGGCAAAATTTTTCTTAGCCCTACTGTCATTAACATAGATTACCTAATACGATAATACCTAGTTTCTTGTTGAGTTTTAGAGATATGGACAGTACACATTATTTGTCATCAAATGTTTAAACTGGTGGATTTTAGATTTTAAATAAATATTCAGTATGAGTCATTCTGTGACTAAATATTACGCGAGATTAAGATTGCCTTATCTTAAATGTACTACCATGAGGATATGCTAAAGGACTGTAATTCAAACCATTAGGGTCATCAGTAATATCTATGCCATGATCAGGTCTTAGTATTACTTAAGGTATTGAAAGCTCGTATTAAATAATCATGTGTATATAACTGGTACAGTATTTTGTTATGAAATCGATTGAGTAATATGATTAAGTTCTTATGTTTAAATATTATTGATCAAATAGGGTTACTTAAGAGCACTTACTATAGTCATAATATGCGAAGTTATTTATTACTAAGTATCAAAAGTTAACTAAAAAGGAAGACTCATGTTCAATAGAACTTATTCATCAACATCAAACATATTAAACGCTTCACTACCAGTAGCGATTGCTAGTGTCTTAATGGTAACTGTTGCCGTTGGGGCACATGCAGCAACTATAACAGAAGCGTCGGTCAATAATTATGCGACTACTATGCGCCAAGCGGCTAACAGTAAAAATATTTCACAAGTAGCTAAGTTAGTTGCAGACGATGCACTTATATCTATGTCGCGTAAAGGCAAAACAACCAGCCTCGATAAGTCTGCTTACCTTAGACTTTTACAGGACAGTTGGTCGCAAACCAGTAATTATCAATATGATATTCAAGTGTCTAACATTGTAATTAGTGGTAATCAAGCTAAGGCTAACGTTGTTACTGTGGAAAAGTGGGTTAAAGATGGCACTCAAACCACACTTACTACTTCGTCACGTGCGACTTTAAAAGCGGATAATAATAATGCCGTTTTATTGAGAGCGGTTGCACAAGTTTCGATCGAATAAAAGTTGAATAAAACAAAAGCTAAATGTAAATGACGAAATAAAACAAATAACTCAATAACAAGCCTATAATACTGTCTTAAGTTGCATTCAATGATGCAGCGATAACGACCTATTTATTGCTGCTATATCTCTGCATGAACTTTCTGGTAAGTTAATTTTTATACACTAACCAATATGAAATCCAAAAAGCTAATCCAAAAAAGCGTAGTAAATAATGAGTATTAATATGACACTTACTATAATACAAGCATTATTATTAAAGTCCTTATGACTACAGAATTTATTACGATAAGATAATTTTTTGGATAACATATAATAAATCACATCACTATGTATCTATATTAATGGATCATTAATGGGTCATCATTACCATGAATTTTAAAACTACCTCTCTGCATTTTTTTAAGCTTCCTTTAGTCATTGCCGTCAGTTCGATATTGATGGTTGCTTGTAGTAGCAATTCCAATATGGGTAATAGCAGCGGTGTTAATTCATCGCATCGTATCCCTGTCGCTCAGTCAGAAGCAGTGTCTTCAGTGCCAGCAGGCGATGGCTATAGTACGTCTTTACTCGATGATGAGAGCCTCGAAGAGTTGGCTAATTTGCTAGAAGCAACTGACATGAAGATGGTCGAAGATGACAAATTAGCCATCCAAAAGTTTGGTAACTTATGGGATAGGGTACGTGCTGGTTTTAGTTTTAATCAGTCCCAATATCAGAACAATCAAAGGATTGAGGCGCAGAAAAGTTGGTTCATAACTCGACAGGAATATATTAATAGGCTTACGGCACGAGCCAGCCGCTACTTATATCATACCGTGCGTGAAGCTGAACGTCGGAATATACCGACCGAACTTGCTCTACTACCAGTCATTGAAAGCTCTTATGACCCAACGGGTACAAGTAATGCCGCAGCTGCGGGGCTATGGCAATTTATTCCAAGTACAGGCCGTATTTATGGCTTAACTCAAACACCAAGCTATGATGGTAGACGGGATGTTGTTGAGTCAACGCGTGCAGCCTACGACTTTTTAACCTCTTTGTACAATCAGTTTGGTAGTTGGGAGCTTGCTTTAGCTGCTTACAATGCGGGTCCAGGAAGAGTGCAAAAGGCAATTGATGCCAACCGTGCCCAGGGGTTACCTACCGATTTTTGGTCATTAAGCTTGCCAACTGAAACAATGAATTATGTTCCTCGCTTTTTAGCAGTAGCACAAATTGTGAAAGATACCAGTAAACATAGCATCTATTTACCTGCAATTGCGAATCGACAGCATTTCCGCAGTGTGCCCGTTAACTACGGCGTAAGCTTGCATGAGGTGGCTAGACTCACTAATGTAAGTTATGATGAGCTACGCATGTTAAACCCAGCTCTTACTAATTCAACAGTTGATATGGCAGGACCGAATCGTATTATTATTCCAAATGAGGTTAATATTACCCTTGATAATACATTAAGTAAGCTAAGTGGTTCTGGAAGCGGTACCTTTACGGCGAGTATTCCAGATACTGAATATAAAAAAATGGTAAGAACCTCTGAGGGGTTAGCAGAGTTCGCTAGTAAAGCCAGTGCGCCTGTACAAAACAGTACCTATATCGTACCAACACCTACAACAACGACATACACTGAACCACCGCTAAGTGCTTCTGAGAAAAAGAGAATAGAAGCAGAGCTGGCTACCTCTAACACCTTGCCAACTACGTCAGCTCAAATTACAAAGAATGCAACTATTGTACAAGAGCCGCCTCTATCAGCTTCGGAAAAAGAGTTTATATCCGCTCAGATTAAGAGTCAGACTTCCGATGTCGGTGAGGTGGTAAGTTCTATTGACGGTAATATTAAACTGGATGCTGTTCAAACTCAGCAGTCAATCTTAGAGGCCAAAGGCCAAGAGAAGCGTATAAGTTTTGGCGCGACTAATAATGAAGACACGCAAAAAAGTGCCCCTAAACCCTCAGGTAAACGTACAACCTACACCGTTATGCCTGGTGATACCCTAATTAATATTGCCTCTAGAGCTGGCCTATATTGGCGAGATATTGCCGATTGGAACCATATTAATCCAAATGCCACACTATTATCTGGCACTAAGCTTTATCTCTATAATGCAAAACCTGTTGTACCACTTAGTGAGTCAGCAAAACCTAAAGACGCTAACGCAGTTAATAGTCAACCTAATACTTATGTTGTTCGTCCAGGAGATACATTGATTGGTACAGCAAACAGAGTGGGGCTTAGTGTTTCTCGATTAGCAAGCTATAACGGATTATCAACTAAAGCTGATCTTAGAGTTGGTGATAAGCTGTGGTTAATCCCAGGCATGGTAGAATCTTCAAAGCGCGAAGCTAAAAATAGTGCAAGTGCAAAATCAGACTATAAAGGCGATACACAGTCGTATACAGTAAAGCGTGGAGAGAGCCTAATTGGACTTGCAAACTCATTTGGTGTGTCTTTATCTACGCTTGCTGCAATGAATGATTTGAGCGCTTCTGAACAATTATTAGTAGGACAGCGTCTAGTTGTACCTGCTAACAAACAGTCTGATGCGTCAAAAAAAGCAACGACATCTAGTAGTAGTAATTCAAAATACAGCGGTAAGACTACTAATTACAAAGTAAAAGCAGGAGAGTCTTTAATCGGTATATCCAGAAAAATTGGGATATCGGTCAGTGACATTGCTGAAATAAACAATTTTTCTGAAAATACACGTTTGCAACGGGGTCAGAGTATTAAGTTACCTGTTGATAAACAAAAAGTTGCGGTAGTGTTAAATAATGAATCGATAAAGTATAAAGTACAATCTGGGGATTCCTTAATTGGTATTGCTAACAAATACAATGTGGCTCTCAGTGAGTTAGCAGCAGCCAATAACTTGTCGACCAGCTCGCAGCTACTACTTGGTAGTACCATTGTCATTCCAGGTGCTGACGATATTCACTCTAAGAAAACAGACGCGCAGTCGAAACCATCTTCAAAAGTCAATCAGACTACCTCTGCTACTAATCTGACTAATTATACAGTGAGCTCTGGCGACACCTTAATTGGTGTGGCCAATAGATTGGGGGTTTCAGTTTCTAGCTTGGCTGACGCGAATAATCTTTCAACTAATTCGCAGTTAAGGATTGGTCAGAGATTAAGCATTCCAAATGGTGCTAGCCAGTCAAATGATAAATCGACCTCATCGAGCCCAAGCGCTGATTATAAAAATACTTACAGAGTTAAATCTGGAGATACGCTTATTGGTTTAGCAAAGTTATATGATGTCTCAGTGGCAGATTTGGCCTCTGCTAATGATATGAACACCAATAGTCAGCTACGTATTGGTCAACGCTTAAAAGTGCCAAGCCGTGTTGCCAATAGTTCTAAGAATATACCTTCTCATTCAACAAGCGCTAGGAAGTCAGAGGTTGTTAGGTCAAATTCGTCAGCCAATTATACGGTAAAATCAGGGGATTCATTAATTGGGTTGGCTAATAAGTATAAGATGAGTGTCAGTAAGTTGGCTGCCGCAAATGACTTAACGACCAATGCCCAACTTCAAATTGGTCAGAAGATAGCTATTCCCGCGACGATAACAACTTATAGGGTTCAAGCAGGAGATAGCTTAATTAAGTTATCCAGAGAATATGGCATATCAAGCTCTCAATTAGCAACATTAAATGGCATCGACAGTAATACGATGTTGCAAAAAGGTCAAGTAATTAAAGTGCCAGTTAAATAAATTTGTGAGCTAATAAGTGTCTTGTTATGATACTGATGCTTTTTGATAGTCAATTTGGCAAAGTTATATACATTTAAAAGCGGTTATATATAAAAGAGCCCAACTATTCTATTAATAGGTGGGCTCTTTCAATATAAACTATTCAATTATAGCGAAGTTTAAGTGTGGAAGATGATTATCAATCATAGAAAAACATTTCAAAGTTTGTTACGGCGATACCTTCGTTTATTTTACTGATGTAGTAATTAATAATATAGTTACTAATGCCAGTTATCTTACTACTACCTTACTACCTGAATCAATGGTATTTGACTCTATTTAAAGAGCTGAAAGTAAGGAGCAAGAAGTCAAGCCTTAGGTTAATTCTGTCGGTCTGGTTTTTAATACTTCCAAATAACTACGGATGTTAGTCACATAATGCATACATTGAATATAACGTGAGTTTCTTGAGGCATTATTTGATAAATATGCGTATACGTTAGCCCAGCTGTTTGGATTTAAACCTTTCGTTTCAAGTTTGCGCTGAATTTTTTTAACCGCATTGGGTCCCATATTATATGAAGCAAGAGCAAACCATAATCTATCTGGATTTGGAACATCACTGAAAGTTGCTTTCATTTGCTCAAGATAGCGAGCACCGCCACCAATACTCTGGTAGGGGTCAACCCGGTTAGATACTCCCATAGCTTTAGCAGTGCTATTGGTAAGCATCATTAGCCCTCTGACGCCGGTAGGCGATACAGCGTTAGCATCAAGATGTGATTCTTGATACCCCATAGCCACCAAGAGTTGCCAATCGTGATCATAGTTGTTTGCTTGTTCTTGGAATGAGGTCTTATAGCTTGGTAGATTGGTATTCAGTGATTTCTCAAAGTGTTCACGATTATAGTCGTCTTTTAATAAGTTCTGATCATAAAAATCTGCAAGTTTTGCGGTACGGACTAACTGATCATTCGCACATAAAAAATGACTGGCTTCAATGGCTAATGGGTCAGTGCCATTTTTAAAGCTCCAGTTTGTTTTTGGGTGTAAACCATTATTTACTAATGATTGATCGTAGCCACAGCTAACATTCATTGCGGATAGACCCGCATTTTCCGTATCTCGAGTACTGGCTGTGGTTAAAGCCATGTCTGCTTGACCAAGGTTCACCGCCTTTAAAGCTTTGGCATCGTTCTCAAAATCTATGACTTTAATTTCCACGCCCAATTGTTGAGCGTAAGTACGAGCGAGGTCGTAACCAAATCCGTGCTGAAAGCCATCAGTCGAAAAAAATGTACTCTCACCTTTTACTGATGCCACCACAAGTGTGTTTGAAGATTGCACTTTATCATACGCAGCATGATCACTGCCTTGAGTCATAGTCAAGGTAATGCTTTGGGCAGGTAAGGATAAAAATGCAATACTAGAGAGTTGAGCAAATTTCTTTGTTTTTGAAAATCTTTTAGCAGGTGGTATTTGGTAAGCGTCAAGTCTTTTTATAGAAGGTACTGATAAAAAACCGCGAAGGCTTTTAGTAGTATTTAAAGTTTTAAGAGGTTTTGATAGGTAAGTGCTTTTGCGTTGTAACCAATAGGTCATGCGTTGCATGGATGTCTCCTTTGTCCAACCATCCATAATGTGTAGAGACTGATACACCATTGCATCGAATTCTCGTTAAAACCACATATATGAGCAACATTTAATGCCATTTAGCGCATTGATTTTAAAATTAATCGATCAATGCGTTTAAACACATCATATTAGCTAATGTGCTGGGCATAGGTCTTGAGAAGCGTAATAAGGCAGTAATTAAAAAGCGAATACTGCGTTACTCTATCTACAAGAGTTGCTAGCAGACGAACTTAAGACGTTTAAGATATATACAAGAAAGGGCGTCAATCTTGTACAGATGCAAATATAAAATATTAATTTGCATTAATGAGGTTTTAATACCTTAATCTATAGGGTATTGATGCAACCTATCATTATTCTTAATAAATCTTATACACAGTCTTAGAACCTGCATTCATAACTTATAATTGGCTGTTTTCTGCAAAAACAAGCCCCTACTTCGTTAAAATTAGCATTAAACAGAATGACTATTTAACCCAATTTTGCTTCGTATTGACTCATTTTATTTTAAAAATCCCCTAACTTTAGCTTATGAATACAGGTTTTAAGATTAAGATAGCCTAAACCTGTGCATTAGTTGAATGAGGCAAATAGTTACGATTAAATATTATGATTGAGTTTGATAACTCTAAAATAACATCCATCAAATGTAACTAAATAGCTAAAGCAACTAAAATCCGCACTTGCGATGATTTGTAAAATTTGCCAGTTTATAGCAAAAAGAAAATACATCTAAAAATATCTAGACAAAATATTACATAGGCAATATTTTGTTTAAGTGTACTCTATATTGGGCTGTTACTACATTAATTCAAGTTTAATATTCAACTTGAATAGGGTTCAAAACGCCGAATAAAATAAAAAAGGCAGACCCGTAACTGCTCAATTATATAATATTTAGTGAAACAATTATAGAGTTATAATTTAAACCCCTACGATTTACTAAATCAAAACATTTGTCACTCTAGTAGTGGCGGAGGAGTATTAACGTGAATAATTAAGCAGGGTTTGGGTCATCAACAAATAATACCTCAATACCCAGTCTTTTCTGAATTAACTCTCCCAGATTTTTGATACCGCCTCTCTCAGTGGCATGATGCCCCGCTGCCAAATAATCTATACCCAATTCTCGTGCGCAGTGCGTGGTACGCTCAGATATCTCACCAGATATATAAAGCTGGCAGCCCATTTTTGCAGCCTGTTCAATCATATCTTGAGCACCACCCGTGCAAATACCAACTTTCTTGATCCATTTATCAGATGTTTGATCGTTCGTTGTTGAACTACCGTTAGCTGAAATATGCAGTGGCGTTCTACCTAATATCTCCGTTACTTTAGTAATTAATTCGCCAATAGACTGAGGATTACCTTCTGCAATATTGCCAACGGGATGTTTTTCTGTAGGGTAGAGTGCCCCAGTAATGGTTAGGCCAAGCTGATTGGCTAACACTGCATTATTGCCGATTTCTGGATGGGCATCGAGTGGCAAATGGTATGCGAGTAATGAGATGTTGTTTTGCATTAAAGTACGAATGCGTTTTCCTTTTATTCCGGTAATAGGTTGGGGTTCTCCTTTCCAAAAATAGCCATGATGGACTAAAATAGCGTCTGCATTTTGAGTCACAGCCGCATTAATTAAATTTTGGCTAGCGGTAACGCCAGTGATAATTTTTTTGATTGGCGCATCTGCATCAACTTGTAATCCGTTTGGGCAATAGTCATTGAAATCATCTGCTCTCAAATAGGTATTACACCAACGTTCTAATTCTAACGGGGTTGTTTGACCGTGAATCATATTATCCTCATTTATTGTGAGATCATCTTTTAATATAAACTTTACTATAATGATAGTTTGTGTATTTAATTATCTTACTTCTATCTTATATTCCCACTTTTATCTTATATTGGTATAAGATTTGCTAAGCTTTAGGTATTTAATTTAGGTATTTAATGAGCTATCTCATTTATATTAACCATTATGCTTGCTTAACTATTTAATTGCAGGTTAATTGCGGGCTACTGGTTGCTACTTACTGGTCGAGTAAATTACTGGATTTTTTTCTAGATAGACTCAAACTATAATAAGTAAGTAATGAATTAATGATGTGTTGACTCATTATTAAATAATTTGTAGAGATTTTACCTAGTGTAAACTATCTTGGTTAGTGGCTACAGTAAGGGCATAAAATAGCAATTTAGATCAAATAGCGTCAAACCTAATTATATAGATTACAAATGTTACATTGCTTGTTGGTATATGTTTTCTATAGAATTTCGCATAAGTTTGTATTCATCATAAAGCTTAGTGTGTCATCCAGTTTGGTTGTGAACACTGATATAATTGACGCTGTTAATATGCATTCCTGCTTATTTTGTATTGCTATCTTTACGCTGCTACTGCGTAATCTTTTACCGAGTACCGCAAAATTTCAATAGTGCCGTTATATCAACTTACTGTCTACCAATGATAGATGTATTAGTAATAAAAGTTGAATTTTAAACCCTAAGGAGCGATATGTCCGCAAAATCAAACACAAATGTCTTATGGAAAATACTGCCATGGTTATTATTGGTGGCTGTATTAATGGCATTTATTTGGGTATATATTGATTTAAAAGCCAGCCAGCAAAATACTTGGCAGCCACCGCGTAGTGATACGACAAGCATCCCCTTAGGCTCTAATAACACACTAGATAAGCCAGAGCCCATCTCATCTTATCATGATGCTGTGGCACGCGCGTCGCATTCTGTGGTCAATATTTACACTACTCAGGCAGTCACAGAGCATCCTTACATGAATGACCCAATCTTGCGCCGCTTCTATGAGTTTCACGGTCAATTACCAGAGCAGGGAGGTAGTTCAACTAACCTTGGTTCAGGGGTTATCGTCTCTAAAGATGGGTTCATTGTGACCAACGCCCATGTGATCGCTAAAGCCGACGAGATTGTTGTCGCATTAAATGATGGTCGTAAAGCCGTGGCTAAAGTGGTTGGTACAGACCCAGATAGTGATTTAGCCGTTATTAAAGTTGATATGGATGGGCTTAACCCGCTATCGTTCCGAGAAGCACCCATTGAGGTTGGCGATGTGGCATTGGCTATTGGTAACCCTTTTGGTGTGGGTCAGACGGTTACGCAAGGCATTATTTCAGCCACGGGTCGTACAGGGCTTGGTATTAATACCTTTGAGGACTTTATTCAAACCGATGCAGCGATTAACCCAGGCAACTCTGGCGGGGCATTAGTGGATGCTAGAGGCGAGCTTGTGGGTATTAATACGGCTATTTTTTCACGTTCTGGTGGGTCAATGGGTATTGGCTTTGCCATCCCGACGGCTTTGGTAGAGCAGGTAATGAATGCCATTATTAAAGAGGGTAAAGTAAGCCGTGGTTGGTTAGGCATTGAAGTGCAGTCCCAGCTACGTGACCCTACTTCATTTGATAGTAGCACAGGGGTTGAGGTATTGAATGTGATACCCGATAGCCCAGCTGCTAAAAGTAATTTACAAGTGGGTGATGTTATTTTGTCGATTGATGGCAAAGAGATGAAAGATGCTAACAGTCTTATTCAGTATGTTGCCCGAAAAATGCCAAATACTGTGTTATCTGCTCAGGTTGTACGTAAGTCTAATACGATGACTATCAATATTACTCTTGCAGAACGTCCTACCCAGAAAGGTATGCAGCAAATACCTGAGTTTTTACCTGCGCCCGATAGTGAGGAGGGCGTACCAGACGAGTCAGAACTGATAGAGCCTGGCCTCGAATCGCCGATGAGCTTAGAGGATAGAGCTAAATTACGTGAAGAATTAATTGAGCTATTTGAAAAAGGCGCAAGACCCAACAATTAAACGACTAACAATTAAACGACTATATGAAGTAGTCTTGTGGTGACAAAAGCGTTTGGTCTACTTTTAAGTATGTGATTGTTGCTATGTTTTCGCTTAATTTAGACCTTCCATAAGTTCTGGCTACCAAATTAGCGTCCAGAGTTGATAGGTTATAAATAAGAAGCCCGCAATAATAGTGCGGGCTTCTTGTGTGTGATGGGGTAAGTATTCAAATGTTATTGTGGATCAGACTAAGAGGATTAATCTGCTCGATAATCGAAGCCGTTAGTGTAAATCTTTTAAATGAATCATACCCTTTACCTGACAACAACAGGTTAATATTTCATCATTTTCGACCATTGCCAAGGGCGGTGTGACGTAATTGACGGGGTACGATGAAGCAGTTAGTTTGACCCGACAGCTCCCACAATACCCTTCACGACACTGGAAGTTCACATCATGACCAGTCCGTAACAAGCCATCTAATAACGTCTCATCTTCATGTAAATAAAAGCGTGTTTTAGAGGTAAAAACCCAAGTCATAAATTAACCATACTACATCTATAGTCAATCCACTTTAAACCTGCTAGGGTGTTAACCGCCCTAGATGTACTACTTGTACTATCTGCGGTCGGTTGTCGTGTAGCAAAATTAAATTGAATCGACTATATAAAAATAGCCTAAGCAGATTCTAAAAAAATACTTAACCCAAAACATCAAGTCCAAATGTTTAGTTAGTTTGTCCTGCATTTACCGTAACCTAGCTTCATGAATAAAATATGACAGCCGAGCTACCAACAATTTTTACTATACCCAATTAAATATACCCATAAATATAGCTAGGTAAACGCTGCAACTCTACATCCTAGAGTTACTAGCGTTCAAATTCTTCACAGTTCAAAATCATCGAAATCACTGTCTGATAAATCTGAATCAATTTGACCCACTAAATACGAACTTATTTCTGTCTCTTGAGGGGCAACCTGTACATTGTCAGAGGACAACCATGTATTAATCCATGGAATCGGATTACTTTTAGAGTTTGGAAAGATTGCCGGTAGGCCGACCGCTTCCATACGTAGATTGGTTATATATTCCACATATTGACACAGAATATCTTTGTTAAGTCCAATCATCGAACCATCTCTAAACAGATATCCCGCCCATTCTTTTTCCTGCTCAGCTGCCGTACGGAATATCTCTATACTTTCCTCATAACACTCTTTAGCAATTTCCGCCATTTCTGGATCATCTTTACCCGCTGCCATAATATTAAGCATGTGCTGGGTACTGGTCAGATGTAGCGCTTCATCACGGGCAATTAACTTAATAATTTTGGCATTACCTTCCATCAGTTTACGTTCTGCAAAAGCGAACGAACAGGCAAATGACACATAAAATCGAATCGCCTCTAAGACGTTTACTGCCATCAAGCACAGATAAAGCATCTTTTTAAGTTTGCGTAAATCGACGAACTTTTCTTCACCATTGACAATATGTGTACCCGGGCCGAATAAGCTGTAAAGCTGTGAGTATCGGTATAACTCGTCATAATATTCTGCGATATCTTCAGCACGATGCAGGATATGCTCATTTTCCATAATATCATCAAACACAACACTAGGATCATTAACGATGTTGCGGATAATATGGGTATAGCTACGTGAATGTATAGTCTCAGAGAATGACCACGTCTCAATCCATGTCTCTAATTCTGGAATAGACACCAGTGGCAACAGCACCACGTTAGGACTACGACCCTGAATTGAATCGAGTAGAGTTTGATACTTTAGGTTACTGATAAAAATATGTTGTTCATGACTGGATAGCTCGCCGTAGTCGATACGGTCTTTTGACACATCAACCTCTTCAGGACGCCAAAAGAATGACAACTGCTTTTCGATGAGTTGCTCAAAAATCGGATGCTTTTGCTGGTCATAACGGGCCACGTTGACAGGCTGACCAAAAAACATGGGTTCTTTCATCGTATCATTTTTAGTTTGGCAAAATATTGAATATGTCATGGCGTTACCTTTATAACATTAAATTAATGTGGGTGTATTGCATTAAGTATGGCTTATATTATGAACGTTTAACTCGTTTGTTTTCATTATTTCCAATATTCTATGACTGATTAAACGCTTGTTTTAAAAAAGTTTTAAAAATATTTAATTGAGGGTTGGTAGCTAATCCCGCTTTTCACTACTATCTTGGCTAGCACGGCGGCAGGTGCTAAAAGCCAGTGTCGTTCCTGCGCTACGATAACGCCACTGGCTAAGCACCTGCATCGCCATGCTGTACCAAGTATATCCGTTACAATCGGGGCTAAACCGCATCACACGGCGACTATAGAGATTAATTAAAACATCATAGTAAGTCATAGACTACGGTTAGCTCTATTCAATCCGTGGGTTCCACTGTGTTGCACCCACGCTACACTTGCTTTTGTACGATTTATAGTAGCGTGGGTGATAACCCACGACGAGCCAAGCTATTATGCAAAATTGAACTTAATATTATATTTAAAAATTGATTGAACTATTTAAAAACGCAATTGCTATTCAATCCGTGGGTTCCACTGTGTTGCACCCACGCTACAGTTCTTTAATAAGTCTGTTTTAATGAAAGGTTAAGTGTACTTTCGGGGTGCTTTGTTAGTTTAGCTGAACTTTTGTACGATTTACGGTAGCGTGGGTGATAACCCACGACGAATTAAGCTATTGTCCAAAATTGAGCTTACTATTCTATTAATAGAACAGTTGAACTGTTTGATAACGTAAGCACTATCTAATCCGTGAGTTTCTGAGGCTTTAGCCAAGCTCAGTTAGCAAAATGTGCGTAGCCTAAACCCAATTATAAGTGCAATTTATTTCTAAAATTATTATCATACTTTATTGCTTGCCAAATTATAAAACTCAAACTTGAAAATTTAAGTGCAACTATAATAAATGAAAGTATTATCATTAGACTACTTACTATATTGATATTAATAGCACTATATAAGACACTCATAAAAATACATATTGCTTTTAATATATAAATTGAGGTAGTTTTCTGATAGTCAGATTGATTATTACCGAACAAAACATCACTTAATATATTCAGAAGTTTATTTTTCATTTCAATTCCTTGTATAAATTATCGCCTATTAATACAATAACAACTGATAAATTTTATAAAAAGCAAAAATACTATTTATTCATGTTTTTACGTGATTATACCAAGTCTAAGCTTACTTACCTAAATTAGCTTTAGCATCTGTAGCTTCTGCACTTTTTCTAGGAGCTTCTGGGGTCATTTCATACAACTGTTCAAGCTCCAAAGGTTCTGAAATCCCTTTTCTGACTATAAAATTAAGTAAGTCAAACATTTTTGCAGACACCATATCAAAATCTTCATCAGACATTTTGAACCGCCCCGACTATATCGGAGAGTGGATTGCTTGAGTCAGGCAGCTTTGTCTGACTCACTAAAACTATCATAGTATCGTCTCTCAAACTCAAAAGGCGACACATAACCAATCGTGCTATGTAA